>CAZQOY010000062.1:0-10792 GCA_964595095.1 uncultured bacterium | reverse complement strand
CGACCTGGGCCCCCGGCGCCGCCCCGGCGATCTCGCTGATGCTCAGGGTACCGAACTGGTGGTACAGGAGAATCATGGCGACGATGAAGCCCGCGTCTCCAATACGGTTCACAATAAAGGCCTTCAGCCCCGCCCGGGCCTTGGCTTCGTCCTCAAACCAGAAGCCGATGAGCAGGTAAGAGCACAGGCCGACACCCTCCCAACCCAGGAACATGAGCACCAGGTTATCGGCCAGGACCAGGTTGAGCATCATGAAAGTGAACAGGTTCAGGAAAGAGAAGTAGCGCCTGACGCCCTGGTCGCCGCGCATGTAACCGATGGAATAAATATGGATCAACAACCCTACACCACTGACCACCAGGGTCATGACAGCCGACAAGGGATCAAACCGGTAGCCCACCTGGATATTCAAATCGCCGACCGGAATCCAGGAGAAGAGGGTCTGAGTAAAGAGCCGTGCTTCGGCAGGAAGCGCCAGAAAAGCGAGCAGGAGTTGGGCGCTCACAAGGAAGGAGCCCAAGACGGCCAGGGAGGCAATAAGGCCGCTCAGCCTTTCCGACAGCCAACGTCCCGCCAGGCCGTTGATCAGGAATCCTAACAGTGGGAAGAGGATGATAAGGTATAAGGTCTCGGCCATCAGTACTTCATCAGCCGGATTTCGGATATGTCAGAGGTACGCAGGTTGCGGAAGAGAGCGATAATAATGGCCAGACCGACCGCCACTTCCGCCGCCGCCAGGGTCATAATGAAGAAGACGAATACCTGACCGTTCACGTTGCCGTGGTAGCGGGAGAAGGCGACAAAGGCCAGGTTCACGGCATTGAGCATTATCTCCACGCTCATAAAGACGATGATGGCATTGCGCCGGAAGAGGACGCCCATCACACCTATGGTGAACAGGACAGCGGAGAAGGCGATAACGTGATACAGGGGTACAACCATCACCTAGACCTTTTTCTTCGCCAGAAAGACCGCTCCAACCAGGGCCACCGTCAACAGCAGGGAGGCAATCTCGAAGGGCAGGAGGAAGCGGGTGAACAGGGCCTCGCCCACATTGGCCACGCTGCCCATCCCGTCCGCACCCTCCGCCGGGGAGGTCAGCAGCGTCCGGACCCCTTGACCGATCAGCAGCAGGAACAAGCCAACGAAAATCAGCGCCATGAGGCCGAACCACCAGCGGTCCGGATGAATCAGGCCGGGGCGGGGCCGGTCTGGCTGAACATTCAGCAGCATGACCACGAACAGGAACAGGACCATGATGGCCCCGGCATAGACCAGCACCTGCAGCACTCCGATAAAATAGGCCTCCAATAGAAAATACATGGCCGCCAGGTTCATGAATGCGAACACCAGCGCCACCACGCTGTAGATGGGATTGCGGTTCAGCACCACGAACAGGCTGGCTCCCAGCAGAAGGGCGGCGAACACGTAGAAAAGAATGGCGGTCATGACCGAATTTTACCGCTGAGTGCGCAGAGAACGCAGAGTTTGTTTTTCATCAAGACCATGAACTAATCTTTTTTCTTATTCTTGTCTGTTTTTCTTTCTTCTCTGTGATCTTCGCGTGCTCTGCGGTTAATCCACCGCCGCTCCTGCGGGCACTTCCACTTTCTCGCCCCGGTTGTGCCGCTCATAGACATTGCCGTCTTTGGTAACATCACCCACTTTCAACAGCCCCTCTTTATCAATCACCAGGCTGTCGCGGGAATAACCAGCGAAGTCATAGATTTCCGTGAGCTCGATAGCGTCCTTCGGGCAGGCGATCTGGCAGAAGCCGCAGTAGATGCACCTCAGCAGGTCGATCTCAAACCTGACGGGGTACCGTTCCTCCCCATCTTCCCAGGGGGCCGCCGAGGGCTCGATATGGATGCAGCGGGCGGGACAGGCGGTAGCGCACATCTCGCAGGCCACGCATTTGATTTGCCCGTCCTCATGTTTGTTCAGCCGGTGCAGCCCCCGGTAGCCCTCAAACGGCACATGCTTCTTCTCGGGATACTGGATGGTATCCTTTCGCTTGAAAATCCGGCCCAAGGTGATGAACAGTCCCTGCAACAACGCGGGGATATAGAATCGGTCCCAGAATCTTGGCTCATAGGTTCGCAGAACAGTGGCCATTACATTACCTCGCTATTTCCCATGCCCTCATGCATAAACGCCATCCACAAACCGACGGCCAAAATATTCACCAGGCCCAGAGGGAGCAGAACTTTCCAACCCAGGCGCATGAGCTGGTCGTAGCGGAAGCGGGGAAAAGTCCATCGCACCCAGATGTACAGGAAGAGAAAGAATCCCACCTTGAAAATGAAGGCCATGACCGAGAAGATTACCCCCCACCCGCCCAGGGCTTTCTCGTCGACGAATGGAACATCCCAACCACCGAAGAAAAGGCACACCATAAAGGCGGCGGCAGTGATCATATTGGCGTATTCCGACATGAAGAACATGGCGAACTTGAAGCTGGAATATTCCGTGTGATACCCCCCTACCAGCTCCTGCTCGGCCTCGGTGAGATCGAAGGGGAGGCGGTTGGTCTCGGCGAAAATGGCCACCAGGAACACCAATGCCGCCAGGGGTTGTTTCCAGAAGTTCCAGCTGGTGGCCTGTTGATGGGCGACAATATCGTTAAAGGTAAGCCCGCCGCTGACCATGATAACACCGATTATGGCCAGGCCCATGGCCAGCTCGTAGCTGATCAGCTGGGCCGAGGAGCGCAAGCCGCCCATCAGGGGATACTTGCTCCCGGCACTCCATCCGGCCAGTACCAGTCCATATACCCCCACCGATGTAAGGGCCAGGATATACAGCAGCCCGATATTGATATCGGCCACCTGCAGCTTCACGGTATGCCCGGCGATCTCCAGATCCGCTCCGAAGGGAATCACCGCGAATGTCATTAACGCTGGTATCATGGTAATCACCGGTGCCAGGAGATAGATAGGCTTATTCACGCTGTCGGGGATTAAATCCTCCTTAAGCAGGAACTTGAGGCCGTCTGCCACCGGCTGCAGCAGCCCCCAGGGACCTACCCGGTTGGGTCCCAGACGATACTGGATGAAGCCGGAAATACGCCGCTCGGCCAGGGTCATAACCATAACCGTGATAAGGATGCCGGCGAATACCACCAACACTTTGACTACGGTAGCTAGAATGTCAAAGGTATCCATTATCCCGTGCCCGTTAAGAACTGCCCCTTACTGCCCAGCTTGAACCGGGTGGCCTGGCTGTAGGCGGAGATAGTCCGGTTGATTTTCCAGGTGACATCACCGGCACAGGTATACAGGCTGGCCTCACCGGTCAGGAGGCGATCCAGTTCGGCTATTACCAGCCAGGCGGGGCGGGCCTGCCCTTTGGGTTCCATAGCCGGTTGCAGCCACTGCACCAAACCTCGGTCATTGGTTACGGTACCTTCCCGCTCAAAGGGACCCGCTACCGGCAATACCAGGTCCGCCAGCGTGGTAACGTCCGACACATTGCCGGCTAGCACTACTTTGAATGATGAACCCTTGAAAAGCCTCTTCAGATCAGCCGTAACCTCCGCCCGGCCGTCGGCGTCCATCACCAGGAGGACACCCTCCTCGTCCTTAAAAAAGGACTTGAAGCCCGTTGCCAGCCCGCTGATCATGTCCTCAGCTCCCCGGCGGTTGCCGACCTTGTCGCCACTGATCTTGAAACCGGCGGGGAAAGTCTGGTCAGCTCCCTTCTCCACCGGGATGAAAGCCACGTTTCTCTTGTCCGAGAGGCGCTGCATGAGCTGGCCCAGAAGAAAGCTGCTCTCGTTGGGGAAAGTGGGTGAGGCCAGGGCGCATACCGCCTCCTTACCACCATGCCTGTCTATCTGATCCACTACCGTCCGGTAGGCCAGGTCCCAGCTGAGCGCCTTCCAACCCCGCTTGGCCCGCATTAAGGGCTCAGTAAGGACGCCTTCTGCATAGGTATGGAAGGCATAGCGGCCGGCATCACAGATGAAGTGGCCGTTGGCCTGGTCGTTTTCACGGCTGACGATCCGGTATATCCGGTTGTCCGAATGGGTACCTTCGGGATTGGCCGCATCCACGGTAATGCTGCAGCCGACGGCACACTCCGTGCAGACGGAAGGCGTGTGGGACAGGTGCCAAACCCGCGTGGAGTGAATATAGTCTTTCAGCAGCAGGGCTCCCACCGGGCAGATGTCCGCTACGTTGCCCGCCAGCGGATTATCCAGGGGCTTCCCATTAAAAACAGCGATTTTATTGTAATAACCACGATTCTCAACGAACAATTCACGGGTCCCGGTAATCTCACGGGCAAAACGAACGCACCGGGTACACATGATACAGCGGTCATGGTTGATAACCACACTCGATCCCAACTCCTCACTGGGCCGGACCCGTTTGTCCTCGATAAACCGGCTGTGAGCCTGCCCGTACTTGAACGAATAGTCCTGCAGCAAGCACTCCCCGGCCTGGTCGCACACCGGGCAATCAAGAGGGTGGTTAATGAGCAGGAACTCCAGCACCAGCTTCCGGGCGGCCATCACTTTCTCGGTCGTGGTATGGACCACCATATCATACCTGCCGTCGATTTTCTTCTCCGGCGGCAGCTCCCCTACCGGCGTGGAACAGGCGGTCTGGAGCTTGGGCATTCCCTCCACCTCCACCAGACACATGCGGCAGCTGCCCGCGATGGACAGAGCCGGATGGTAGCAGTAATGGGGGATCTCAACACCGACTTTCAGGGCCGCTTCGAGAATCCTGGTGCCCTTGGGGACTTCCAGCTCGTGATCGTCTATCTTAAGCAGGGGCACTAGGCTGCCGCCTCCTTCGGCAGGTACGCTTCAAATTCATCCCGGAATTTTTCCACAAAGGCCCTGACCGGCCAGGATACCGCTTCCCCGAAGGGGCAGACAGTTTTGCCGAAACTCCCCTTGGAGAAATCGCAGAGACCGCCGATGTTTTCGGTCAGGTCCAGAATCAGATCTATATCTTCCTTCCTCCCCTGACCCTTGGTAAGACGGTACAGGATCTTGGTCAGCCAGGTAGTACCCTCCCGGCAGGGAGTGCACTGGCCGCATGATTCATGGGCATAAAAGCGGGCGAGGTTGTAACACGCCTGCACCATGTCAGTGGTTTCATCCATCACGATGACCCCTCCCGACCCCAGCATACTGCCGGCTGCCGTCAGCGATGGAAAATCCATTTTCAGCCCTTCAATCTCGTCGGCGGTGAGCAGCGGAGCTGAGCTGCCGCCGGGGATAACCGCTTTCAGCTTCTTACCCTCCGGGGTCCCACCGGCATGGGTAAAGATAAGGGTGGTGAGTTTAGTACCCATGGGAGCTTCGTAAACGCCGGGCTTTTTCACGTGGCCACTGAGACAATAGAGCTTGGGTCCCGGACTCTCAGGGCTGGCGCCGATGCTGCGGAACCACTCAGCACCGTTGTTGAGTATATGGGACAGGTTGGACAGCGTCTCCACATTGTTTACAACAGTGGGACAGCGCAGATAGCCTTCGATAACCGGAAAGGGCGGTTTGATCCGGGGCCAGCCGCGCTTGCCTTCCAGAGACTCAATGAGGGCCATTTCCTCCCCGCAGATATAAGCCCCGCCGCCTCGATAGACCAGAACATCAAGGTCATACTTTCCGCCGAAGATGCCCTTGCCTAATATGTTACTGGCCCGGCACTCTTCCAGGGCCGCTTCCAGCAGCCGGGCTTCCTTGACGAACTCCCCCCGGATATAGATGAAGGCCAGGTGACAGTCGATAGCCCTGCTGGCGATGATCATCCCCTCAAGCAGCTGGTGCGGGTTATGGGTGATGAGCATCCGGTCCTTGAAAGTACCCGGCTCGCCTTCGTCAGCGTTGCAGATCAGGTACTTGGGACGCTTGTTATCCCTGGGGACAAAACTCCATTTTACACCTGCCGGAAAACCCGCGCCGCCGCGACCCAGAAGGTTCGAGTACTTCACTATCCGTATAATCTCATCGCTGCTCATGTCAAGGACTGCCCTGCGGGCTGCCCGGTAGCCGTCGTTTGCCAGGTAATAGTCGAGCGTAGCCGAACCCGGCTGGCCGGCATGCATGGTCAGGATGGGCTGGTAATCATTCACGGCAGAACCCCGCCGCCAAGATTTTGACTCTAACCGCAGAGGGCGCAGAGGTTTTTTTCATCAAGACCATGAACTAATCTTCTTTCTTATCCTGTCTGATATTCTTTCTTCTCTGCGTACTCTGTGATCTCTGTGGTCAATCTCTTCCGTCATGGCAGCTTGTCCAGTATCCGGTTCAACTTCTCTATGGACACCTTCTCGTGATAATCGTCGTTGATCTGTACAACGGGTGCCGTCCCGCAGGCTCCCAGGCACTCCACCTTGAGGAGGGTGAACCTCCCGTCCGGTGTGGTTTTCCCAACCTTGATCTGGTACTTGTGCGCAAGGTGGTCCACGATCTCGTCGGCCCCGGCCAGGCTGCACGAGAGGGTCTGGCATACCTTAAGCAGGTACTTTCCGCGCGGCCTCGTATGGAACAGGGTATAGAAGGAGACCGTATCCATCAGGGTCGCGGGCGTGATTTTCAGCATCTGCGCCAGGACCTCGATAGTCTCCGTAGTCAGGTAGCCCTCCTGTTCCTGGGCCAGGTGCAGAGCGGGCAAAGCGGCAGACCGTCTGTCCGGGTACCGTTTCAGCAGGGCCTTGAAACGCTTCTGACGATCAGCTGTGAACGCAAAACTCACCGGTCCAGCTCCCCGGCTATCACGTTAAGGCTGCCCAGAATTGCCACCGTATCCGACACAGTCATGTTTACCATCATCGCGGGAAACGCCGAGTAGTTGATTAATGATGGAGGACGGGTCCGTACCCGATAGGGCTCCCGGCCACCGTCGCTGACGATAAAGTAACCCAACTCGCCATTGGGACTCTCGGTCGGGACGTATGCCTCGCCAACCGGAGGGGTAAAACCCTGGTTCTCCATCGTGATCATAAAATGGTGAATCAGCCCCTCAATGGAATTGAACATCTCCTCCCGGGGGGGAAGAACATACTTGGAATCCGCGTCCACGTTAACCGGACCGCCAGGCATCTTTTCCAGAACCTGACGGCAGATTTTTAAACTCTCCCGCATCTCGTTGAGCCGGACCAGGTAACGGTCGTAAACGTCGCCGTTACGGCCTAAAATAACATCGAAGTCGAAGTCCTCGTAGGAAGAGTAGGGTTCCTTCGTCCGCAGGTCGTAATCCACTCCGGCCGCCCGCGCAACCGGCCCGGTGAGGCCATAGGAGATGGCGTCATCGTGGCTGATGGGACCGATGTCCCTGGTCCGGTCCAGCCAGATGCGGTTATGGGTCAGCAGACCGTCAATTTCCTTGATGGTATCAGGGGCCCTGTCCAGCAGCTCACGCGCTGCCGGCACGAAAGCATCGGGCAGGTCCCGCATGAGACCACCCACCCGGGTGTAACTGGTGGTAAGGCGGGCTCCGTAAGCCAGCTCGAACAGATCGTAGATCCGCTCCCGCAGTCGGAAACCGTATAGAAATACCGTGAAGGCCCCGATATCCACCGCCTGCATCCCGATCTGCAGCAGGTGATCGGCGATGCGGGACAGCTCGCACATCAGTACCCGTATATACCGGGCCCGCTTTGGTACGTCCAGATCCAGCAGCTTCTCTGCCGCCAGGACAAAGGCAACGTTGTTGCACATGGGCGACAGGTAATTCATACGATCGGTAACCGTAATGTACTGGTTGTAGTCCAGGTGCTCCCCCAACTTTTCGAATCCACAGTGGAGGAAGCCGATTTCCGGGGTCACCTTTGTAACCACTTCACCATCAATTTCCATAACCACCCGGAGGGTTCCGTGAGTGGCGGGGTGAGATGGCCCGAAGTTAAGGACCAGCTTCTCAGTGCTCAGCTCTTTGGCTTCCAGGGTCATTCGACGCTTTTCGCTTCCTGCCATTTGCTGCCGATGCGACGCTTCACAACCGGGAAGTTGTCCCGTTCGCCGCGCCCCTGGAGGGGGTAGTCCTTCCGCAGGGGATGGTACCGGAAGTCATCGGGGGTCATGATGCGTCTCAGGTTCGGATGTCCGGTGAACTCGATGCCGAACAGGTCATAGACCTCCCGCTCCTGCCAGTCAGCCGTCTTCCACAGGGGGTATGCCGATGGCAGCGAGGGCTGCTCCTCATCCACCCACGCGCGGACAACTATCCGCTGGACCTCATGCTGGTTGAGAAGGTGGTAGACCACCGCAAAGCGGGCAGGCCCACCAATCTCCAGATGATCTACGGCCGTGATATCCGCCAGAAAGTTGAACGCGAACCGGGGGTCAGTCTTCAGCGTCCGCAGCAGGTCAAGTGCCTGTTCACCGCGGATGTGGATAGTCAACATATCCCGGAAATCGGTTATCTCAAGGAAGGACTCGGGAAATTTTTCCTTTAGAACAACGGCCAGCTGGTCTTTAGGCAGCATAGGTCTAGGTTGTGGTTTCTTCCACGGGCGGCTTGTAGTGGCCCAGGGAATCCCGCTTGATCAGTTTCTGGACCTTGATAACCCCATCGAGGAAAGCCTCAGGCCGCGGCGGACAACCGGGAATATAGACATCTACCGGGAGGAAGTTATCGATCCCCTGGATTACGCTGTAGGTATCGAACACCCCGCCGCTGCAGGCACAAGCCCCCATAGCGATAATCCACTTGGGTTCGGGCATCTGCTCGTAAATCCGGGTCAGGACCGGCATCATCTTGATTGGAATCCGCCCAGCTACGACCAGCAGGTCTGACTGCCGGGGTGAAAACCGTATGGCTTCGGCCCCGAACCGCGCCAGGTCGTGGCGCGACGCCAGTGCCGCCATGAACTCAATCCCGCAGCAGGCGGTCCCGAAAGGCATCGGCCAGAGTGAATTCTTCCGCGCCCAGTTGGCAAAGGCATCGACCGTGGTGGTCAACCATTCAACTCCCCCGCTTCGCTCTACTCCCATTCAAACACCCTCTTTCGCCAGACATATACATAGCCGATGAGCAGCACGGCCAGGAAAAACAACATTTCGTAGAGGATAAAGGGACTCCGTTTGATAAAGTCGCTGAAAATAACCGCCCAGGGATAGAGGAAGACTACTTCGATATCAAAGATGATGAACACCAGCCCCACAATGAAGTAACGGATGTTGAGGCGGGTATGGGCCGGGGCTACCGGGTCCACGCCCGACTCATAGGGTGAGAGTTTTACCTTATCCTTCACCCGCGGCCCAACGAAGTGGGTGAGCACCAGTAAAAACACGGCCAGTCCCGCCGCCAGGACAAACACCAGCAGTACCGGTAAGTAGTCGCCGATCATAATTCAATCAGATTCAATACTGTCATGGCTGGGAACCTTCAGCCCTGATACGTCTGAGCCGTTGCTCCCTGCGTTTACGGGCCGCCTCACAGCGGCGCCTTTCGTCCTCCGTCGCGGGCACTACCTTCGGCACCGGCGTGGGCCGGCCCTCTTCATCCAGGGCGACGAATGTGAGATAAGCCGAACTGGTGTGCCGCTTCTCCCCCGTCAGGGGATGCTCGGCCTCAATCCGCACACCCACCTCCATGGAGGTGCGGTCGGCATAGTTCACCGAGGCTTTAAGGATCATGAACTCCCCCACCTTTACAGGGTGATGAAAGCTCAAATGGTCCACCGAAGCCGTCACCACAACCTTGCGGCAGTGACGCATGGCCGCCATGGCCGCGCACATATCCATCAGGTGCATCACGTGTCCGCCCAGAACATTCCCCAGCACATTAGCGTCGTTCGGCAGTACCATCTCATTCATCACCACTTGCGAGTCAGAGACGGGACGCTTGGGTGGATCAACTTTTTTCGATGTGGCGGCAGGAGGAGCCATGCTATACCTTAGTACTCAATGCGAAATGAAAAATGTAAATTGAAAAACTAAAAAGTTGACTTTTCAATTCTTTTACAAGAGGCTGAAGAACTAACCTATAATTACTACATTAATAGTCTCAGCGAAAAGGAAATAATTTTACATTTTGCACTTTACATTTTGCATTTAGGTCACCCGAGGGATCGGGTCATCACATCCCAGGGCTGAAAAATTCAAGGGAAGACCGCACCAGGTTTATCAGTGGACTCCAGTACACACCGAAGAGCAACACCGGTACCATCAGCGCCAGGATGGTCCCGGCCAGTACCGGATGGCCCGAGATCGTTTCACCGGTAGGCTCACTATCCAAGAACATCGCTTTGAGAATCCGCATATAATAATACAGCGACACTACCGAATTCAACACCCCCAGCACCGCCAGCCACCAGAACTGCCTGGCCTCAATCAGTACCGAAAAGAGGTAGACCTTGCCCACGAAACCGGCGGTAGGCGGCAGGCCGGTAAGGCTGAAAAGGAAGACACCCATGGCGACAGCCACCACCGGCGCCTGAAAGCCCAGACCCTTCCAGTCTTCGATCTCGTCGTAGCCGTACCGGTTGTGGATAAAGATCGCCACCAGGAAGGCCCCCAGGTTCATGAATAGGTAAACCGCCAGGTAGAACATGATGGCACTGACGGCCTGGGCGTTGAGGATGGTAACGGCCATGAGCATGTAGCCGGCATGGGCGATGCTGGAGTAGGCCAGCAGCCGCTTGACACTGCTCTGCTGGATGGCGATGATGTTGCCCACCGTCATAGTAGCGGCTGAAAAGATGGCGATGAGCGTACCGAAAGGCAGGCCTTCCACAGGCAGCCAGGTACCCAGGTTCATGTCGGGGCTGGCCCCGAAGATAATGCCCAGTATCCGCAGCGCCAGGGCGAACCCGGCGGCCTTGGGCGCCACCGACA
>CAZQOY010000061.1:0-12303 GCA_964595095.1 uncultured bacterium | reverse complement strand
AGGTTCAGGCAGAAATTACATCTAAGCCACTGTCCAGTTTTTGGGGTCCACTACTATCTCGAACACGCTGCTCGGTGAAACACCATTTTTCAGTGTACCCTTCACTCTCGGGTGTCCAAAAATGGCCCGCAAGCCCACCTCTAGTGTATTCCCAGTTCCAAGAGCCGATGATCCTTTCCTCATCGGAATCGTAGGTTGGCCCAGAAGGCTGCTGGCAAGTGGTAATCAGCCCGAAAGCGATAAATAGACTCACGAATCGGAACATATTCCAATCTCCACGGCTAGAACTTTCCATGCTAGCTTCCATCTTCCATCGGAACCGCTAACCTAGTTGGCAACGCCATGCAGGACATGAACATTCCTACCCCTCCTCCCACACCGGCTCCGCGATCTTGCCCATGAACAGCAGGGTCCCCGAGGTGCGCTCCCGGATGACGAAGACGAAGGGGCGGTCGACGCGGAAAATCCGCGGGTAACCTCCACCGCCTGTAGAGGTCAAAGATATTTCCACAATAGTGGCCGCCGCCGCTTCTGTCCCCTCCTCGTCAACCTGGACAAAGCTCTGATGCAGCACCCGGCTGATGAACAGGTTCAGGGCGCCCAACTGCTCCCTAGTCATCATTCTCGTGAAATCCGCATTGTTTTCATCAAACGCGACAGTCATGCCCAGTGCCTTCAGAACATCATTCATCAGGAGCTTGTACTGGAACTTGAAACGGGGCAGTTCCAGGGCGATACCGGATGTGTCAAGCTGGCCAATCCAGTTGGCCCAGGTATCCGGCGTTATCATGGCAGCCACACTGTCCACGTGGACATCGGCTCTTGGCAGCACCACCGTCATGCGGAAGAGGCCATCCCCATAGGGCAGGTCTACCAACTGGACTTGCTCATCTCCATAATAGAGCAGGTCCGCCTCCTGCTTCATCATGTGGATGGGGGCGGTGGAACCGTCGACTAGGGTGAACTGGTCATCCACCGTCTTGGCGGGATCGAACTCGTACATCCAGGTACCCTTGAAATAGATGGCATTGATGAGATACATCACCGCCTCGGCGGGAATCTGATCCAGCATGTTTTTGATCTTGCCGTTGGTCCTTTCCTCAATCCAGCTGTTGATCAGGCCCACGGTTGCCGGATCAGTAAAGTCCTCGCTCCGTACCTCAGCATCGAAATAGTCCTTGCAGTGCTGAAGGAAATCGGCCAGAAACGTCATTCCCTCTTTGGTCCAGATGGAGTTAGCTAAATCGAACTGGACTTTGGGATCAGCCTCAAGGAGCAACTGGATGAGACTATTGTAGGCCGCGTTGCTCTCCTCCTCGGTCAGGCCGGCCAGCTCCAGGGTGGCGCGCATTGAGTCCAGCGTGGGGCCGGCCGCGCCGTTGGCGGTCATCCCCAGGGCCATGGAAACGCTCAAGGGCGAGATGAAAACATTCTTGTTCGCATCCTGCCGCACCACCTCCCGGAACAGCTTCAGACCGAAGCGGTCGGCAGAGGATGCGAGCTCGATCTCCGCGGTGGTAAGGGGGCGGGGCAGGACGCTGTGATCGGGTTCGTCCGGCTCGTTGGGGCCGGTTGATTGGTCACAGGCCAGCCATGCGGCCAGGATCAAAATGGGAATGAAGAGGCTTGAGTATTTAATGTGCTGGTTCTCTCCTTTTGTTTAATTCGTGGGACTCTTTTTTTTAGCTGCAAGCTCCCGGACCCTGTCCCCAAGACTTCCGCCAGGAATGAACAGATTCAATCCGAGTTTGATCTGGACATCGGCAATGCCCCTGAAAGTGCTTTGATACCACACTCCCACATCAGTTGAAAGCCAGCGGTTGAAGAAAAAACGCACCCCGCCAATAGCCAGGTAAGCCTCGGATACGTCAATTTCTTTTGTCTCGACGTTGTATTGATAACTTGAGATCGTCCTGGCCTCAAACAGCAGTTTGGTCTGCGGGTTCGATTCAATATCAAATCCAAAAAAGCCACCGACAAGGTTCTTCTGCTTCTCCTGGGTATCGGCATAGTCTCCCGAGAGATAAGACTGAACGTTCAGATCCCTAACCCTGATATCGGTGAGACTGACGCCGGCATGCACGCTCAGGGACCACAAGCGAACCGTCGTGACCCCGAACATGGTAGTAAAGCGAGTATCGTAGCCGATATTATATATTCCTTCATCTAAGAAACCTACCTTATACGCATCGGCCTGAAGCACTCTTTCATCACTCTGGACATCCTGCCAGTTGGCGGAGTTTCGTAAAGCAACAGCCAACGTCGGGATATGCCACTTGTTTTCAGGGATGAGCATAAATTTGAAGGCGGATGTTGGGAAAACCGTGGACCCTCTAGCGATATTGGTCACCATACCGACTGTGCTGAACTCCACTTCCGCTATGTCGCCCAAACCGATGCTGACATTCCCCAGGAAAGACCTGTCTGTCGCCACTCCGACGGCGCCTCCTCCCATCACTCGCACATCCATCGAGCCCAGTACCCTGGCCACCGGAACGGTGAAAAGTACTTGCGGGTCTATATGATCGGAGATGAAATGCTTGAGATAGCGATCTTGAGATTGCTTATCAACCTGCCAGCGGGAATATTCCTCGGACAACGGATCACCACAATCAACACAGAACTTGCTGGCCAGCTCGTTTTCATACTTACACTCATCGCAAATGAGCGTTTCAGCTTCCTGGGCAATTACTTCTGATGCAAAGGTGAACAGCATTAACAGCGCCAGGGCTGCAGTAAGGTATCTATAGTACCGGTTCATTTTAGCTCTCTTTCTTCGTTGACTGTCACAATGTTAAATGCCTCTCAATCAATTGTTTGCGCTTTCCTGACCAGCTCCAGAAATTCCACATCCCGATCATCATCACCCGCTACGGCCGGCGCGACGATACTTTCCACATCTGCGAGTGATGTGTTAACATAGGGGCTTACGCGCAGGATTTCGGCGAATTCGGCAACCCCAACGGTGAATTGAAAACGCTGGCTGCTTTCAGTAAAAGTGCCGGCCAAGGCATTCAATGTAACCGGTACGTCCAGAGGAATATCGGTCTCCCCATCCGGGAGCTTATAGCGCAGGTGAACTGTTAACAGATTCCCGGCACCACTTCCCGATAACTCGATCTCATAAAGGGCTGTTACGCGGTGCCCGGCTCCGATTTCACCGGCATCGGTGGTTTCATCCTCGAAGTCCTCATCGGCGATGTCCCGGTTTTCGTAGCCGATGAGCCGGTAGCGGATAACCGCATCCACATCGAATTCGACCTGCACCTTCACGTCCTTGGCAATCACCTCCATCACCGCGGTCAGTTCCTCGCTGAACAGCCGCTCGGCCTCCGACAGGGAATCGATATAGTAGTAGTTGCCGTTGCCGCGGTCGGCGAGCTGCTCCATCAGGTAATCATTGTAGTTCCCCTGGCCAAAACCCAGCGTGGAGAGGGTGATGCCATTTCCCACGTAAGAGGCGATCAATTCCAGAATTTCCTCGTGGCTGGTTGGCCCGACATTGGCATCGCCATCAGAGCAGACGATGACGCGATTTACCCCGTCTTCAATAAAACCGGACGTGTTTACGTTATACGCGTTTTGAATTCCCGAGGCCATAGCCGTATTGCCGCCGGCTACCAAGTCGGAAATAATCCCTTTAATACCTTCCTTGTCATTCTCCGCCAACGTCGTGGGAGTAAGCACGGTGCCCACACTCCCCGCATACGTACAGATCGAGATCTTGTCGCCCTCCTGCATATTATCCACCAGGATATATAGACTTTGCTTGACCAGATCCAACCGGGAGGTCATCGAACCCGATATATCGATCAGGAAGGTTAGATTCCACGACCGGCGCTCATCGCCGGGAAGCTGCCGGCCCTGAAGGCCGATGCGGATGATATGCAGACTGTCGCTGCGGAAGGGTGAGGGTGCGCCGTCTACTTGAACCGAAAATGGCACATCAACCGATGGATCGTAATCTTGCCGGAAATAATTGATGTACTCCTCGACCCGTACGGACTCCATCGGCGGCAGATGGCCTTCATTGATCTTCTTTCGGCCGAACGTGTACGAACCATTGTCTACATCTATACCGAAAGTGGAGAGGTTGTCTTCGGCGGTGTAGACGAAGCCATTGTATGTAAGTTCGCCGAACTTTTCAGTGCCGGGATAGTAATCACCACCTGTTGAACCGCCCTCCGCGAAGTCCCCCCCCAAGCTCTTCTTATCACCGCCACGGGTGTCCATATCGTCTGGTGTGTTCAGCGGATTATCAAGCAGCTTCTCACAACCGCCCAGGATGAGGGAGATAGCGAGAAGGGCAAGATAATTGAAATAAGCAATGGATCTTGGAAATTGAATCTTCATAACAGCACCCCCTCGAGTTAATGACGAAATGAAGATGAGATCAAAATCGTTGTTATTTCTATCCAGGAGATCTCATCTGTCCCACATCCCATGTGATGCAAACGACATGCCGAGGAAGCGGATGAATGAGAGGATGAATAGGATGGATCAAGCGGGGAGACTTGAACGGGGGGGATGGGGAACAAACAGATTGGAAGAAAAATATTTTAATCCGGCTATTCAGCCATCTGACAGAGGGCGTAACCCTCAGGAAGCTGATGGTTTTATCAGAAAGCTGATGGTGAGATACGGAAAACGTCCGCGGTGTGGGCTAGAAATTATGTCTGGTTGTGCTACTGCTCTGAATTATAGCTCATATTTGATCCCAACCTCGACCATCGTCTTATCATAATATCGTTGGTTGAAAATGGTCTCATTCTGTAATAAACTCATCTGTACATAGCCAATGCAGCTGCCATTAAGCACCTTTTCCAGACGGATATGAGTTAGATTCTGGATGGGCTCCTCAGGGTCCCTGTACCTGCTTTCGCCCTCGAGGGCAGGATATTGGTATTCCTTATCGATTCGTCGGAATACAACATGGTAAAACATCGATGGGCTGAGTTGGCCAGTAAGATAGGCCTGGTAACTGACAAAACTCAATCCACCAATTACGCTGTTCGATCCAACATCTCCAATCCCTACCTGTAGTCCCATGATATTTTTCTTCCCCAAATATCGTAAGTGCAGCAGTCCCTCAACACCCCTGTCCTCTTGAGGATATCCCAAGGGGACCAGTAATGTATCATCTGCTACACCAATAGCATTGAAATCTGAGTGAATAATATTGATACCCGTAATGGTACTTTCGATAAAACCTTTTGAACTTATATTGTATCTTCCCCTGAATTCGAAGTTATTTTCACCGAATCTGAATCTATCTGCCGTCTCAAGCGTTTTCTCACGATGTCGATAACCTAACCATCCTGAATATCGAGGAATTGGAGAGAATTGTAAAAATGTGCCGTATTCGGTCATAAGGTAAGAGCCGGTATGGTTGTAAAACGATTTCTGAAAGTGACTCAGTTGTCCCAAAATGTATATGGATTTATATAACGTATATCGAAAATCCAGTTCAGTATTGACAATAAGTTTCGACTCTCCCGGAAAAATGGCATCCAGGTTAGCCTGAGTTAATATTTCTCCATAGATATTTAATCGTGGGCGGGAATATTCATGGCTCAAACGCCCGCGCATTGTGAGCCCAAATGTAGAATATGGAACAACAAGTGACTCTCGCACATTGGAATCAAAATAGGTTGAAAACTGAAGTTGCCTGTCAATTGCTTCCAGGGTGGAAAATCTACCACAGAAAGCCAGCAAAAGTAACGATAAAGTGTCAAGCCTGATTTTAATGTGGTAATTCTGTCTCAATCTGTCTTAGGAGATCTTGATACTGCTGGCGTTTGTTCTTAAGTCGGTTGATCACTTCGTCAGTCGGTTTCATGTTCAACGAGATATTCGTTTCACCAGAAACAACCGGGCTTTGGCTTATCGGAGTTGTAAGACCGATCTCACTTCCTACTTCGCCCGCTGCCGCCATACTTCTTTTGTTGGTAGAAGAAGCTCCATCAGCGAAGTCTTCGCTATAAGTATCAGAGCCAAGCATGACGGAGCTAAGGGCTTCTCGAGAGCCGGCTGTTGCAGGGTCAAGGTTTGATTTCATCTGATAGCTCAGGTCGCGATGGAATTCATTCAAGCGGCGAAATAAGGCCAGCTCTGTTTCCTTCTCAGTTAAAAGTGAATCTATCAAAACCAGCTTAGCCCGAAGTACAGCCTGCAGATCTTCCATGACCAGGTGCTTAATGGCTTCATTTTCATAAGGACTGTTCATAATGGATGCATAATCAGGCAAGTCGAATGTGGCCCTACTCTGACTAATTAACTGGCGCCCAATAGTGATCGCCTCTACTTTTTGCGATGAGGATAAGCTGTTCTCTGATTCGGATTCTAATAATATCCGTTGATAGACCTCCTTGAATGCCAGAAATGCCGCATCCCGTTGGGCTCTTGAATCGGCTATTTTCTTTCGAATTTGCTGCAGCGAATCGGCCAGTTCGACCTGGAGTGAACTTTTGCGCGCTATTAATAGCTCAATAATCCAGCCGTTGTACCAGGACTGGCTTTCCTGAAGCGTGCGAATTTCTTCACGAAGTTTGTGCTGCCGTTCCACCCATTCCCGCTCCGATTCAACTGCTGCCTCTAATCTTGCATCAATAGAGAGATAATTTCTCCACGGCGTTTCCAGGTCCTGCGCCCACATGGTAGTCTGAAAGAGAAATAGTGCCAGGACAACCGCTTGCTTAGTAACTGCTGATCTTTTAATTGAAACTCTCATTCTGGATTCGTTTCCCCTTACTTATTATTCACTGGCTTCTGCGTGCCGTTCCCGTCATTTATTAAACCGTATTTCTCCATCTTGTAATACAGGGTGCTTGCCTTGATCCCCAGCATTCTGGCCGCCCTTTGTTTGACACCGCCCGATTTTTCTAATGCGTCCTTGATCATCCTGTATTCCGTATCTTCCAGCACCTCCGTCAGCTTGCCGGTACTCTCGGAAACTTCCTCATTGTCTTCGTCAAAATAGATGTCGTCAGCCGTGATCACTCCACTGTCTGAAAAGATAAGGATTCTCTCCAGAAGGTTTTCCAGCTCCCTTATGTTCCCGGGCCAGGAATATCGCTGTAGTTTCTCTATTGCGTCTTCACATATCTTCGGTATTCCCCTCCCCAAGCCGCGACATTTTACCTCCATGACATACTCGATCAAATCAGGGACATCGGACGGCCGCTCCCTTAATGGGGGAACGTCGATCGGGAGTACGTTAAGCCGAAAATAAAGATCCTCCCGAAATTGTTTGTTCTTTATTGCTTCCTTCAGGTTCCGGTTGGTTGCAGCAATGACGCGGACATCTGTCGAAATCTCACTGGTTCCCCCCAGACGCTGAAAAGACTGATGCTGCAGTACCCTGAGTAGTTTGATCTGAAGCTGTGGCGATACATCTCCAATCTCGTCAAGCAGAATCGTACCGCTATCCGCCTGTTCGAAGATCCCTTTATGCTGTCTCACCGCCCCGGTAAATGATCCCTTTTCGTGGCCAAACAGTTCGCTTTCAAGAAGGGTATCTGTAAATGCACCACAATTGACGGCTAGAAATATCTTGTCCTTTCTTTTGCTTTCATTGTGGATCGCATGAGATATCAACTCCTTGCCTGTCCCGGTTTCGCCGGTAATCAAAACCGGACGGTCCACTTTGGCCACCTGTCTTATCCGCTCCTGCATATCCGTCATCTCGGCAGAGGAACCGACCATTCCGTAAAACGTGGGAATCGCCCCTATCTTGATTACGGGTACCGGCACATCTTTAAGAATTTCGGTGACCTTCCTTTTCAGCTCATCGATGGAAAACGGTTTGGCAATAAAATCTCTGGCACCGGATTTCAGCGCACTTACGGCCAGGTCTATTGTACCATAGGCGGAAATTAGAATGACTGGTAGAGCGGGATTTGTCTCCAGGAACTCGTTAAGCAGGTGCATTCCACTCTTGCCGGGGAGCTTCAAATCGGTAATGACCAGACTGTGGCGGCGGGTCTGAAAAAGCTGGCTTCCCTCGAACCCGTCAGCAGCACAATCCACCCGGTAGCCCTCTTTTTCCAGGACGGTCTGGATGCCCTCCCTCATGGTACTGTCATCCTCGATGACCAGAATTGTGTTCTCGCCTGACTTTTTCATTCTGCCCTTTGGGGGAACCTCAAGGTGAACCTGGTTCCTTTTCCTACATCACTTTTCACAATAATCGTGCCATTCATCTCATCAACAATGTTCCTTACGATGGCCAGCCCCAGACCATAGCCCTTGTCCTGCGTAGTAAAGTACGGGTTGAAGATGTTTTCAATATCCGCTTCTGAAATACCTTTACCATTATCAGACACTTCTACCTTCACGAGACCGTCCTGGCTTTCAATACTGATACTGATGGTACCCGTTTCGTCTACAGCCTCCAGGCTATTCTTCAATAAGTTTAAAAAGACCCTCCGCAGCTTAGATTCGTCGCCCAGAACCACGCCTTTTCCTGAAAGGTTGTACTTCACATTCTTTTGTCTGATTTCCGGTTGAAGCAGCCGGTGAATATCCTCGAAGATTGCTTCGACCGGCAGCTGCTCCAGACGACTTCTAAGCGGCCTGGCATAGTCGAGGTATTCCAATACGATCTGCTTCAGATGGCGGAGTTCTTTTACAACCTTGTCAAGGTAGGATCGATTCTCAACTAAATCATCTCTACAGGATTCTTTTGAAAGTGCCTCCTCCAACAGTCCGGTATAAATCTCGATGCCACCTAGCGGGTTCTTTATCTCATGAGCAATGCCCGACAGGAGCTGTTTCAGCGACTGCTCATTCTGCCTGATTTCCGTATGCATCTCAGCCAGTGAGCGATTCAAGTCGCCAAACTCGTCCGTTCGTCTAAGATCAACTGTATCCGTATAGATATTCTTTTGTATCGACTTAGCATAGGTGGAAAGCTGCGTGACAGGACGAATCAGCGACTGCGAAAAAACAATGGCCAGACTGACAGCAACAACGATTGATATGAGCACGATCCAGAAAAGGCTCCCCACGATTTGATCGATAAGCGTCATAAACTCAGCACCTCCCCATACAACCAGAATGGGAGACGGAGTCTCTCCTGCATCGATCAATGCTGCTGCCGCTTTGAAATATTCGCCTTCAGATAATTGGTAAATCTCCGACACGGCACTTTTCGCGTTGTTCCCAATACCGGAGAAGGTCTGAAGAAGAATATTCATCTGTGGATGATCCGATTTCTTCAGGCTCCACTTCGCCAGTTCCGTTCCTCTCTCCGAGTAAATCGCTATACCTTCAATTCCATCAACGATAAAGGAAGACAGTTCTTGCTCCAGAGCTAACCTGACAGTGGACAAGGCAGGTTCCTTCAAGAGGTTCAGGAGAAGATCCCCACTAAGCCTTCGTGCGGCTATTTTCGCAGTGCTTAAAAGCCGCTTATCCAGTTCGTCTTCCAACGCGCTGCGCGTATACCAGTAGAGCGGTATTGACAGAGCCAGAAAGGAGACAATGAGTATCCCTATGACAAGGGAAAGAACTCTAGGCCGGAGTTTCATTTAATACTAATAACTCTTCCAGAGATGATTTTACATTTGCCTTAAAGTACCTTGGTAAATGCTTTCCAGACAGTAATGTAACCGATCCCCACCGTCAATCAAAGAGGATATCTTGAGACATGGTCATTTTAAGGACATTACCCACGGTAAGGGCCTGATTGGCAGAACGTATCCTATAGTAGTAAGGGAAAAAAGAGCACTCCCCTCCGATCCCTCTGCGGTGCCCTCCTATCCTTTCGGTTGCCCTGCCACCCGGCTACACTTGCGTTACGCCGGGTAAGCTGCTACTGCCAGGCTCGCCGGATTCCCCGCAGGCGGATACTCCCAGCGCCGCGGCCATATGGTACCACGCCTCGATTGGACTTGGCGGGGGGTGGTCAGCCCCGGCGCCTGGTCAGGTTTCTGACTGCAGCATAAATCGGCTCTGGAACCTTTCGATTACGTCGAGAAACTCTTGAGGAAGATATTCCTTAACCCGCCCTCGGATTTCAGGGGGTACTTCCCCATAGTATGCTTCGGCGATCCCACCCGCTATGCAAGCCATGGTATCAGCATCCCCGCCAAGTGAGATGGCGTTTCGAACGCTCCCCTCGAACTCTTCCGATTCCAGAAAGCAGATGATCGATTCCGGAACCGACCCCTGGCACGATACGTCAAACTTGTACCAGGGTCGTATTTGTTCCACCGATCTTGATAAATCATAATCGAACCGGTCTTCAATGGCATTCCGAATCTCGGTTTTAGTGTGGCCGGTTCGTGCTAAGAATACCGCCAATGCTGTCGCTTGAGCTCCTTTGATCCCCTCGGGGTGATTATGAGTGACTGCTGCACTCCGCTTCGCTTCCAACAGGACTTCTTCCTCATCCCCTGCCGCATAACCTATGGGACTGACCCTCATGGCAGATCCGTTTCCCCAGCTGTTATAAGGCCCCTGATCAGGACTTGAGAGCCACTGGTAGAAATAGCCGCCATACCCGCGATCCGGATAGCGCTGACCAAACTCGCGAAAAACCTCCGCGTAGTCTCTCCTCTCAACGATTGCTACTGCGGCTGCCACTGTCAGGACGGTGTCGTCCGTAAAAGTGGTCTGGGGCTGAAAGAGCGGGAAATCAAAATCCTTTATACCCACATATTCATATGGGGAGCCAATGACATCACCTGCTATTGAACCCAACATGGTATTTATCGTGTTGCCGGGAATCTAACGGTCTGGACGTAACCCGCTGGAAAATTTATGACGAAAATCTTTTATTAAATTCAAAAACTCTTAAAAAATGCTCTGAAAGTACTAAAAAAGAACAGCTTTCCCAGTCGGGTTCATTCCTTTGTTAGAGCTTCAATTCAGAAAATAATATTCAAGATTTGGAGACAAGACTTCCATTTATGTATTTGTGCAAAATACTCGATATAAGCGTTTGATATGGAAGACCTTCTTCAACTGCACGTTTTCTTAATTCCGTCATATCTCGTTCGGAAATTCGGATATTTACTCGTTTATTTTTTAAAAGAGTGTTTTTAGCATATCTCTTTAGAGTAGATTTACGTTTATCTAAATCAGAAACAGATTGCCACTCATCATTTTCAAATGACTCTAAGATATTTCGCTCTTCTTTATTTAAGTTGTTATTCATCGTTTGCTCCTAAATATTTTTTGTTGCCTTTCGACTAGGAATTATGGTTTTTAGAAATATTTCATCCTCACTCTCGACATAAGGCACTAAATAGATATATTCATTGATATTTACTACCATTATTCTCTGCCCTGGATATTTATCTGAGTTTGGATGTTCAGTATCATCAACAAGCCCCCCATTATCAATATAGAAAACAATATCTTCAAAACTAACGCCTCGATTTTCTTTTAACCATATATTTTTATCACTTTCCCAATTAAATATCTTCATAAGTCAAATATATCACATTGTGTGCATTACGTCAACACATTTTACCTCATAGATGTATTCATATTATGCCCTAACTTCTGTTTATATGGTTTCCAGATAAAGTCTATATCGGGCGTTTCATCTGTATAAGACGCTGAGACCGGGTGTCTCTAACTCCCGGTTCCCCAAGGCGTTGCATGTACTCACGCCTCTGCGTGGCGTCTTATATGGTTTCCGCATAACACGCGCCCGTCCCAGACTACAAAGATTACCCACCGGACTCTTCACTATTAAATGTAAAACCTGAATTACTCCCCTTTAACAGGTTTCAGTTGCAGCTGCCAACGAAAAGGCCGCTTTCGCGCGGCCTTCAGCTTGATCCGTGAAAATTCATGCCAATCCGTGGCTGATTCAGATTTTTTATTAGCCTCTAGCCTCAAGCCCCTAGTCCCAAGTCCCCAATTTCGCGCACCAGGCGAACGACAAACCCTATCCTTTTCCTTATCTTCCGGTCGTATGAATGAGACAGCGCCATACAACCGGCTTTCATCTGATGTTTCCATCTTCATTTTGCATCTTGCACTATGCATTTTGCATTCTGCACCGTCGCCCATCGTACCCTCCGGAAAACTTAACACCACCCAAACAATGCTCCCGTCGGGCGAAGGCCTTAAAAAATTGAATATTGTAGAGATTTTGTTTAGTTTTGCGCCGGTCCCCTCCGGGCGTTGCCCACCGTGCAGAGCCTGAGCCCCATCGTACAGGCAGGCCCCAACCCGGCCCCGGAGACGGCTCTGGCAGCAAAAAGCCCCGCGTTGTGCAAGGCTCTTACCAATCACCAGTCACCAATCACCCATCATCAGCGGCCTGCTCGTTGCTGGGTGGCCACA
>CAZQOY010000060.1:0-12345 GCA_964595095.1 uncultured bacterium | reverse complement strand
TTCCTTGGTCGGATGCTCCTCAGTTGCATCTTCCTTGGTCGGATGCTCCTCAGTTGCATCTTCCTTGGTCGGATGCTCCTCAGATGGATGTTTGCTCTCGTTACTGCAACCCGTCAGGCCAAGCGAAACAAATGCGGTAATCAGCATCAGCACAATAACCTTTCTTAATTTCTTCATCTTTAAAAATCTCCTTTCGTTTCAATTCACTACTTCTGCAACATAGAACCTACTATCTAATTTTCTATGTTCTTGCTTAGTTACGTCACTAAGCATCATTTTCATCTATTAACTACATTTATCTTCCGGCTCCTCACTAAATTGAGATATTATCAAAAGACGTATCCACGTTAATTTAGACAGGACATAACCAGGGAGCATTAGACATACGCTGCAGAGACAAAAGTAGTACTAAAACACACAAACTGGCAAAAACAGCTTCAGTGAGAATTACAAATCCAGACCATAGCTGAGTAACAATTTTCCTTTTTAAACGAAACAGAAAAAAACAAATCACAGCGTCAATGGTTACTGCAAAGCCAAGAATTAATATACACAGATACCAATACTGGCAGATAAAAGATGACAGATTAAAAACAAGTACTGTTGATTTAGAGACTCCAACACCCAATTCCCTTGCTTTTGCTGCAAATGACGGCACCACAAAAAAAGCAAATGGAAAGAATGTCAGAGGAAGTAATAAATGAGTTATTACTGTGGGAATAGTTGATTTTATAATTCTATTGACATCAGCTTTCGACAAACTATCTTGCATTACTTATGCCCCTTAAGTACCCTAATGTACATCACAGCTATTTTGCGACTTACCACTGAACTGAAATATTAACCAATAAAATAAGTATATACATTCTAATCCAATTTGCTTAAAAGTATCATTTGATTTTTGGCTCAATCTGGATAGGAATAGAGAGCACATGGGTTTCCGGTGCAAGGCAAAATGTTTCTGTGCACGCTTGTGTTCGAACCTCAATCTCCAGATTGCTTTTTCCCTCTTTTGCATCTTTAGCGATAGTAACCGCAAATTTAATGTTTACACTTTCCTCATATACCGAAAGCGGCTCAGGGCTGAATTTCAATTTCATTTCTTTACCTTTTGGATAACTGACCGTTTCGATCGCAGCTTGCGGGAGTTTCTTTAATGATACCGAGGTTGCTATAAGTTTTTTGGTCAAAGGCTGTGACGAATTAATATGATAGCCTTCATCGATATCGATTTTTATTGACATCTTGATTGTCTGCCCCGGTTTAACAGTTACATCCGATGCAAAGACCTGCAGGGTTACCGGCCGCTTGCGCAGCTGGGCCTTGGGTTTTTCACCTGTCTCAGTTGAACTAACCTTAATATCCTCAAGCTGATCAACCGCTATCATCATTGTAGACGTGCCAGCAGGCGCACGTTCCATAAAGCCAAGGAAAAAGCTCAGTAATCGCCGTGCCTGCTCAAGATACTTTTGGTCACCGGTGATGCGTCCCAGCCTAACCAGCACCACTGCTGCAACACCATTACCCGATGGAATAGCTCTGTCGTAAGGCTCTTTAGTTCGCAACAATAGCTTCTCATGATCATCGGCAGTATGAAAGAACGCACCCTCTTTATCCTGGTAATGTTCAAAGAGTACCTCAACCAAAGCCTTTGTTTCGTCCAGCCATTGCTTATCACCCGTTGCGTCATACAGTTCCAACAGACCATCGGCAAGGAAGGCATAATCATCCAGATATGCATCCAGCTTAGCCTCACCTTCACGATAACGATGGATAATCCTACCGTCCTTTCGCATTGTTTTGAGGATAAAGTTCGCTGCCCGCTTGGCTGCCTTGATATATCGCTGCTCTTGTAATTGTTTGCCGGCATAGGCGAAACTGCCAATCATCAGACCGTTCCAGTCGGCCAGCACCTTGTCATCCAGACTGGGCCATATCCGCTTGTTTCGTACACTAAGCAGCTTTTCACGGTTCTTTTTCAGTCGTTTTTGCAAATTCTCTAACGTAAGTTTCTCGGTTTTAGCTGCCTGTTTGAGAGGTTTTTTCAAATAGACGATATTAGTGCCTGGCCTCTTTCCCGCTGCTTGGTCCCGATAGTTGCCTTTCTTTTCAAAGCTATATATTCGAGCGAAACGCTCTGCCTCTTCGCTGCCGAGGATGTTTACAACTTCATCATGTCCCCATAGATAGTATTTTCCTTCTTCACCCTCGCTATCAGCATCAAGTGCCGAATAAAAACCGCCATCCTTATCAGTCATATCCCTTAGCACCCAATTCAAAATCCCCTCTGCCACTTCGCGATATCGTTGGTCCTTCGTAATTAAATACATATCAACATAAAAACGCGCTAATTGCGCATTGTCGTAAAGCATCTTTTCAAAGTGCGGTAAAAACCATCGGTTGTCAGTAGAGTAACGATGGAACCCGCCGCCGATATGATCATGGATACCTCCATCAGCCATAGAATCTGCAGTTTTTCTGACCATTACCAGCAGCTTTTCATCTTTTGTTTTTCGGTACTGATTTATAAGCAGCATGAGTTTTTGATGCGGTGGAAATTTCGGTGCCCCGCCAAAGCCTCCCAGACTTTTATCAAAAGAGCCTGCAATCTGTTCCTCTGCCCGCTTTACCAACTCTCTGTTCAAATCCCCCGAAGCTTTGACCGACTTGTTTTCTGCCATATCTTTCATAGCAGTTGTAATTCGATCAGCCTGAGCCTCAACTTCACCACGCTGGTTTTCCCAGGATTGTGCTAACCTTAAAAGAATAGTTTTAAATCCTGTTCTGCCGTATTTGTCCTCACGTGGAAAATAAGTTCCAGCGTAAAACGGTTTTCTATCCGGTGTGAGCCATAGTGAATTAGGCCAGCCACCACGCCCCACTATGAGGTTTGTGGCATTCATATATATTTCATCAATATCAGGCCGTTCCTCACGGTCTACTTTGATACTTATAAAATATTTATTCATGATTTCTGCTACATCTTCGCGCTCAAAGCTTTCGCGCTCCATGACATGACACCAATGACATGTTGAATAACCAATCGAAAGAAAAATAGGCTTGTTTTCTTTTCTCGCTTGCTCAAAAGCTTCCGGCCCCCATGAATACCAGTTTACGGGATTACGGGCGTGTTGCAAAAGATAGGGGCTTTTTTCATGGATTAGTCGATTGAATTCTGGGCCGCCATCTATAGGCAGCATAGATATCTCCTCTGAACTCGGTAAAGGTTGTCTTATATGTCCCTCTTGTTCTTGCCCATAGCATGGAACCGTTAGCCACAATCCAACGATAAGTACAGCCATAAAAAGTGTTACACTATATAATACATATAATCGATTTCGGACATATTTCATTCGATTAATCCTTTCATTGTTTTTTTATTCTTTTTTAGTACCTATGGCGGCCATATATATGATTAGCTCCTTGTCAGGGTCAACTTTAATTGCCTGACTTACTTCGTTATCAAAGAAGGCCCCGATACCGCAGCAACCCAGATCCAGGCCTGTAGTTTGCAGATAAAGTCTACCCCCAAGCATTCCGGCATCGAAAGCTGCATAGCGATATCCTCGGTCAGCATCCAAACGTCCATAGAGCTTGCTATCAATTGTCATCACAATTGCTACATCGGAACTGCCCACAACCTCTTGAAATAGCGACATCGCATAACTCGTCGATTGATAATCTCCTTTGCGTATTTGTGTCAGGGCATGGTCATTTCGCCGGTAGTAATAAATACCTCGTTCAATACCTTTAACATTATTTATGATAAGATACAGATGCAGGGCATGATGGTTTTCTACACTTGGGTCTGGAAACGTGCTTTCGGCGCCTTGTCGAATACCAAAAGTGTAATAAAGCACAGATGATAATTCCTCAAGTGTCATCGGTGTCTGCGTCCACCTGCGGGCTGAGCGGCGACGCAGGATAGTTGGATACAAATCATCACCGGCATTGAACTGTTTTGGCAGATGAATTATTGGAAAATTCACGTATGGTTTATCAATCGGTTGATATTTAGGAAAAGGCTGAACCATTTCATTTGTCTTACTAAAAAATGTAGCACCATGTATAAGCTTAATAAGTTTGTCACCCTTACCTTCAAATTGGTGTGGTTGCAGAGTAAAAGCAGCCCGCTCTGTTGAAGATGGAGGTGCTTCTGCAATTTTACCAATTGGAACGATAAGTAGTGTCCCCTCCTTTTGTTCATTTAATCCAAGCAAGGAATTGACCTTGGCATCGTCGAAACGTCCGATCAGCTTGGCTCCATAATTCAACGAATTTGCTGCCAGCATTGTCTGCACTGCCAGATGGCCTGCGTCAAGACAACTATATCTATAGGAACGCTGTTCATACTTCCAACTGGTTCGAAAGAATATAGTGGTAAAAACAAAAGTTACAGGGGCAGATTCGATAACATCGCTTTGAGGAACGAGTTTGGCAAGGTCCTTATATATCGTTTCATTAGCTTTGAGTCTGTGAAGTTTGTGATCTTTGACTCTATAATGGTAGAGACCGGTTGTGAGCCCCTCTACATTTTTAACTATTATATACGTGACAGTCGGATACAGTGCACCTGCAGATGGTGCGGCACGCAGATAGTAGGTCAGGCCTGGATAACTCAAGCTACCAGTAACACCATTAGTCATATAGAGAAGTGTAGAAAGTTCTTGTATTGAAATCCCATCGTTGGCGAAACCATGGACCATACGACGAGAAAGCTCAATACTTTGACCTACGGACATTCCGGCAAGTTTGCGAGGTTCAGGAAGATCAAAGACCTCTGCATCCGGATATTGTTTGAATACAGCTGGTTGAGTGGACCAATCCAAGCCTCTGCTATTAAGCATCAGACTCATACGAGAATGCTTTGTTTGTTCATGATAGTATTCTGCTAATTTTAATTCTCTGCCCGTGTCCTTAATCATCTGATGCTGCACTGTAACAGCCCTAGCTTGTGCAGACTGAGCAGTGCCCGCAGGTTGTGATACAATGTTAGGTTGTTTGGCCATTGTAATATGGATGTTCTTAGTACCATAGTTACGCCCAATAAAGAATATCAAACTGCCATAAAATATTAATCCAATGACTATAAAAAAAACTTTTGCCTGGTACTTAGATGCTGTTTTCTCTTGTGCAGAGTTTTGTCTTACTGGATGCCTTGTGAAAAAGGCTATCAACGATTTCCAGTTGAAGGCAAGATGAATTACAACCAGCGCTAGTGTTATATATCCGAACAGATAATGGAGGTCGAAAACTGGAAGCTCGTGTTGAGCCACCCAGAATATACCAAAGCCAGCGGTGCCTAAAAAATATACCAACAGTAATAAAGAGAACCCGATATTTAAGCTGCGTTTTTTTAACGGCTGGCCAAGCAACAAACGGCAAATAAAGTAAATTATAAACAGAGCGACCGGACAAAGGATGAACGGGGATATTAATGCTCGGGGGACAAAGGTGTTCATCGAACCCCCTTGAACAAAAGCTTGCGAATAATACTTTCAACTTCGCTAGGGTTGTAAAAATCGAGATATTTTAAATTGCCGGCCTGATCGATTATTGCAGTATAAGGTGTTCCGCGAGCCTTGTAAGCACGAAAAGTTTTAGTAAAATTCTTGTCGATTCCTACCGGATAGTTAAACTCTGTCCGTTCGACAAAATTGCGAATATCCTGTCGCTTCTGGATATGCTGCAGCTCAAACGCCACTGCGATACCAATGACCTGCAGACCATCTTTGCCGTATTTTTCCTGCATCTGGACAATATGAGGATGCACCTGGTGACAACCCGGGCAGATAATCTGAAAAAAGTCAAGCAGGACGACCTTGCCTCGCAGTTTTTGCAGCGATGTTGCCTGGCCTCGTAGCCATTCTGATATTTCAAGTTCGGGAGCAGAATCATTTGTATGTGTTTTCTGATCCAATTTTTCCTGGGCAGTTTTGGATAGATGAGAATTTGGAAATTCCATGACTATACGCTGATAATACGCACGTGCCGCTTTTAGATCGCCCTGTTCCTGAGCCTTTTCGCCAGCAAGATAGAGAATATCCGGAAAAATCTTCCGAGTCTGATCAGCAGCCTCATGATTAGAATAGATGCTCATAACCGTTTCTGCATAATCAACTGATGCAATTGGATTATCCGTTGAAGCCTTGACTATGGCTAAATCAAAGTTTGCCCAGGCGTGAAGATCAACCTGGTCCTTTGGTGCATGTTCAATAATTCGCTCAAGCCATGGTAAAGCATCATGGAAACGTTGAAGTTCAAGATTTTTTTGAGCAAATTCCAGTGCTCGATTCCAGTTATTGGGATCTGATTCGAGTTCTTTAAGATTTTGTTTAAGATCAGTTACCGTCTTTACAGTTGAATCCATCATTTCGATAAGGTCGTTCGAACGCATATAACCTTCGCTGCCTGAAATAATCCTGCCTTTCGAATCCAGGATAACAGTAGTGGGTAAGCCGTTGACTGCATATTCTTCCGCAATCTTTTTTTCTAAGTCAGTATTGATCTTTACAGAAACAAAAGCATTCATCTTCTGTATCACAGTTTTATCTGTAAATGTAGTCTGATCCATCCGCCGACAGAAGCCACACCAATTGGCGTAAAAATTCACAAGTACGAGTTTATCTGCTTTGCCAGCTTGTTGTAGCGCAGCATCCATATTCTTGAGCCATGTAATCTGGTCCGATGAGAAAAGATATGGATTCTTTTGCTGCAATTTTTCTCTTTGTCCTGCTAATAAAAGAGATGAAAACATCCCTGTCATAATTATTACAAATGTTGCACGTATAAAGGGCTTATTCATTCGTTGAACCTATTGCGTTGATAATTGAATAATTTAGATTGTCGGATGCTGACAATTCAGCAAAAGAGTTGAAATAATTTTGGCCAGATTTTTTTGTTCTGCTCGTATTCGTTTCGATATGAAGAATAGCAGATTGGGCAAGACTGTGCGTTTGACTGCTTTGGCTTCCGACCAGTTTATGCAAAGCGGCAAATGAGTCATGTCCTCTTAACACAAGTCCAGCGGCAGCAGTGCCTCGAATTTCGACACTTTCGTTATCATCAGCAAGCAACTTTGCCAGTATATTGATTGCTTCTATCTGAACGTTTTGGGCCAGTAGCTCAACAATCCACCGGCGTCTCTGGCCTCGGGCGGTGCTTAACAAAGTCTGTAGATAAGGGCCGTCATTGCGCCTCTTAACGATGTCGATATCTTTAAGAGCATCCTGTGCTATGACAACATCACTTGAACGAGGTGAGTTTTGCATAATACTTTTCAGAAACAACTCGGCATCTGGGGTACCAATTTGACCAAGAGCCTTCAACGCTGGAAAGCTGACATGATTTGATCGAAAGGCTTTGATCAAAGGTCCTATTGCCCGTGTATCCCCTATACGTCCCAATGCTTCTGAAGCACAGACACGGAGATCTTCATTTGATGGATGGCCCAAGGCTTTGATCAGGGCCGGTACAGCCCGCCTGTCCGAGAGTATACCAAGACTTTGTGCCATTACACATGTCCGTCCAGTACCGTAATCATCAGCCATTGCCTGGATCAAAAACGGAACAGCTTGCTGGTAGCCAGCACGAGAAAGGGTCGCAGCAGCAGTCCAGCGATCGGCAGGATACTGAGAATCCAATTGATCAATCAGGGCAGGCAAGCCATCGGCTTTGGCTGTTTCGTCTGACTGCCAGAGGCACAGGCAACGTGCCATGACAGATGATGGGCTTTGGTAGCTCCTTCGCCATCGCAAAAACGCATCTGTAGCTCCCATTGCAAATGCCAAAAACAGCAAAAAAAGCACTTTCGGTTTTTGGTGCTTCGTTATACTCATAAATAAACTTTCTTGTCACAGAATCCCGGCCCCGAAGAATAAAATTCTCCGGGGGAACAAAACGCTTAACATGTCCTGATTGGTCTCATTTTTCCTCCATAGCACCTGCTCATCAAGATATGAATTTTAAAACCAACTTCAATTGTTTTCATTAGATGCTCCGGAAAGGAAGTGAATAAGTTCATGCTTGTTTAGTTTCGAAACCATTGTATAGACAAGGTTGTTTTGGCGGTATGCCACAACTGATATATCCTTTAAACTATCTACCCAATGGATTCGGCCGTTATGCTCAATCTGATCCAGCTGTTTGAGCGCATCACTCCTGCCAGTGACAGCCAATAGCGATATTGGTGTTCCCTTCATTTCATATACGACAAATGCTGCGGGTTCTCCTTGTATTTCACATTTACGAGCCCCAATCAACTTGCAGTATGTGCCTTTAACACTTGGTAAAATTACCTCGATATCTGTCTGTCGCATTAGCCAATCAGAAACTGCATTAGCATTGGATGATGCAAAATGAATGGGCTGGCCTTCTCTTAGAAATTGCTTAAAGTCACTAACGACCAGATTAATAAATCTACTGTGCTCATTGATAACATTTAAATATTGTATCGTAAAATAAGATGTTATACCAACTGTAACGATGACAGCTGCACATGCCGCTAAAAAAGTACGTCGTGATGTCAAGCGGTAATGAAATATTGATGCTTTGCTTTGTCTAAGGATTTGCTTAATAGCATGCTTGTTGAATGGTATTTCCGAGCCCAGTGTTTTTAATGCACAAGCTAATTGTCCATGAATAGCCCGCTCAATTTCAATCTCGCGTGCACATACGGCACAATGATCGATATGATGCTGGAAGTCCATACTCAACGACGCATCCAGTTCATTGTCAAGAAACGCAAATAAATATTCACTTGTTTCACTACATATCATTTTCGTTCCACCTTTCCAGCTCTTTTTTTAGGTTTGGAAGCAAAATCAGCTAAGCATTCTCGCAGCTTCTTCCTGGCCCGAGCCATTCGCGACATAACAGTGCCCAGAGGGCAATCGAGTACCTGGGCAATTTCACTGTATTTTAAACCTCCCACTGCTGATAAGACAATCACTTCACGAAAAGCAGGATCAATCGCATCTAATGCTGCTATGATACGGTCATCAACAAACTGCAAAAACCGCTCTTCATCCATCATAGGCATTTGGCAAAGCGGTTCATTCAAATCGGATGCAGCAATCTCTGTCAGTTCGGAATGTGCAACAAGGGAAAGTTTTATCCTGTGTTTATCTCTTTTCTGCCAATCTATCGCTATATTTCTCATAATTACAAACAACCACGCCCGACGATATTCTCTTTCTTCTGTAGACGAAAAACTCTTCCATGCCTTCAGAAGTGTTTCCTGAACCAGATCACTGGCATCTGCTCGAGAAACGGCATACTGACATGCGACAATATGCAGCACTTTCCAGTGTCTTCGGATATACTGCATGAATAGGTCTGTTTGATTTTTCATAGCATAGCTTTCCTGAGCTTTCCTGTGTTACTATTATAATAACGAAAAAAAACGCATTTGTAGTCCCCAAAAATTGGCCATTGCATAAAATTTCAGTTGCAAAACTTTTACAGTAAGACAAGGGTGCGGCCTTAACTCTTTTGAAAAAAGCTATTTTTAACTCAAAAAGAGCATATTGATGTCTTTTCGGCCTCCACCTGACCAAACGCTCATAGCATATAATTCACCATCACTTTGTGGTAGCGGTTCAGCAATGTGTCCGTTGAGACACAAACTCTCGGCCTATTTGCGTAACTATGCAATCCCGGAAACAGTTTGGATAGATTCACCCATAGAAGCGTTATTAAAATGACTGATAGGCCAAAGATGACCCAGATACTGTTAATAGGAGGATGCTTTTTGCCAAACATATATCTGAAATGAAAATAGCCAACATATACCAGCCATGAGGCTAATGACTGTACGTCTTCAGCAAAAATGAGACAAAATCTTCAGAAAAACCGGTGTCAAAACAGGGACTTTCCATGATATCCGGAGGACAGCTATAAGTATGTGGTTTGCCAACAACATGAGTGAATATGATGTAATGACACTTGCAGGACATTCAAGTTTTGCCGCAACACACAAATTTTACCTGGCTGTGGCAGATGATTTAGTGCACCGTGCAAGGGTCGCAACTGCCCAAGGCCTGCGCCAAAAGTTGGTGCATTTTGGTGCACACCCTGAACCACCGACACACGGATTTTCAGTCCGTTAGCAGGTTTTGTAAGTGCTTGTCAATAAAGGGTTAATAACTGTTAAATAACGACTTATGATGGTGACCGGATCGCAACCGTACCGCAACAGTAGCCTAAAGGCGCCAAACTGTTGCAAATTCTGTTGCAGATTCAAGACTTGGATTAACCCTTTTCATGCTGGAATGATTTTAGAATTACGCTTCATTTCGAAAAAGTAGCTCTTGGGGGTGAGGTAGTAAAGAAGTTTATCAAGCTTTTTTCCAAAATCGGGAAAAACTTCTTTTATGAGTTGGTGTATTCTGACTGCCATTTCGGCCCAGAAATGTTTATTAAATTCTCGCATTTCTAATACACCCCGTGGGATTATCAAAATAGCTGCTCTGAGTAATGTAAACTTATTCATCCCATCTCCATTATATGCATTTATAGCATAAAAACGGCGGTTATACAAGTTTTTTGTTTTTGGGGTCAGTTGAGCAAGGCAAGCCGTAAATGAACAAAAAGTGAGGATTCGCTGGTTTTATCAGCTTTTATAAGAATTGGCATAATGGAATCGATAGTTTTGTTCATAGCGGTTCCTAATGCTCCTGAGGAACTGTCTATATGCATCAAGGCAGGATAAAGACGAATAAATAATTCAATGACACCTTCTCCCGCCAGAGCGGAATCATTTTTTGCCACTTTTTTAATCTCACTGACCGCTTCCTTCATTCGCTTAGAAGCAAGAGCAGTCCCATTCCAGCTATAGGTTTCTCTTCGGAATCGCGATTTGAATGTTCATTTATGTTTCGCCATATCTTTTTTAGTTCACTCTTTGGGTTCGTAGGCCTCGCAATGAAACTCCTCTTCGCCTTGCTGGTCAGCCCTTGTCAGATTGCATAGAATTTCTTCTCCTCCTGATTGTCCATCTTTTTTGCATGATATGCATAAATCCGGCTTGGGAACAAGGTCTGGATAAATTTCAGTTCCATCGTCATCAAAATATTTAGGTTGGTTATCGTTCATTTGCACTCGTCCAAAATACACTCCAAGTAATCTATCAATTCATCTAATTCCAGGATCAAGTTCTTATTCTTCTCTTCATGATTGGCAACAAAGCATATGTTACCAATCATATCTTCCAATTCACCATGAGTAAGATAAATATGATATTTGCCGTTTTTGGAAATAGCGGCAGAGATTGCCCTTTGAATATCCATATCAAGGATGTAATCTCTAACTTCTTCCAGCAAAAGTTGCCGTTGGACAGGTGTGAGTTTTAAGAGTTGTTTGTCTTTCATGAATTTTAAGTCTTTAGTTTCATCCTATATTTCTTCAGTTCCTTTGACAATTCTTTGGCTCTGTTATCTGTGTATTTATCCAATTCAGCCCAGAAATTTCTACTATGATTTTTGACCTTTGTATGAACTAACTCGTGCAGAAGAACATAGTCCTGCAGTTCTTCCGGCAAAAAAGCAATATTTACATTCAGGCTGATATCATTCTTGCCTGAACAGCTTCCCCATCTTGTTTTCTGGCAGCGGAAGCCTGCTCTATTGTAAGAAAAGTTGTGTTTTTTAGAAAAGTAATCAAGCTGATGAAATAAGTTTATCTGTGCTTCTTTGAGATCAATATCTAAATCAGGCATGTCGCCGCTTGTGTGCTGCCATCCGCTCGGTTTGAATTATAGTTTTTAATTCCTTATGTTCTTCACTTGTCAATTCTACAATATATTTCTTCATAATGGTCTCCTTGCCAGATTAAGGGTTATACAAATCCTATCGGCAAAAAGACTCAGCAGGCTTTATTCCACGGACAATGTACTAGTCCACTCAGAAACCACTCAAAGTATACTCAAAGTAGATTTGCCCAGGACGCTAAAATGACGCTGGGGACTATTTGAGAACTAATCGTAAAGCGTAGAAATACAAAAAGCCTCATTTCTGAATTAGAAACAAGGCTTTATTAATGGGCGATACAGGACTTGAACCTGTGACTTCCTGCTTGTAAGGCAGGCGCTCTAGCCAACTGAGCTAATCGCCCTGGGATGTGGTAAAATACACAAATCCACTTAATAAGTCAACACCGAAGGTGGTTTTATGTAAAAAAACGGGATAATTTGCAATGAGGAGGGCTAAACGATGAAAAAATGATTGCACCTGATGTGATTTTCGGTAATATACCGTCTACTCAGCGTAAAAAGCGGGGGCGTCGTATAATGGGAGTACACCGCGGTCGCATCGCGGGGATGCGGGTTCGATTCCCGCCGCCTCCAGT
>CAZQOY010000059.1:3011-12357 GCA_964595095.1 uncultured bacterium | reverse complement strand
TGATGAATCAATCATGCAAATGGAGAAATGGCGGGTTTGTCAAAGGGTTCTAATAATATTTAAGTACATCAAGTAGATTATCCTCATTTCTACGGAAATCTTCAATTAACAGCTACATTTTTTCAATTCTTAACCATGTTATAATAGTAGAAATTTTAAAATTCCATCCTCAATTGATACTACGATACCTAAATGAATATTCTTAAATCTTCTAATTTTATCCCCCATGAAACGTGAAGTCATATACAGATGTTCTTTTAAAGTTAATGCGGTCAAGGATTGTATGGCAGTTTTGCTCCTTTACTGACTATCAATATATGTTGGCCGGCTGTGCTCTACCAGAATACGTATTATGTTTTGGCATCGCGCCACCTTGTTATATGAGTGAATATATAATTATACTGCACAGTTGAGCACTCTACAAACTTTGCGTAGTAGGAAAAGACTTTCATAATGGACATCATAAACATCTAGTATCACTTTAAACTGCAATCTTTTCAATATCAACTTTAAGTAACGGTAAAATTGGTCCTTATAAGGAAAACCAGTGGCTAAATTTTATCAAGAAAATATTATCAGGGTAAATATTATATAACTCTTGTAAATCGTTTCTAAAAGAGAAATATCCGTTAGATACGTATCCTTTGCGTCCTTGCGACCAAACTAGATATAGGGTAGATCCAGCACTGTATTCCCACCGGATTACGAGATTTGATCGAAATTGCAGGAAATTAAAATCCGGTTTGTATATACTATAATCAGTATTTAGGTCTTGCATCTTCGTCAAATAAATATTTTTTCTCAGCAGGATCATAAACAATCTCATGCTCTAAAAATGTGTGGAACCGATCTGCATAATGTTTTGCCCTCGGGCTGGTAATTTTCTTAAAATCAGAATATTTGCCGGCTGAGACAAACGGCTGGCCGTAATATTGAATGGATAAATCGGGAGTCAAACTGTAATTTAAGCGGAAAGTAATTCCAATTGTTTTTTGATCTATTCGACCTAATATGTAACGATCTTCGCTATATAATTCCTTTGTCTCCACATATTGCAGATTATCTCGATTGAAAGCATAAGAAAATTTAGCGGATAGATTAAGTGCATTGCTGACACGGAAAGAAATGCCGGGGTTAATTTCGAAAAACTTTGAAACACCATCATCAAACCAAATATTGCGACCATTAAAGTCAAAGCTCAATATCTTTCGGCGATTGGAATAAAAAGTATAAGCATGGCTCCAGTTCCCCTCTAACTTTAATGACGGTCCACCACGTAGCACTCTTGTATCAAGAAATCCCATGTCACGGACAAAATTTGATGCAAATCCCTAATTGTTGGTGAACTGGACCTCAACTTTCATGCTCGCTCCGGCCAAAAGATTTTCTCCACCAAAATTCCAGTCGGTATATTGGTCCAAGTACAATGAATAATTACGCAAAATACCGATTGGTTTATTGACAACGTAACCGACTGTAGTATTTTGTTTGATGATATCGGCCATGCGGAGATAGCCTAAATCGTTTAATTCAAGCCCGGGGGAACGCCAGCTGATACTCTCAGAATAACGCAAGTTCCCATTACCTCCTCTGCCGACTTCGATGCTACCACCGTGTCCAGAAAGATTGGTACGATTTGTATCCAGTGTCACGTGATTGACGTCCGGTCGTTGGAAATAATGGCGCGATGCAGTTTGAACGCTTAATAGTGCCTGTGGGGTTCCACGAATATGACTGGAAATGGTTTTAATATCTAAATAATATGATCTATTGCTCCACTGATGCGACAAGTCTAAACCAACGCTGTAGGCAGATTGATTTAAAATTTGGAGATGTTCGGCTGATATATGACGATGAGTTCCGGTAAATATTCCACCGATGGTCGTATTCCCTTCATAGTAATCCTTTTGAATACGTCCGACAAAATAATTGGACAAAGGTTCAACTGTTTGATCGCGATACTGACCTGCAGAATGGATCTCTGCCTTCTCTTGTGCAGTTATGTTTTCTATTATACCGATAGACAGCCCATTTTTCGTTTTACCGGTTAATTTCAGTGCACTGATGATGGAAGTATTTTCAGGCATCTTTACGTGTTCGTTATATTTTAAATCGGGGTGATAACTGGGCGCGTGGCCAATTCTCCGGGAATAAAATAATATATCACTGCCAAGTCGGAAATCAGTGATGCTTTTCCCTTCTAAGAAAAATGGTCTTTTTTCTACATAAAAGGTCTCAAAAGCAGAAAGATTTATAACAGAGGGATCGGCTTCCACCTGTCCAAAATCAGGATTCATGGTTAGATCGAGTGTAAAATCGCTGGAGACCCCTATTTTGCCGTCCAGGCCCACTCCCATACTACTTCGACGCCCTGTGGCAAAGGGATTGCCCTCCTCCTTCTGAAATGTATTTGTTTTCCCAACGGTATATGGAAGCAATTCAATCCGGCGCGGCATTTTTATGCCTTTTATACCATGTAATTCACCGAATAAATGCACACCACCCTGGGCATCCATAGGAATATCTATCCAAAGGTCCTCCTCGTGTTTGCGGTATATGATACGAAAAACAAGAAGTCCCCAGATATGTTCATCTTTTTTTCCAAAACGTAATTGGCTGAAAGGGACACGCATTTCTGCTGTCCAGGCAGAATCCTCCAGTGCCGTCTTTCCATGCCAAACAGCATCCCAATTCGTATCCCAACTCCATCTTTTTCCGTCACTAAGATGAGACATATCAATTTTTGCACCTGCAGCAGTAATGGTAAACTCGAAAGCAGTTCTGTGGTCAAAATAGCTATCTATAGCAAAACCAGCAACATCACCTCTAAATGCATCTCTTCTTCCTAACTGCCGTTCAATTTTTTCCGGTTCTGTATCAAAGGCGCGTATAGCGAGATAAAGATTTTTATCGTCATACAATATTTTGAAAATGGTATTTTGGGAAGGGCTTTCACCTCCACGGGGTTCCCTTTGAATGAAATCGCCTGCCCAATCTCCGCCCTGCCAGCATGGATCATTCAAATGACCATCTATTACAGGCGGAAGGGAACGTATGCGAGTGGCTATATGAACTTTTTTCTCGAGATTGTCTTGATTTGACCATAGATTTGAACTCATTGAAATTGCCAATACAATTACGATTGCAATTACTTTTCTCATTTTACTTTTCCTATATTATTTCCTATTTCAGATCGTATTGGCACTTGCCGCGTGCTTGCCATTATCCTTTTTCCCGGTAATCACTCGTATGACAGGGTCAACGGATAAACGCTCGGCATCATTAACATCTTCATACCCGGCGAGACGACTGTAGACGGGTTGACGCAAGAGAGTGGGTATGACATGTTGGATGTTACGTCCTGTTCGTTTATCGGTGAAAAATTCCGAGACGGAATCGAATAATCCAAGAGCATCATCAAGGTCACGATAGGCAAGTAGTCCACCGTCAGATGTCACCTTTGCACCGTGAAATTCAAGCTTAATTCCTGCATCAAAACCAACTTTCATGCTTTCACCCTCCGGGTGATTAATGTTCATCAGCTATAAACAATCGTTAATTACTGTAAAATAACATCTTATGGCTAATATGAAAAGCATTTTGTAGGTTTAATATTGGGAATGCGGGTTGAAATGGTTCCCGGTTTCGGTCCCGACCTGAAATCCCACAACTGTCCCGTCTCGAGGGGAACCCCATCAGGGGTTTACTCTCCTGAATAAATGCTATTTCCTGGATACAACCACTTCCCGCAGATCCCGTTCTCTGATGACGTCCAAAAAGTTCTGAAAGCTTTCATAATGTTGTGGAGCAATGTCTTCCCCAAGCAGGCGGTAGCTCTTGTGGGTACGATAGACATTACCATCCGTAGACCTGGACCGGTAAGCTGATCCGAATGAAGTGACAAGTGAATCGGAGAGGTCCGGCGTATTTACTACATAATCCTGGGGCAGCATTACTGTCAGATTGAGTTCTGCCCGCGAGCCGAAGTTAAATCGAATTGGGTGCGCGCGGTTCGGGGAGCGAAAGTAATCGGGTAGTTCCGATGCCAGAATTTCTCCAGGACGAAATACTATTTCTTCTGCCCTGGGGATTGCAAAGATAGCCGTATGAAAAGTGTAAGAGATTGTCAACGGGTCGGATACTGAAGTCAGCCTTACAACCCTGAATGAATCCAGTTTGACGCCAGAGCACTTCCCGGCCAGGTATGTTTCCAGCCATTGTCGGCGGGCCTTCGGTGACCCATAGTACAGGTCTTCTCGCAGTTCACTGGCTGGAGCACCCCACAGGCGTGTTTTTCCCTTGACTGTTGCTGCACCGGTCGACTGCAATTCTATATCCCAATCCAGAAGTACGCGGTTGCTGTCCGGTGAAACGCGGGGAGTCGAGATAATTTTCGCTTCTCCCTCCCTTCCCACTACCAACACGGGCAAGCCCTGATCATACCACGGCAACTTGCCAAAAGGACAACCCTTTTCGGTCGCGTCCATCCATATGCCCCCGTCCCCTATTGTCGGACAATAAGCAATAGCATGATTGAATTGGTACGGTGAAGGCAGACTGGTATCGGGTATGCCATTTTGCCAGGTACTTACAATCACCTCGTAGGCTTCTAAACCCGCTTCACGCACCAGCGAGCATAGTAACGTGACCATATCCTTGCAATCACCATATCGATTCTCCAGGACTTCCTCCGCGGGATGCGGCTGGTAGCCGCCAATACCGATGTTCACTGCTATGTAGCGGATCTTATCACGAACCCACTCGTATATAATTCTCAGTTTTTCTTCATCACTTTCCACCCCCCTGGTTAAAACAGAAGCGAGTTCCTTCACTCCCTTACCTGCCTTAATCTGCGGTTCAGCGAGTTTACGATACCATTCTGCCACATCTTCCCAGGTCTCAATTCCAAGGGGTGCCAGAGCCAGCCTGGCAACAAACTCGTTTCCAGGGGGCATCGCGATTTCGGTTTTTTGGGCGGGTACGTCCCGGGCTTCCCAGACATACATGGATTCAGTCCCCCCAGGCACGGTGGTAACCTGCGCCTCCGTATCGATCCCGTAAACCCGGTAATCTATTTCCCATTCCGATGGTACAGTCATAGCAAATCGAGACAGAAGGGTAGGAACACTTGCTTGAAACAACCAGGAATGCCAGAAAGCCGTGTTTCGCATTCTCACCAGGTAGCGGTATTCAACAACGGACCCATTCTCTACAGCAGGGACGGTAAACAATTTAGCTCGTTGGTCAGAAAAAAAGACGAAATCGGGGTAGAGATTTATATCATAAATGTCATCTTTGGCTAGAACGGCAATATTGCCTTCGGGTGAAATAGTACGGGCCTGCAGGCGCACAACCTTGCTTGGGGGAGTATAAGGAACAGCAATGTTCGCATATCGTTGCCCGCGAGTATTGAGTATTTTTACAATTCGATGCCGTTCCAGATCACTGTAATTTATTTCACCACTCTTAACAACGGTTGTTTTTGCTTCATCGTGTAATATAACAGCCCCGGCATCCGGATATTCCGCTTGCCCTGGAAGACTGGAAAAGTCCAGTTCGTCCCAGACAATCTGCCTGCCCCAGTCCCTGTTGTGAGCACAGGACAATAATGCTGCAAGTAGAAACGCGTTACAAAGGGCAACCCAGACCCGCCTAATTGGTTTTGTTATTCGTGTCATCCTAAAATCCTTGTGCCCGATCCCCGGGATATGACCGGCTGAAAAATAAGCGATACGATTCACATTTCCTAGCAGTCTATCGGCACCGGGCAGTGCGGTTCCAATCTGTTCCACCAATGTTTTTCTGGTCGCCCCGGCCGTATCTGTTGCGGGTTTATGAATGCCTTATGTTTGATTTCCAGGTGAAGGGAGATGTTTCTATCTGTCTGTGAAGGTGACACTCACCGTAGAGGTTGCACTTCTTGGAAATGAGATGATCCAATAATAATATTTATAGCGATAAGATGGTATAGCTGTGCATGAGGCGCTGAGAATTATAAATTTAATAGATATATCACACCGATAACCTGAAACCGGTAAGCGGCTTAAGCGAAACTTCAGCCTGGGAAGTAAAAAATGGATACAAAGGAAGAACTGTCTGGCAAGACAACCCGCAGGGAATTCATCATGAAATCGACCTGTGCCGCCGCCGGCATATCCTTAGGGGTAAGCGCCGTCGGTTCACCGGCCCTGGGATCGGTGCTGGGCGCCAACGATAAGATCCGCGTGGGTTTTATCGGCGTTGGCAACCGGGGCTGGAAACTCCTTAGAAGTTTTATGTCCCATGACAACGTAGATATTGTAGCGTTGTGTGATGTTTACGAACCGTATCTGCTGAGAGATCTGTCGAAAGTAGACCAGAGACTTGTTAGTGATCTCGGTGAAAAAATTCCCCCAATGGGCGAAAACGAGATGTTTAAGGGTAAAGTTGATCGGTATAAAGACTTCCGCAAGCTGCTCGAGCGTAAAGATATTGATGCAGTATGTATTAGCACTCCCGATCATTGGCATGCCGTTCAAATGATTTTGGCTTGCCAGGCGGGAAAAGATGTTTATGTAGAAAAGCCTCTTTCTATAACGATCCAAGAAGGTCGCAGAATGGTTGAAGTCGCAAAAGAAACCAATCGAGTTGTACAAGTGGGCATTAACAGAAGAGGGTCACGCATCTATCAGGAGGCTGCTAAGCTGGTACAGGGAGGAAAAATTGGGCAAGTTTCAGTGGCAAGAGCTTATCACATCAGCAATATGTACCCTGACGGCATCGGCAAGGCCAAGGCGGAAAAACCGCCCAGGGGATTCGACTGGGACATGTGGCTGGGCCCCCGCGCGTATCGGCCGTATCAGTACAATATCGCTCCGTATAAGTTCAGATGGTGGAAGTCGTATTCATCGCAGAACGGCAACTGGGGCGTCCACTATATCGACGCCATGCGCTGGCTAATGGGTGAGGAGGCTCCAATAGCGATTACCTCACACAGCACAAAAGACATATTAAAGGATGATCGGACTATTCCCGATACTTCGGAGATTACCTACGAGTTGGCTTCCGGTGCCATCATAGTATTTGGTATGTATGAAGCCTGTGGAGAGGAGGTGATCAATGGTGGTGAAATCGAGCTTCGCGGCACCAAGGGAAATCTCATCATCCATGAAGGCAGTTATAAGATTGTTCCCACAGGGGGCGGCCAATTTCAGGATAGAGGCACACTCATAGAACCTGTAGAAAAAAGAAGTGAGAAACCAGAAGAAAATCTGCGTAATACCCCAACTGAGTCTGCCGCAAACCTCATAAGCAATTTTTTAGATTGCGTTAAATCACGTAAACAGCCAATATGTGATCTCGAAACAGGACACCGTTCCAACACTTTTTCGCTTTTAGCCAATATTGCCGAAGAAGTGGAGACTCGCATTGATTGGGATCCTATCCATGAAAAAGTAATAAATAATGAAAAGGCAAATAAGCTGCTGCACTACCAGTACCGCAAGCCCTGGAAACTGGGCTGATCGCCCTTGCTGAACCTGACCCTTCCCATTGCCCCTGATCCCGGGGAGGATCAGGCCGGGGTCCTGCGGAAGCAGAGTGGTCTGACTGTGGCGGTGGTAGCCGGCTCCCCAGCACCCTTCAACATGATTCACAGGAGTCCCCGATGAGCAAGGAAGATTTTTCAGCGGGCATGTCCCGCCGGCGGTTTATCATGGGTACCGGCGCGCTGGTCGGCTTGTCCATGGTGGGTTTATCCGGATGCAACCGACCGCCAAAGAAGGACCAACCGATGACAATCAAGATAAAGAACGTCGATTCGGATTTTGAACGCGAACCCCTCATCCGGCCCTTTGGCTTCAAAGGGGGCTACATGACCAGCATCTGGCAAACCGCCGCGCTCATGGAGAGCGAATCGGGCGTGCGTAAGATCGGCCTGTGCACCCAGAACGTGCTGTGGTCGGACGCCAAGGTGTTCGCGGGCCATTCCGAGAACGGCGGCAACGCCCTGATGTATGCCCTTACCGAGCGGGCGCTGCAGATTGCCAGGGGCATGTCCTTCAAAACACCCGTCGATCTGCTGGAAGATATCCTCGACGAGGTCTATAAGCACGGCAAGCAGATCACCGGCAACCCCAACCTGCGCAAGACCTTCGCGCTCAACGCCCTGGTTGGCTTCGACAACGCCGCCTGGCTGCTGTACGCCAGGGAGCACGGCATCAACAAGTTCGATGACATGATCCCCGCTGCTTACCGGCCGGCCCTGTCGCATCGCCACCAGCAGGTGGCCAGCATCCCCCTGATGGCCTACGCCATACCCATCAGTGAGATCAAGGAGGCGGCCGAACAGGGCTACTTCTTCATGAAGATCAAGATCGGCCAGCCGGGCACGCAGGGTGAAATGCTGGAGAAAGACAAGGCCCGCCTCTCGGCCATCCACCAGGCCATCGGGCACCTGGAAACCAGCCACACCAAGGACGGCAAGCTGCCCTACTACTTCGACGCCAACGGCCGATACGAGCAAAAGGAGACCCTGCTGCGGCTGCTGGACCATGCGAAAAAGATCGGCGCTTTTGACCAGATCGCCGTGATCGAGGAGCCCTTCCCGGAAGAGCTCGAAGAAAACGTCGGCGATATGGGCGTGCGGATCGCCGCCGACGAAAGTGCCCACACCGACGAGGACGCAGCCAAACGAATCCAGATGGGCTACCAGGCCATCGCCCTGAAAGCGATTGCCAAGACACTGAGCATGACCATGAAAATCGCCCAGCTGGCCCACGAGCACAACGTGCCCTGCTTCTGCGCCGACCTGACGGTCAATCCCATCCTGGTCGACTGGAACAAGAACGTGGCGGCCCGGCTGGCACCCTTCCCCGACCTGGGCCTGGGCCTGCTGGAAACCAACGGCCACCAGAACTACACGAACTGGCAGACCATGGTGAGCTACCACCCCTGCGCCGGCGCCCCCTGGACCAAAACCGTGGACGGCGTCTTCAACCTCGATCAGGACTTCTACGACCGCAGCGGGGGGATACTCCTGCCCTCCGAGCACTACCAGGAGATGTTCAAGCATTGATGCCGCTGGATGCTGGATGGAATCCCGCCAGCGGCGGGGCTGGATGCTGGATGCCCGTCGTCAGCTGTCCGTTGTTAGCAGCTTATTATTAGAAGTCAACCACGGACCACGGACTAAGGACAACGGACCTCCCGTCACCAATCACCAATGACCAATGACCAATCACTAATCACCAGCGGGGAGCCAAAAAAAAGCCCCACCTTGCAGGCGGGGCTTCCCGTATAAAGTATCCGGCTCGGTCTACGGCAATCAGACCACGCTCATCACCAGCAGGCCGATCATGACGATCAT
>CAZQOY010000059.1:0-3001 GCA_964595095.1 uncultured bacterium | reverse complement strand
AGATGAGGGCGAAGACCCAGACAGCGATGGCCGTACCCAGCGAAAAACCGATGGAAACCGCCAGCGCCCAGCCGATAGTGCGCAAGTAAAGTATGAGAGTGTCGCCAAAGGATAGCACGTCAATCCTCCTCGTTTAGTTCCATTGTAATTGTCGCATGAAATCGGAAGACTTGATCTTCCCGAGTCGCAGTTGCTTCACCAATCCCGCATCAGCGGTGGTCATGAGCAGCATGTTGTCCGCCCTGGGAATAGTCACGATGATGTTGATGGTTTTTACCTCCAGGCCCGTGCGCGCGATGGCCTGACCAGCGGCGATATATCCCACCAGTATCACTTCCTCGAAGTTGTTACGCCGACTCTGAAGCGCGAGTGTAAAGGTGGAACCACTGGTTCCCGATCCTTCCAGGTTCATCTCCTTCATGGTAACAGGCACCCGGTATTTCATGCAGATCTGCTGCACAGTGGAGTAAAAACGCAAGTTGGCCCGGGCCGGTGTAACTAATCCCAAACACCACCCCAGTACCAACAAGGTCGAGAGTAATTTTAGGTGTTTGCCTGAATGGAACACGTGCCTTTTCTCCTCCTTAAACCATTTGGGTGAATGCTTTTTGGAACATATTGTTGTATGATATATTAATAGCCGAATACCCTGATAGCAAGAGATACCATGCAGCCGTTTTTCTTCTGCCTGAAGCTGACAGGAGCAGAAAAAAAACCTGCCGGTAAGCAAGGTGGCGGCCAGCCGGTTCGTGCGGGTATCCTGCAGCAGGATTGATTAACTTACAAGCACCCGGAATATGGAAAAGCCGGGTAATCGGGTTCAGAACGGGAACAGAGGTGTCAGTGAAGAGCACCTTGACGGTATGAATTATTCACAGACTGGTCTTGAGGATTCTCCTAATCAACTGCAGCCGGGATCAATGATAAGTGTTGCAGCGTGCTCTCCCTTGCCCGCAGATACGCATCATACCACCACGCTGAAGAACTCATGCCTGAGCTAAGACCCACATTACGGCTCCTTGCCCGGTTCTGGCTGGGGCTTCTGCTCTGGCTGGTTATCAGCTGCGGTGACCGCCAGCGCCTCAAGCCCACCGTCCTGCTTATCTCTCTGGACGGTTTCCGGTGGGACTACCTGGAAAAGGCCGATACGCCGAACCTGGACCGCCTCGTGAGCACGGGCGTGAAAGCCAGGGCCCTCATTCCGGTGTTCCCAACCAAGACCTTTCCCAACCATTACACTATCGTTACGGGACTTTACCCGGAAAACCACGGCATCATCGCCAATACCATGTTCGATCCGGCTTACGGCGATACTTTCAGGCTGAGCAGACCGGAAGCGGTGAGGGACGGCCGCTGGTATGGTGGAGAGCCCCTGTGGGTGACAGCGGAAAAACAGGACCGGATCAGCGCCACCCTGTTCTGGCCGGGTTCGGAAGCCGAAATCGAGGGTGTCCGGCCAACCTACTGGTACGAATACGATCATGACCTGCCCCACGCCGACCGAATCAACCAGATCCTGACCTGGCTCGATCTGCCGCCCGACCGCCGCCCCACTTTCATCACCCTGTACTTCCCGGACACGGACGACCAGGGTGGCCGGTTCGGGCCCGACTCTCAGGAACTGGCCACAGCCGTAGCAAGGGTGGACAGCACCCTGGGCTCCCTCTTCGAGGGATTGATGGAACGGGGACTTATGGAGGAGATCAATATCATCGTGGCATCCGACCACGGTATGGCGGCCATTGACTCAACCAGGGTTATTTTCATCGATGATTATATCGACCTGAGCCAGGCCGGCGTCATTGACTGGTCGCCCGTGCTGGGCCTGCGCCCCCCCGAAGAGGTGCGGGAGGATATCTACGAAGCGCTGAAAACCGCCCACCCTCATCTACAGGCATACCGGCGTGAAGAGATGCCCAGCCGGCTGCACTATTCCACCAACCACCGGATTCCCTATATCATCGGTATCGCCGACGAAGGTTGGAGCATCACTTCCCACGCTTTCTATGACAGGGACTCATCCCGCTTCATCGGCGGAGCCAGCGGCTATGATAACCGCTACCCCTCCATGCACGGCATTTTCATAGCCCGTGGTCCGGCCTTTGAAAACGGCCTGGAGGTGCCGCCCTTCCAGAATATCCATATCTACAACCTCATCGCCAGGGTCCTGGGACTTAAGCCGGCCCCCAATGACGGCAGCCTCGATTCGGTGAAGGTGATGCTGGAATGAGAAGGGGCAATTAGAGCCGGCCACAGAGAAAACCCCTGAAGGGATTACATATCCTATTCTGTTTCTTTAATCCCCGTGGGCTAAACTGAATTAAGACAATCTGGTAGCCCACAACTTCAGTTGTGGGACTTCAGGTCCGGACCGACACCGGGAACCATTTCAATGGTTTGCCCGCGCCATATCATCACCGAATTCAAGCCTATTATTTCGGGGAAAGTCCTCAAACATTACAATCCCTTTCAGGCGCTCTCACCCCTGGCGTAACTTTCTGGCCCATGATGACTCTTTCACAGGTTAGCTCACTCGCCGGCATATTACTGGCCGCCGTTATAGGTGCTCTGCCACCCCTCCTGGGCCGCTGGAGCGACCGCCAGCTGCACCTGTTTGTGGCCTTCGGCGCCGGCGTATTTCTCGGGGCCGTCTTCTTCCATCTCATCCCGGAAACCATCGCCGCTCAGCCCGACCTGTCCGGCCTGTCCGGCGGCCAGACGGGCGGCCTGACGGATGTCCTGACCAACTTCATGATCCTGAACGGTTTCATGGTGGTCCTGTTCGTCGAACGGGTGCTGGTGCGCCACCGCCACCACGACTGCGATGAGGAAGCCGAGCACCGTCATCAGGTGGTGGGTATCAGTGCCTTCATCGGGCTGAGCATTCACAGCCTCATGGCCGGCTTTGCACTCGGCGCCAGCTTCGTCGCCCCCCGGATGGCCCTGGTGATCTTCCTGGCCATCGTCAGTCATAAGTCCGTGGCGGCCTTCTCCCTGGCCA
>CAZQOY010000058.1:2961-12514 GCA_964595095.1 uncultured bacterium | reverse complement strand
AAATTCTCCGGCCGGGACCGTTATCTGCTCTTCCCCTTCAACGTGCTTATCTATTCTCAAAGGGTTCCCTGCCGGACGGTGTGTCCATGTCGCACCCGTTTCGAGAGGGTAGTGGAGTACCTTTACGGGCGGTTCTTCGAGAATAACCGAATCCGACAGGGCGGTGTAATGGGCCGGAAGTTCCTGCTGCAACAGGTCTAAAAGCTCGCTGGCACTATTGAAGTGCATTCCCTTGAAATAGATACCTCCTTGTATCTCCCGAGTCGGCAGACTTTTCGGCATTGAAACGAGTGCGGAACCTTCATGTCCATAACAATACAATCCGTCTTCATTCTGGCCATAATATTTGACCCCTTGATAGCTGTTCAGGCTGTCACTTTCAGTGGAAGCCATCCGATAAAGCCCGGAAATGCCGGCCAGTGACGCCTTATTGGTCGTTACCGCTACCTGCACGTTAAACAGCATAGTCGTCGTGTCGCTATAGGTGGAGTCGGTACTATCGGCGTAAAAAAAGGTATCACACTTCCGGGTGTATTCCCACGTGTTGCCAACAGCCAGCGGGTACCTGAATCCGGTTTGGGGATGGTCATCAGCACAACCGGGCAATAGAAAAAGTGCGCTCAATAGACTGATGGCGATGAGTGATGATTTACTTTTCATTGATTTTCCTATCTGTCTATCTATCCGGCCTGACCCTTTTATCCCCCACCCGCACGGTGTGGCCGCTGCGGTCCAGGTACTCCAGCAGGGGCACGGAATACTTCCGGGTGGTGCCGGTGATCTCTTTCATATCGGCAACGGTCAGCTCGCGGTTCTGCTTAAAATGCCGCTCCACCGCCTCGACGAGCTGCTGTATGGTCTGCCGGTGCAGTAGTATCCGCTGGTTCAGCCGTACCAGCTCCCCCCGGTCCTCGGCCAGCGCGCAAAGGGTCTGGAATTGATCAATCGGCGCACTCAGGCGGGCTGCCAGCGCTTCTATGTACTCGGTTTCAAATCCCTGGGCCTTGACTGCCTCTATCAACCCGCTCAGGAGGGCCTCATCCGTTCGGGAAAGGTTAATGGAGAATTCCGGCAGGCGCCAGTTTTCACCCTCCCCCTGGAGCTGTCCGCGGGCGACCATGTCTTTCAGCCACTGCTTCAGGAAGCGTTCATCCCCCCCTGCTTTCTGCCGGATAAGCTCGCGGTTGGCCCCCCGGCTGTAGGGCTGGGCCTGGTGATAGGCCTCTACCACAGCCAGAATCTTGTCATTGAGGGCTTCGGCCTGCTCAGGCGTGAGCAGCCAAGGGTCCTCACTCCGGCCTACGCGCAGTGTCCCCGGCGGGAGCAGAGCGCTGGTTCGATCCTCGGACAGGCCCCAGCGGCGGGACAGCGATTTGAGCGTAAAGGGTCGCGCCCCCCGGCTCTCAATGACCAGCCCCAAATGGTCCCCTTCCGTCGCCGCCGCCAGCCGGGTAACGTATTTTCTCCGCTCCTTCCAGCGCGCGGGCAGCTCCACGTCCAGGACGGCCCCGCCGCCGATGGTGGTGATGGGCGAGAAACTCCTCAGGATAAACCGGTCGCCGATGACCACCGGCGCAGCCTGCTGCAGCTCCAGCACCGCCCCGCCTCGGCCGCCGGGTTGCAGCTTGCCGCCAGCGGGCAGCTTGATCCGGGCCATCACTTCCGCTGTGCCCACGTTCAGCCGCACGGGATGGTTATGGGGCAGGGGCGGCGCGCCGTCAAGCAGGCTGATCTCGGCGGCCAATGCCCTGGTGGTCGCCACATAACCCGGCGCGGCCAGCTGTTCCCCGCGCGAAAGTTCTTCGATGGAGAGGTTGCTGATATTCAAGGCGGCCCGGTCGCCAATCGCTACCCGGGATACCTTTTCACCGTGGCTCTGTATGCCCCGCGACTTCACTTCCTGTCGTCCCGGCAGCAGCTCGAGGGGGTCACCTGGAGTGAGACCGCCGCTGATCACCGTGCCCGTAACTACAGTGCCGAAGCCCTTGAGGCTGAAGACCCGGTCAATGGGCAGGCGGAAAAAGCCCCGGTCTTTCCATGGCGGTACACGGGCCGCCTCTTGAATCAGAGTCTCCCGGAGCTCCTCTACCCCGGCACCGGATACGGCGGAAATCCGCACCACCGGACAACCCTCGTATGGCGTCCCGGCGAGCAGCTTCGAGATATCTTCCGCTACCAGCTCCAGCCACGCTTCCTCTACCAGGTCAACCTTGCTAAGTGCTACACACAACCGTGGGACTCCCAGAAACCTGAGGATGTGGAGGTGTTCCCTCGTCTGGGGCATGACCCCGTCGTCGGCGGCCACTACCAGCAGGCCCAGGTGAATTCCCGCCACGCCCCGCACCATATTCTTGACGAAGCGGTCGTGTCCGGGTACGTCCACCAGGGTAATGGTCTCGGTGAGGAAAGCAAAGCCGATGTCTATGGTCATCCCCCGGCGCTTCTCCTCGGCCTGGGTGTCGGTGTCCACGCCGGTGAGGGCCTGAACCAGGGCGGTCTTGCCGTGATCAATATGCCCCGCCAGGCCGATGACCACCTGTCCCGGACCGCTCATTGACCTTTTGGGAGGGTCCCTTCGGGAGCTGTTGACAGCACTTCTTCCAGCGCCCGGGCCAGCAGGTCGTTTTTCTCGCACGGGAGGGCTTTCAGGTCGATATAATACTGCCCCCTGCGAACGTACCCCACAACCGGATGAGCAACCTGGCGGAATCTCCGGGCCAGCTCGTCGGGACTGGAATCGGGCCTGGATATGACCAGGGCGATGCTGGGAATCGGCACCAGGGGCAGCGACCCGCTTCCCGCCTCCACCGTGGATTCCACTACCTTGATAGTCCCGCACTGGCGCGCCTTGGGCGAGAGACGGCTCAGCAGCTCCTCCGCCTGCGAGCGAAGCTCATCCCGGTCACGGTTCAGCAGTCGCAGGGCCAGGTTTTCCGGTGTCCAGGTCTCGGCATCGACGTAGGTCCGCAGGGTTTGCTCCAGGAGGGCCAGAGTCAGTTTGTCGCACCTCAAGGCCCGGTAAAGGGGATTTTTGTGGAGGCGTTTGAGCCATCGTTTGCGGCCCACTACGATACCGGCCTGCGGGCCGCCCAGCAGCTTGTCCCCGCTGAAGGAGGCCAGGTCCGCCCCGGCCCTCAGAACGCCGGCCACGCTGGGCTCGGTCGCCAGCCCTTTGATCGGCTGGCCGGAGAGGCTGCCGCTGCCCAGGTCGACCAGGAGCGGCACTTTTTTCTTTTTCGCCAGGGCGGCCAGCTCCGGCAGCGGCACCTCTTTGGTGAAGCCCTCTACCCGGTAGTTGCTGGTATGAACGAAGAGCAGGGCGCCGGTCTGCCCGGAAATTGCCTTTTCATAGTCGGACAGGTGGGTGCGGTTGGTGGTGCCCACCTCCACCATCAGGGCCCCGGCCTTGCCGATCACCTCCGGCATGCGGAATGAACCGCCGATCTCCACCTGCTGCCCCCGGCTGACCACTACCTCTTTCCCGTCGGCAGCGGTGTTGAGCATGAGGAGCACCGCGGCGGCGTTGTTGTTCACAACTACCACCCCTTCCGACGGGGTCAAGGCCTTGAAAAGGTCTGTTACCAAGTCCAGACGCTCACCCCGTTTGCCCGATTCCAGGTCCAGCTCCAGGCTGGCGTATCCGCTGAGTGAGCAGAAGACCCGGTCAAGTACGTGCCGGCTCAGAGGCGCCCGCCCCAGGCCAGTGTGCAGCACCACTCCGGTCCCATTAAGGACCGGCCTCAGTCTCGGCCTGGCCAGTGTCTCCATCCGCTGGCGCACCGCCGCCCTTACCGCTGCGGCAGGATCCGGCACATCAGCGCCGTCGAGAACCTGCCGGCGCACTTCCGCCAGGACGGCGCGAACGGCACTGCGGGCCTGCGGGCGGGTTACGCGGTAGTTTTCAGGAGGGAATGCTTTAAGAAGGTCGTCGACCGAAGGCAGGGACTTGAGAGTCGCACGGACTCCCGGAGAAAGTTCAGCCATTCCGGGACCGCCAGAACTTATTCTTCATCATCCTCATCCGGAAATTCGGCAACCTCATCGGGTTTCTGCTCCCACAGGCGGTATGAGATAAACAGGTCTACCAGCTCCTTATCGAATTCGTCATGTTCCGCGCCGCCCTTTAGTATCTGGGATGATTTCTCCGGTGGGATCGCGGGCTTATAGGGGCGGTCCTGGGCCGTGAGGGCGTCCCAGACGTCGGCGATACACATCATGCGGGCCGGGAAGGGAATCTGGTCTCCTTTCAGACCCTTCGGATACCCCTTCCCGTTGAGCCACTCATGGTGGCTGGCGGCAAACATGGGGACCTGGGCCAGCTTATCCGTAAAAGGCAGCTTAAGAAGCATCTCTTCGGTGTGGATAACATGATTCTGAATCTGGCGCCGCTCCTCATCGGTCAGGTTGCCCTTGATAACCGAGAAATTCAGGTGTTCTTCTTCGGTAAGGTAGGGTTGCTCGTCACCCTTCCAATCGGTATAAGTCTTGGCCGCGATCCGATCCAGCTGCTCCTTCTTCTCCGGGGCCAGAAAGCCGGGCTTGTTAACCCATTGGATAAATTCGTAGTCCTCCTCCCACTCCTGGAGTGTTTTCAGCAGCTCCTCATCAATAAGATCCTCTGGTTGGCCGTTGTTCGCGTTTCTCAACCGTGCCCGCATAATCGCCAGTTCCCGGATCCTCTGGAACCGGTCCACTACCCGCTCGTATCTGGCCCCATCCAGCTTGTACTGCTTCTCCAGCACCGCTTCCGGCACCCCGATTTTGCCTACGTCGTGCATGATCGACGCCATCCAGATTTCCTCGATCTGCTCCTCGGAGAAGTGGACATCGGCAAAGGGGCCGTCGGTCTGAAGATTGACGGTCTCCGCCAGGCGGCGGGTGAGAGTGGCCACCCGGCCGGAGTGACCGGCCGTATGCGGGCTTCGGGCATCAATAGCCTTGACGGTGTAGTGCACCACCGACTTGAAAAGGTTCTCGATATCCAGGATGAGCTGGGCGTTGTTGATGGCCACTGCCGCCTGGCTCGCCAGCGAGCGCACCATGGATTCAAACCGTGACTCAAAGGGAATGCGCTTACTATCGGCATCGAAGGCGTTGATCAGCTGCAGTACGCCGATGACCTTGTCGGTATGGTCCCGCATGGGGATAACCAGCATGGACTGGGTGCGGTAGCCGGTCATCTCATCGTACTTCTTGGGGCCGGTGAAGTCGAATCCCTCCGCTTCGTAGACGTCGGGGATGTTCACCACTTCGCCGGTAATGGCTACGTAGGCCGAGACGTTGGCACAGTTGGGCTCACCGTCTTTTTCAAGGTGGACGGGGGGGACGGTGATCTTGTCGCCCGTAGTGCCACCAGCATAGTAACCGGTGGACTCGGTCTGCATGATCTCAAAGGTAAGGACCTTTTCCTGATCGTTCACCCGGTAGAGGGTGCCGGCATCGCAACGGGTGAATCCCCGCGCCTCGGCCACGATGGTTTCCAGCAGCCGGTTCAGGTTTTTTTCGCTGGAGAGGGCGATGCCTATCTGGTGGAGGCGTTCCATGTCCCCCTCCAGAGTGGTCAGGCGGGAGACGAGGTCAGTATCCTGAAAATCCGGCGTGTTTGGCTCAATTGGGGATGTCATTGAACGTCAAATATAGAACAAGTCTCAGCGGGAATCAATGGAAATGGCCGTGCTCTCCCGGCGCAACAGCAGCCCCGCGGCCACTGCCGGGCGGAGCAGAGCGACCCTGGCCGACAGGATAGCTTCCGGTTACATCCAAGGCCAACAAGCTGCCTAACTTGCGGTATTGGAAGTTCTCAGCGATACACATCTTTTCTGTGACCCACTGCAACGATTTCTATTTTCTTCTCAGATTCATTTATTAGGTAAAGTACTCGATAGTCGCCTATTCTTATATCTGTATTCATCTTTGTCACGCAATTTTCTAACGCCGGAAGGACGGGGATTTTCCTCTAAGGAAATCAAACGTCTTACAATTCTATCGTGGATTGTGGAATGCAGGCGACTTAATTCTTTTTCGGCTGACCTTTTTATGTAGACAACATAAGACATCTGCTGAGATGTTAACCTCGTTCAGCAAGGTAATCGCCCAGGGGTCTTGATGGCTCGTTACGGCGCTGTTCGATAGTGCTTATGTCAATAAGGTCCTCCCTGAAATCCTTTTCTGTCAGCAACCTTTCCACGATTGCTTGCTGGTCCCTTTTTGACAGGCTCTTGAATGCCAGCCAGAAAATTTCTGCTTTAGCTTCGTTAGTGTTCATCATTTTCCCCTTTAATTCTTTACACTGTAAAATCTAGTACTGCCGAGTACTCAATATATCTTAAATGTAATGCGGGCTTTAACCTGAATCAACGGAAATGGCCGTGCTCTCCCGGCGCAGCAGCAGCCCCACCGCCACTGCCGGCAAGAGCAGTACCCCCATGACGGCGAAAATAGTGGCCGTGCCCCAGCGTTCACCGATGGCGCCGGCCAGGGTTGCGGCCAGGGCTCCCACGCCAAAGGTGAGACCGTGCATGACGCCGAACAGGGTTCCCCGCTGACGGGGATTGGAAAAGTCGGAAACCAGGGCGTTGGCGATGGGCTGGTAGGCAAAGTTCACCACCCCCCAGAAGACCGCCATTAATACCAGAACATAGCCCGGGGTAACGGTCATCAGAATCAGGAAGGGAATATTCAGGGCTACTACTATTACCATAATCCGGTATCTGGGGGAGTGATCGCCCCAGAGGCCGCCCAGGGTCTGCCCCAGAATACCGCAGGCCAGAACCAGGGCCGTGAGAAAGCCGCCCACCATCACTGGTGCCAGAGCGCTTTCAAACACATGGGAGAAGTGCAGGGGCAGGAAATTCAGTGTGCCCCGGTGGGCCAGCCCCATGAAAATGCCGATACAGTAGCAGTAGATAAGCGGTCGGAGCAGGGTGGGCCGCCCGGCCTGGTGGTGGGGGAGTGACCGGTGGGCCTCATTATTGGCCGACGTAAGCCAGACGTAAACACCCGCTGCTGCGGAAAAGAAGCCGAACAGCATAAATGGTGCCCGCCACCCGAACAAGGCGGCTACGACCCCGCTCACGAGGAGTCCCAGGGTCAAGCCCAGGCTGCCGGCGATGCCGTGGATGCCAAGGTGCCGGCTGATGCGCTGGGACGTGTGGCTGATCAGGGTCAGGCCCGCAGGGTGATAGAGGGCACAGAAAAGACCCAGCAGCGCCAGACCAACCGCCAGGTTGATCAGGCCGGGGGCCAGCACCAGGTAGACGACCGCAGCCGCCGATCCGAAAAAAAATATGAGGAGAATGTTCCGGGCACCGAGCCGGTCGGTAAGCCAGCCGGCGGGAAACGCGCCCAGGCCGTAGAGCAGGTAGTGTACCGTACCAAGAAGCCCCAGGGTGGTCAGGGAGGTTTGGGGATGCAGGGCGGCCAGCTGAATCATCACCACCGGGTAGATCAGGGTGAGGCTGTGGTTGAGGAGGTGCCCCAGGAAAGTGATAGTCAGAACGCTACGGATGTCCATTATTTAATTACCGCTGAGGCATGCCCTGAGGCTTGCCAAAGGGGCGCAGAGAACGCAGAGATGGGATCAATTCTTAAGAAAGTGAGAAAGGGCATTATCGACGTAGTTGTAGCTATTCATCAATCTGCTCTCAATCTCGATCTATAGATTTATCGGTGATTTACTAATGAAAAGATGCTCTGCGCTCTCTGCGGTGATTCTTGGAAAATCAGTGGAACGCGTTACCGCCGCTCCTTGATCCGGGCGGCTTTGCCCCGCAGCTGGCGCAGATAGTAAAGCTTGGCCCGGCGAACCTTCCCCGCCCGTATGACCTTGACCTTATTGATATTAGGGCTATGGAGCGGGAATATCCTCTCCACGCCAACGCCCCCGGAAATCTTCCGGACGGTGAACGTTCGGTTAACCCCGCTCCCTGACATGGCAATAACATCGCCCTCGAAAGTCTGGACCCGGGTCCGGTCGCCTTCAACCACCCTTACGTCCACTGACACGCGGTCGCCGGGACGAAATCGGGGCAAGTTGTCACGCACGTATTCCTTGGTGACTTCATGTAGTATTTTATCCATTTTCTGGCTCCGTAACTTGCCGCTCAGCGGCCTGGAATTGTTCCCACAGATCAGGACGGCGTTCCCTGGTTTGTGCCCTCCGCTGCTCCTGACGCCAACGCTCGACTTCGGCGTGATTGCCGGAGAGCAGGATATCCGGCACAGCCAATCCCCGGTATTCACGGGGCCGAGTATAATAAGGGCCGTCCAGCAGTCCATTGCTGGATTGACCGAATGAGTCCGTCTCAGCCGATTCCATTGCGCTGAGCACCCCTTCCTGAAGCCGCACCACGGCATCCAATATGAGGAGGGCCGGCAATTCCCCGCCAGTAACCACAAAGTCCCCAACGGAGTATTCGTCGGTAACCAATTGGTCTCGAACGCGCTGATCAACCGCCTTGTAATGGCCGCAGATAATGACCAGGTGTTCAGCCCGGGCCAGGATCCTGGCATCCGCCTGGGTGAAGGGCTTCCCGTCCGGGGCGGGGAAAATCACACGGGGAGCGGCATCAGGGCCTACCTGTTCTATCACCCGGTCAAAAGCCCGAAAGACCGGCTCGGGTTTCATGATCATGCCCGCACCACCGCCGTAGGGCTCGTCGTCAATCTTATGATGGGGTGCATCCGCAAACTCAAACAGGTTGTGCGCATGATAGGACACAATCCCCTTGGCTGCCGCCCGGCCCAGAATGCTCGTCGATACGACCGCTTGCACTAGTTGAGGAAAAGGGGTCAGGATGTCGATGCGCAGGTTCAATCCAACAGTCCTTCCATCGCCGTGATCACAACCCGGCGGCCATCGAGATCGATCTCCTTTATCACTTCATCAATCAGCGGGACGAGCACCTCCCGGTCATTATCGATTACCTGGAGCACCTCGTTGGCGGGCAGGTCCCAGACCTCCCGCACCAGACCGATAAACGTGCCATCGTCCGACACAACGGCGTAGCCCACCAGTTCGCCCAGGTAGTACTCCCCATCGGCCAGCGGCGGCAGATCTTCCCGGGTGATAGACAGTGTTGCGCCCTGGAGAGCATCGGCACCCGCCCGATCCTTGATGCCTTTGAAGCCGAGTACTACCTTCCCGCCACCAGCGTGCACGCGGTCAATCTCCAGGTATTCAGCCCGGCCATCGGGATAAGTGGCGATCAGGGTATGCACACCGTTTAAAATCTCCGTGTTGCCTAAAAGGGAGTGGATTTTCACGTCTCCCTTCAGCCCGTGTCCTTTAAGAACCGTGCCGATGGGAAGGGGATTCCGTCCTGGGGCGTTTTGCACCACGCCGGCTGTTCCCATCTCCTATGATTAAAAGTTACTCTTCGGCAGCCTGGTCTTCGTCATCCGGGGCAGCTTTATCAGCGGCGTCGCTTTCCGGTGACTCGGCTTTCTCCTCAACTGCGATCTCAGCTGCTGCCTCCGGCTGATCTTCGGCTGCCGTCTCGTCCGCCGCAGCTTCTTCCGCAGGTGCCTCCTCGGTGGGGATTTCTTCCGGGGC
>CAZQOY010000058.1:0-2861 GCA_964595095.1 uncultured bacterium | reverse complement strand
CGTCCGCCGCAGCTTCTTCCGCAGGTGCCTCCTCGGTGGGGATTTCTTCCGGGGCAGCTTCCTCGGCAGCAGCCTCAGCCTCCGGCTCGGTCTTTGCCTTTTCGTCCGCCTCCGCTTTGTCGTCGGTGGCTGCTGCATCAGGTGCGGCCTCCGAGACCGGCTCTTCTACCGCGGCTTCGGCTTCAGATTCGTCTTCTACGACGGCCTCGGTCTCAGCGGCTTCTTCATCCTGAGGTTTGACCTTCCGTTTCTTCTGAGCTTTCAGAGCCTCCCTGCGGCGCTGGTTCTCCAGCTGCTGCCGGTGCCACTCCTCAACAGCAGTCTCGATCTCTTCCGGGCTCTTGCCGTTCCGCTTCAGGTGCCACTTGAGATTGATCCCTGCTTGTGACAGGAGGCTTTTCACCGTATTCGATGGCTTCGCCCCCACTTCAAGCCAATGGAAAATCCGATCCTCATTCAAACGATATCTCTCGCTGGTGCTGGTGAGAGGGTCGTACCACCCCAGACGCTCAATCTCCGCCCCATCCCGGCGGCTGCGAGAATCTATTGCCACTATACGGAAAAAGGGACGTTTGCGACGCCCTAAACGCTTTAAACGGATTTTAACCGCCAACAGTAATCTCCTTATACACGATGAAAGGCCCTGAGGGTATTACCCTCGAGTGGGCCGAATTTCTCCCTGATTGAACTACTTTAACGAGCCTTGTCCGGGACATCGAATCCCGGGCTTTGCTTCTAACAACAATCCACCGCATCAAGCTGAATTGCGTGTCCAGTAGGGACTTCAGACGCCGCAGTGGATAATGAAACACCCGAAAGGGTATATGTCTATATCCTTAAAAATTAGAAGAATTTTAGCTTTCATTGCAAGACAATTGCCAGACTTGGGGTGCAATCATTTCATTTTCTGTCGAAACTCGTCTTATGCCCAGTAAGATTGCCTACAGTGGTAGGAAAGATGCCCCGCTCTTCAGGTGAGGCAAGGTGTCTGGCTCCCTCCAATACCGCCACCAATCACGATTATATTGTAGTCCGGCTTCATGGATTGATAATCTCCGGTTTATTGAGAGCGACCGGGTTTTCGCCCGACAAAGTTCAGGCTCTGCACCTTGCCATCCAGCTCCCTGGCCAGCTGTTGCAGGTCCAGGCCTTCGGCAGCGGGTGTTGAGGCACAACACTCCGAACCGGCAGCTCCAAGGGCGGCCTGAACGTCTACCGAGTCAAGCAGCTGAGCAGTGAACGCGAAGCGCTTGTTCACGTCCAGGTCCACCAGTCCGGCGGCCTCCAGTCCGGCCAGGTATTTTTCCTCGCTGATGGCGCCGGCGATGCAGGAGCTATATAGAGTGGAATTATCTCTCAGAGAGTCAGGAAGATCGCTCACAACGATATCGCTGATGCTGAAGCGGCCTCCCGGTTTCAGCACCCGGTAGATTTCCCTGAAGACCTTTTCCTTCTCGGGCGAAAGGTTGATGACACAGTTGGAGATCACCCAGTCCACCGCTTCATTCTCCACCGGCAGGTCTTCGATGATGCCCCGGCGGATCTCGATGTTTTGATGTGGTGAGGCGGCGATGTTGGCCCGCGCCCTGGCGAGCATCTCGTCGGTCATGTCCACGCCGATGACCCGGCCGGTAGCCCCGACTTTTTCCGCCGCGACCAGCAGATCAAAACCAGTCCCCGAACCCAGGTCCAGTACCGTCTGGCCCGCCCGCACCCCGCTGAATGCCAGCGGATTGCCGCAGCCCATAGACGTCCCGGCCACCGCTTCGCCGCTGGCGGCCGTTTCTTCCGGCGAATAGCCGATGGCACGAGCATAGTCGCTCTCAGGGGCATCACCGCAACAGCCCCCGCTCTTTGAAATAGCCCGGCCGTAAGCGTCCTTTACTTGAGTGCGTACTTCTTCGGTTGTTTTCATTTTTCCTGCTCCATAGTTCGAGGGGGTGTTTGACAACAAGATTCTATAGCCTCAGCCAGAGAACGAAGCGCGCCGGGCAGGTTCTTTTGATCGACCCGGTAGACCACTTCCTTGCCCCGCTTCTCCCTGATGATAATACCAGCCTGGTGCAGGACGCTCAAGTGGCGAGACACCACCGACAGGTCCACGTCGCAGCAGCCGGCCGTCTGTCCCACATTCTGCCCCGATCCCGCACCTAGCAATTGGAACAGCAGCCGCAGCCGGTTGGGGTCGCCGAGGGCCTTGAACTTATAGGCCAGGGTTTCAATCTCGGAAGTAAGCTCTATGCTCGGTACGTCGGGAGAATGTGTATCAGTCGTTTGCATAACGATGCAAATTTAAATACATTTGCATCATGGTGCAAGTATATTGTAGCAGGACTTCCCCCAAAATAGTTAGCCTTCTTCCTGGTGTTGTGTCCCACTAATTTGTTTACGAAAACTGGTGGAATCAAAGCGATGGGCAGCTTCCTCCAGCCCAGCTGTTTACTTGCCCAGCCGTTTACGGCTGGGGACAAAAGGGGAGGATAGGCCAAGAGGGCATTCATGCCCTTCCAGAACCGGGGGTTTGGACAAGCAGGTTTTGGAAGGACGTGAACGTCCTACCCACGAGCTTCCTCGTTTATATTCCCCCGACCTTGCGTCGGGGGTCAGTCGTCCTTGGCTGGCCACGGCAAAATGTTAAGGAATTCATAGGACAGAACACTGGTGCTACCTAATCGTGCGGCTCTGTGCCGTTGTTTCCGACCTCACCCCCGTCCGCCAGCCCTCGGGCCGTAGCCCTACGGGCGAGGCTGGCGGATCAGCGGTGAGCGGTCAGCACGAAGCGCAAGGGGGACTAAATAATATACCCCGGCAGGTTTATATTGAACAACCCCCCGTAATACTGTAACCTTTCCGGGTGAGCA
>CAZQOY010000057.1:0-12619 GCA_964595095.1 uncultured bacterium | reverse complement strand
GAGCATGTATCAGACAGAATATCTTTGCTCGATAAAACGGCTGAGCTGGAAAATTGTTTCCTCTCCGAAATAATTCGCCGTCAGCTGCAGCCCGACCGGAAGGCCCGCGCGAGACTGCCCCACCGGGATATTCATAGCCGGCACCCCTGCCAGGCTCATGGGCACGGTGAACACGTCTGACAGATACATGGTGATCGGATCGTCAACCTTGGTGCCGATGGGGAAGGGGAGGGTAGGCGTAGTTGGTGTAAGCAGGAGGTCTACTTCTTTGAAGGCCTGGAGGAAATCCCGCTGGATGAGACGGCGGGCGCGTTGAGCGCAGATGTAATAACGGTCCATATATCCGGCGGAGAGAACGTAGGTCCCCAGCATAATGCGCCGCTGTACTTCAGGGCCGAAGCCGCTGCTGCGGGTATCGGTGTAGAGCCCTTCCAGGTCTCCACCCGCCTGTGAGCGCATCCCGTAGCGGATTCCATCGTACCGGGCCAGGTTGGATGAGGCCTCGGCAGTGGTGAGGATATAATAGGCAGCTATTCCATAGTCTGTATGAGGCAGGGAGACTTCCCTGACGCTGAAACCCTCGCCCTTGAGGAATTTGATAAGGTCGCTATAGTAGCTGCCGATCTCCTTGTCCAGGCCCTCGTGTTCGTATTCCCGGGCGATGCCGATAGTGAGACTGCGGGCCTGCTCCTCATCGTATGAAAACGACGTCACCGGCTCGGCGGCGGAGGTACTGTCCAGAGGATCGTGACCGGCGATCACTTCGAACACCGTGGCAGCCAGCTCGGTGCTGCGGGCGAAAATGCTCACCTGATCAAAGGACGAGGCGAAGGCTACCAGTCCGTACCGGGAAACTCTCCCATAAGTGGGTTTGAGTCCGAAGAGGCCGCAGAAAGCCGCCGGTTGACGCACCGACCCACCGGTGTCACTCCCCAGGGCCGCATCCACCAGACCCGAGGCCACTACCACCGCCGACCCGCCGCTGCTTCCACCGGGAACCAGATCGGGGTTGTGAGAATTGCGGGTGGGTCCGAAGCAGGAATACTCGGTGGATGAACCCATGGCGAACTCGTCCAGGTTGGTCTTGGCGACGATGGCAGCGCCGGCGTCCAGCAGCCGCTGTACCGGCGTGGCCGTATACGGTGAAATGTAGCCCTCGAGCGTCCGGGACGCGCAGGTGGTGGGAGAATCCACCAGGTTCAGGTTGTCTTTTATTGCCAGCAGGCAGCCTGATAAAGGTCCCTGCGTCCGGCCCCCATCCACGCGTGCCAGGGCCTGAGATGAGATATCGCTGATGACCGCGTTGAGCTCGGACTGCTCCTTAAGAGCGGCGGGAAAGGCTTTAATCCGCTCGCTGAGCCGGGGAGTCACCGTTAAGAAACCGGCGGGTTAGTCTTCCTGCTCCTTAGTGGAGCTATCGGTCACCTTTTTCGGCGGCTCGTCCAAGTTAGTCGCCGACTTGATCTCCTCCTGAATCTCATTGGTCGCGCGTTTGAACTCACGCATACCCTGACCCAGACCGCGGGCCAACTCGGGAAGCTTTTTAGCACCAAACAACAACAGGACTATGAACAGAACGACCAGGATTTCACCAAAGCCCAGTGACATGAGCACCTCCTATCTGATTCTTAATCTGATACTTAATAAAGTTAATCAAAACAGCCGCACTTCTCACCCTAATTCCCTCAAACCGTGTCGTTAAACGGCAATCATGAAAACAAGGGTTATCGGAAATAGCGCAGGAAGTAATAGGTTGATACCAGGCCTAAGACGCAACTGATATTGAACTTGATGCGCAGACCGAAAGTTACGGTGCCTATTATGAAGTCCAGCGTTACGGGACTGATTCCCCAACTGACCGATTGGAGAAAGAACTGCTTCACTACGCCTTCAGGAAGCACCAGGCCCAGCACGTTTCCAAACAAGGTCCCCACGATTGCGCCGAAGATGAGAACTATGAAAATGAATCCCAGGGACCGCTTATGGTAGTCGGGAAGCGGCATCAGCCGTACCCCACTATGGACTTGAAAAAGGCCAGGCCGTCATCCGAGCCGACGATTGCCTCGGCGGCCCGTTCGGGGTGCGGCATCAGGCCCAGTACGTTTTTTTCGCGGTTCAGGACACCGGCAACATTGCCTGTCGAACCGTTGGGGTTGGCTTCGGGGGATACCTTGCCCGCTGGTGTAGCATAGCGAAAAGCAATCTGGCCGTTCTCTTCCAGCCGGTTTAGTGCATCAGGTGCGATTACGTAATTCCCGCTCTGATGGGCGATGGGCATCCGGTAGGTTCGGTCGGCATCCAGGCCGGCGGTAAACAGGCTGTTGTTCCCCTCGGGTTTTAGATGCACCATCCTGCTGATGAACCGCAGGCTCCGGTTGCTGATAAGCGCGCCCGGCAGGAGCCCGGCCTCCACCAGGATCTGAAAGCCGTTACAGATGCCCATAACCGGTTTTCCCTGCCGGGCGAATTCCTGCACCGCCGACATGACGGGCGAAAACCGGGCGATGGCCCCGGCCCGCAGATAATCGCCGTGGGCGAAGCCCCCCGGAATAATCGCGGCGTCAAAGCCATCCAGGGAGACCTCTTTGTGCCAGATAAAGGCCCCCTCTTCGCCCAATACGTGCCGCACTGCGTGATAGGCATCGTGGTCACAATTCGAACCGGGAAAGACGAGAATGGCGAACCGCACTAGGTCTCCTTCACAATCTCAAAGCGGTAGGACTCGATGTTCTGGTTGGCCAGGAGGCGGTCACAGGCCTGCCTGGTAACCTTCTCTGCCTTCTTACTGGTAATCCCCGGCAGCTCCATTTCAATGTACTTGCCCATACGCACCCCGGTCACTTCTTTCATTCCCAGATTGCGCAGGGCCTGGCCCACGGTCAGGCCCTGCGGGTCTAATATTCCCTCCTTCGGGGTAATATAGATGAGCGCCCTCAAACTTCCTCCTCAACCGATGGCAGATCCATGGCGGAATCAGCCCTGGTGAGCCATCGGATGAGCCCGCTGAGTAAATAGACGAATACGATGGGCAGCACGGCCCGGCCGCCGAAAATCGGTATCGCAACCAGGGTCACTATTATCGCCGTGAGGCAAATGGTATTGCCAATCCCCGCACGAAACGTGATTTTGGGCGTCTTGGGATACCTGATCGGGCTGATCATCAGGAAAGATGTTGCCATCATCACAGGCAAGACCACTTTTGCGGCAGCTTGACCCTGCTCATAGTAATAGAAAATCAGCGCCACTATCACCAGGGCGTTGATCGGAGAGGGGAGCCCCTCGAAATGGGATTGGGGCTTGGCATGCTGCCCAACGTTGTATCGAGCCAGGCGCAGGGCGCCAAAGTAGAGTGGTGCACCGGCGATCAAGGCTCCCAGTACCGGGTGCAGATCACGGGCGTACAGCGCCCAGATCAGGAGCGCCGGTGCAAGGCAAAAGGAAACGACATCCGCCAGGGAATCCAGCTCCGTGCCGAACTGAGACGGCTGTTGAAGCCACCGGGCGAGTTTTCCATCCAGGGCGTCGAATATGGTGGCGCCGACGATGAAATAAGCGGCTCGAAGATAATTCCCCTCAGCGATGCTGATGATGGCCAGGAATCCCAGGAACATATTAAGGAGTGTAAATAAACTCGGGATGTGATGCTTATTGATCCGTTTTTTAAACTTCATGATGAAAAATATCCTATTATTGTGGTAGTTCCCTTCACCCGTTCTCCTATTGTAACCTGGAGCTGGAAATCTGCCGGTACGATGATCTCTACCCGGGAACCAAACCGGATAAACCCCATGCGCTCACCACGCCGCACCGAGCTGTGCGGCCGCATGTGGCAGATAACACGCCGGGCTATTGTCCCGGCGATCTGCTTGACCGTGAATTTACCTTCATTTCCGGTGAAATACGTCACCGCCTGCTCATTTTCTTCGCTTGCTCGCGGCTTGAACGCAGCCAGATACCGGCCAGGGCGGTACAGGGTGGAGTCAACCAGGCCATCGGAAGGCACCCGCTGAACGTGAACGCTGAACAGGGAGAGAAAAATGGCTACCTGTAACGCCTCCCCACCGATGTGCTCATCGTATCCAATGGGCTGGATAGCTACCACCTTGCCATCCGCCGGGGAAACGAAGGCATGAGGGTCTGTCGGCGGCACCCGCACCGGGTCTCTGAAAAAGACCAGGGACAGGCCCGCCAGCACCCAGAGGAAACCGGTCACCACTTGCAGCCACGGACGCGGAGCCAGTATAAGTCCCACACCGGACAACACCGCCAGGATCAGCAGGGGAATCAGGATAATGCGGCCTTCTGGAGCCATCTGCTGTTAGGGCCGACCAGGCCCGGGTTGCCCTTCTTCATTTTTTCTCATGGCTTAAAAGCCGAGTCGTTTAAAGATGGTGTCAATATTCCTGCGCAGGTTGTCATAGTTAAAGCAGGCTTCCAGCTCCCGGTCTGACAGAAACGCCTTCACTTCCGGGTCGTCCTGGAGCAGTTGGCGGAAATCGCCTCCCCGTTCCCATACCTCCATAGCGTGGCGCTGAACCAGGGCGTAAGCTTCTTCCCTGTCGGCCCCCTGCTCTACCAGGGCCAGCAGCACCGGCTGGCTGAAGATCAGGCCGCCCGTCAGATTGATATTGTCCAGCATCCGGTCCGGGTAGACTCCCATGCCTTTGACAAGGTCGGTCATCTTCAGCAGCATATAGTCCAGGGTGGTGGTGGCATCGGGCAGGATGACCCGCTCCACCGAAGAGTGGGAGATGTCCCGCTCGTGCCACAGGGCCACGTTCTCCAAGCCGGCCATGGCGTTGGAGCGCAGTAGCCGGGCCATGCCGCTGACCCGCTCGGCGATGATCGGGTTCCGTTTATGCGGCATAGCCGACGAGCCCTTTTGCCCCTTCTTGAACGGCTCCTCTATCTCCCGGACCTCGGTTCGCTGCAGGTGGCGGACTTCTAGGGCGATTTTCTCCAGCGTGGCGCCGGTGAGGGCGATAGCGGAAAGGTAGCTGGCGTGGCGATCCCGCTGGACTACCTGGTTGGAGATACTGGCCGCCTTCAGTCCCAGGCGCTCACACACCTGTTGCTCAACCTCAGGTGAGAGGTGAGCATAGGTCCCCACCGCCCCGGAGATCTTTCCGGCGGCGATGTCATCCAGTGCGGCTTCCCAGCGGCGCAGGTTACGGGTCATTTCCTCCGACCACAGGGCCAGCTTCAGACCGAAGGTGATCGGCTCCGCGTGAACCCCGTGCGTCCGCCCGATCTGCCAGGTAAACTTGTGTTCCCGGGCTCGTTCACGCAGCAGTTGGTGGAAGTCCTCCATGCGGCCCTGGAGCTGCTTTCCCGCCGCCACGCACAGCAGGGCCAGGGAGGTATCCAACAGGTCGGAGGAAGTCATTCCCAGGTGGATAAACCGGGCGTCGGGACCCACGTGCTCGGCCACGTTGGTCAGGAAAGCAATAACGTCGTGGCGGGTGGTGGCCTCGATCTCCTCGATGCGGGCCTGTTCGAAAGCGGCTTTGGCTTTGATGTTCTCCAGTGACCGCTGCGGAATCCGGCCCTGCTCGGCCAGAACTTCGCAAACGGCAATCTCCACCTTCAGCCAGGTTTCGTACTTGTGCTGATCGCTCCAGATGCGGCCCATCTCGGGGGTAGTGTAGCGTGGGATCACCAGCGGCTCCTATCGACCAAATACCATGGGAACGTTCAACTCTTTACGATCACGCCAGATTTTCAGGTTCAGAATATCTCCCGCCTTGAGGAGGTCTTCCTCAACCGCCTGGATGAAATCGCGCTTACTGCTGACCGGTTTCCCATTCACCTCCAGAAGGACGTCGCCCGGCCTTATACCGGCTCTATCGGCTGCACTCTCTTGCACCACCAGAGTGATAGTGAGACCGTAATTAACAGGCAGGCGCAAATAGTTTCGCTCCTCACGTGTTACAGGGTGATACGAAATCCCGGTGACGAAACTCCGGTCCACCCGACCCTTGGTCTTCAGCTCCTCCACCACTTCCTTCACCCGGTTGATGGGGATGGCGAACCCGATGCCGATGGACCCGGCGGAGTATTGATTTTCAGTGAAGATAAAGCTGTTAATCCCGATCACCTCACCCTCAGCGTTCACCAGCGGGCCGCCGCTGTTGCCGGGATTGATGGCCGCGTCGGTCTGAATCATATCCTGGTAGACCCGGCCCGGTTCCCGGTGGCCGAAATCCATGTGCAGGCCGCTGATAATTCCAATGGTCGCGGTTGGCTGTTTGCTCACGTCAAAAAGGCCCAGGGGATTGCCCAGAGCGATGGCCCACTCGCCGATTATCAGATCGTTGGAATCGCCCAGCTTGACTACCGGCAGATCCCGGGCGTTGATCTTCAGGAGGGCGATGTCAGTCAGGGCATCGGTATACAGGTCTGTTACCTCGTACTGGTGTCCCCCCGGCAGGGTAACAATGATCTCGGCGGCGTTCTCCACCACGTGAGCGTTGGTAACTACGTAGCCGTCGGAAGAGAGCACCAGCCCCGAGCCCAGGCTCTCCACCCGGCGATAGGTCTCGGGGAACATGTTGGACCAGAAAGGGTCATCAAACAGCAGGCTGTAGGTGCGGGGGCCTTTCTGCAGCTTGACGATGTTGATGCCCGCCACCGCGGGACTTACCTGCTGGATGGCCCGGGTGAGGGCGGTTTGCCGGCCGAGGGCGATCTCATCGCGGACCTGGGCCGGCAGGGATAACGGCCCGAATGACAGCAGTATGGCCAGGAGGATCGCTCTGTACCCGTATCTCATGTGTGTGCTCTGCCGATGTTGATAACCATAGTCGCCTTATCTGTTCGATTTCACTTCACGAAACCGCTGAATTGTCAGACGGATACGACACTTCTTCCAGGACCAGTCCCCGGGCCGGGGCCCGGTAGACGGTGATGCATCCGGGGCCATCTTCAAGCTGGGAGCGGAACTGGTCCACGGTGTACCGGCCCCGCGCCACCTCCACCATAGTACCCGCCAGGTAGCGGACCATGTGGTGAAGAAAGCGGTCGGCAATAATGTAATATACCATATTGGACTCCGCCAGCTCCCATCGGGAAACCTCCACGCGGCAGTTGGTGGAACCCACGCTCGCATTGGCCCGGGCGAACCCGGAGAAATCGTGTTCCCCGATGACCTGTTCGGCGCACTGCAACAGTAAGTCCCGGTTGAGGGAATGCCTCACTGACCATACGTACTGCCGTCCGAGAACGGGTTGGGCGGTGGTCATGGCATAACTGTACCGGCGCCTTACCGCACTTTTCCGGGCATGGAAGTCGTCAGTGACCGCCTCGACAGCCTTGACGTGGACATCCTCCGCCAGTTGGCTGTTGACAGCCAGCCGCAGCCGTTCCGGCGGGATGGTGGTCTCCAGTTTCACGCTGGCCACCTGCCCCCGGGCGTGGACGCCGGCATCCGTGCGACCGGCCCCGATGACCGTGACTTTCTGCTGGGCCGTCACCTGTTTCAGGGCCGCTTCCAGATCGGCCTGGACGGTCCGCTCCCGGCGCTGAAGCTGCCAGCCGTGGAAGGCCGTGCCGTCGTATTCAATAAGCAGCTTGAAATTTAAAACACCCATCCCGAGCTGCCCAGGAGTCCCGCAATGACCGCCACCGCCGCGCCGTCCTTAAGCCCGAACGGCAGGGGTGTCAGTTGGCCCCGGGGAATGACTCGCCCGTACCCCCTCAGGGTCATGATTCCCCCCAGCTGACGAGCCCGTGCCAGGGAGCGTGACATCACCGGCAGCAGGTTGCCGCCATAAAATTTGACCCGCTCCCGCAGGGTGCCTGGCGGTGTAAAGCCCAGAGCCAGGTTGAACCGCTCCAGGCTCTGGTATTCCCGCATCACCTGGGGGATAAATACCAGTATGAGCCGGAGTGTCTGCAAGAAGTCCTCCACGCGTTGGCTTCTGACTCTAAGGCGGTCCATCAGGGTCTTGATGCTATCCACCAGAGACTGGGCGTCCATTCCTTCCCGGAGAACGCCCATCACTCCGGCCAGGCCGATGAATCGGAGCAGTACAATAAACTCCTGGCGGAGAATTCCTCCCAGCCCCGGCTGCGGTCCGTAAAGATAGGAAAAAGCCAGGTGAACGGCAAAAAAGACCAGGGTCCAAGGGAGTATAAGCCTGATGCTGCGTCCCAGGGGCGCCAGGCGCAGGCCCAGGGCCAGACACAACAGCAGGAATACAGTTGCTACATAGGCGAATTGAAACATGTCCCTCGACAGTGATATGGACAGCAGTCCGGCCATAACCAGGACCACCCTGACCAGGGGATTATAGCCGCCCCTCTGCAGCCAACCAGAGCGAGCTCCTTCAGGGACCCCTGCAGCGGATAGATTATCAGTTCCGGAGAATGACATACTATCGCAGCAGATAAACGTTGACCCTGCCACCGCCGGGCAGGGGCGTCCAGCTGGCCGCGGCCGCTGCCCCCGGACGGGAGAGGAAAAGCACATGAATAGCCGCTACGGCACGATTTACCGCCATGCTTCCCAGAATGAAAGAAGCCCCCTTGGTTGCTATCAGGCTGGCCCGGCGTAGATCGCTGTACCGCTCCCGGTTGGCGGGATTGTCCCATTGCCAATAATATTCCCCGTCCAGGCGATAAATATCGCTGATATTGCGTTCCCGCAACTGGACCTGATTATATTCGGAAATGGAGTCGAACCGTCCCAGGCGGTAGTAGTAAATATCCGGTTTCAGGGGGTAGGCGACACCGGCGTGAAGCGCGGCAAAGGTCCGGTAATCCTGTTGATACCAACCGGCTGCTCCCCTGGTGATGGCATAGCTCAACCACAGACCGGTCTCCGCCAGCACCATCTTCCGGGCTACTTTATGATCACCTAGTATGTGCTGCCCCCAGCCGGGCATGATCAGCGACCTTATCAGCGCGTCCTTTTCATCAGACCCGCGGGAACCCTGAGTGGAAAGGAGTGGTACCCAGCTCAGAGCCAGTACCAGAGTCAGCAGCCGGACTTTATGTCGCATCTGTCTGACTCCCCGCTTTTATTCGGTTTCGATAGGCGACGATGGAAAGTGCCACGGCCGCCATGAAGCAAAGCCAGGCGAACAGATCACCGAACCGGGCATAGAAGGTCAGGCCGGTAGCCGGCGCAATCCGCGCGGTGAATACTCCCTCCTTGTTCAGCCCCAAACGGGCTATGACCCTCCCGGCCTGATCGATGACCATACTGATACCGGTATTGGCAGCCCGCACCATAGGCCGGCGGAATTCTACGGCCCGGTAGCGGGCCTGGGAGGCATGCTGGTAAGGACCGGACGAGGTCTGATACCAGGCATCATTCACGACCCCCACCAGAAAGCTGGCCCCCTCCCGCACGAACCTGCGATTCAGGCCCGGGAAGGTAGTCTCAAAACACACTCCGACGCTGAAGGTGACGGAGTCCACTTCCGCGGAAGGGTTGCTTAAGGTAAAGACGGTGTAATCGGTTCCGTGGGTGAAGTTGCCCTGCCCCAGGTTGAGCGAATTCAGGGCAGGTATCCACTTTGACAGGGGGATGTACTCACCGAAGGGGACCAGGTGGATTTTATTATACTGTTGGTCACGGAGCCCCAGACTGTCAAGAAACCCCACAGCATTGTAGTAGTAGGGGATATCACTATCGGCACGCCGCACAAAGTCGGGCATTCCGGTCACGACTGGGAATTTCAGGAGCCGCAGCTCCTCCCGAATCTGCCGCATATAGCCCCGCCCGCTCCTGCGCAGGTAGGCCGGGGTGGCAGCCTCCGGCCAGAAGACCACGTCAGGCGAATCCACGGCTGCCCGGCGGGTGAGAGCGATGAGCTGATTAAAATGCCTGTCCCGTATTTCCGGCATCCACTTCTCAGCGGCATTGACATTCGGCTGAACCACTCCCACGCGCAGGGTGGGCTCCGGCACTTCGGGCAGCAGCAGCCAGCCGCTCAGCCAGGGAAACAGGAATACGCCCACCAGTATCAGGGCGGGGATCAACTTCCCACGCGCATGCCACAGCTCCACTACCAGGACGTTGACCAGGATAACCCAGAAGCTGAGCCCGTATATACCGAAAATCTCGGCATTCTGAATGGGCAGCTGGAAACCGGTCTGGGAGTTAGCCAGGGCGATCCAGGGAAAGCCCAGGGTGCCGAAGCTGCGCAGGAACTCTACGCAGACCCAGACCAAGGGCAGCAGCCACGGGGCCACGCGTCCCCGCCAGGCATGGAGCCAGCCGAACCACCAGCCGATGAGGGTATAGTTAAGCGACAGGAACAGAACCGCTGCAACCATGCTCGTTATAGCCGCCCACCAGTAGGTCCCGGTATTGAACGCCAGCCAGTACATCACCACAAATAGAAATCCCAGGGACCAGAGAAAACCATACCAGGCCGAACGGGAGGGGGAGGGTGACTTCAGCCACGCATCAATAAGGGGCACCAGACCTATCCAGGCCAGCCACCCCAGGGGAACCGGCGGGAAGCTTAGCCCGGTGACCACCCCTGCCAGCACCAACTTCCCTGAAGTGGGCAGGTTCCGCCCCCGGGTGAGGATGTCCCGGCCTTTCATCGCTGGCTGTCCAGGAAATCCTGGAGTATCAGGGCGGCGGCGGTGCGATCGACCGCCTCCTTCCGGTGTCCGGTCTTGATCCCCTGCTGTGTCAGGGCCTTCCTGGCAGCTACGGACGTAAGGCGTTCATCGTAGCGGTAAATTGGCAACGACTCCCGTTCCTGGAGCCGGGTAATAAACCGGTCTACCGCTTCGGTCTGCCGGGAAGCGGTTCCCTTCAGCGTGCGTGGATAGCCCACCACGATGGCCTCCACCTCCTGCTCGGCAATAATCGCCGCCAGCCGATCCCACCACGCCCCTGAGTCCTCCCGGATGAGGGTCGTGAGGGGCTGTGCAATGACGTGAGTAGGGTCGGAGACAGCCAGGCCGATACGTCGTTCACCGTAGTCAATGCCGAGGATACGCGCCACCGGCCGGGCAGGCCTAAAGATTTTCCAACGGTTCCCTGAGGACCCCCTTGAGCAGCCGACCGGGTTTGAAGTGGCTCTTCCTTCTGGGCGGGACGTAGACCTCTTCGTTGGTCCTTGGGTTGCGCGCCCGGGGTTTGGCTTTGGTAGGTTTCACCTCGAACACGCCGAAATTCCGGATCTCAACCCGCAACGCACGGTGGTCTTTACTCATGATTTCCCTGAGGGACTCAAAGACCGCGTCCACCGGGGCCTTCATCTGGGATACCGGCTTGTCCATCTTTTCAGCTACCAGCTGGGTCACGTCTTTCTTCGTGTAGGTGACACTGTTACTGCTGTTCATGTTTATTCACGCTCCATGTATATGATTCCGGGAATCATTTTTAAGCGGTTCCTGATTCGCTCCAGTTTGCGAATGCCAGCCACTTCTATTGCCATAAAGAGGGTCAGGATGCCTTCCTCCACCGTCATATCGACGCTGACAATATTGGTGTTCAGCTTCGAGGTAGATTCCGTGACGTCTTTGAGGAAGTGTCTGCGGCCCTCTGCTACGATCTTCAGCTGGACCACAAAATCCCGCCGTTTGTCCACATCCCATTCCACCTCCACATAGCGATCCTGATCACCACCGATCAGGGGGAGGTTGGCACAGGTCACTCGATGCACCGTAATTCCCCGGCCGCGGGTAACAAACCCGATGATCTCATCGCCGGGGATCGGGTTGCAGCATTTCCCCAGGGAGATAAGCAGGTCGGATATGCCATCAACTCGTACTCCCTGGGCTGATTTCCGCAATCGGCGAGTTGGAGGCTGGGTCAGTCTTTTTTCCAGACCCATGCTTTCCGGAACGAGATCCGGTACAAATTTTTCGATGATCTGCCGAACTGTGACGTCCCCGCGCCCCAGGGCAGCGTACAGTGTATCCTCAGTATCATATCCCGCCTTTTGCGGGTCTTTGCGCAGATCCTTCTTAAGAGAAGTGCGCTTCAGGCGGCGGAGGGCTTTGTCCATCATTTCACGCCCCAGACGGATACTCTCCTGTTGCTGGGCCTGGCGAATGAACTTCCGAATGAGGGTCTTCGCCTTTCCCGTCTGGACAAACTTCAGCCAGGCATGACCGGGAGTCTGATGTTCGGAAGTAACAATCTCCACCGTGTCCCCGTTGTTCAGTACGGTGTTGAGGGGTACGATTTTACCATTGACCCTGGCCCCGACGCAGTGGATGCCTACTTCGGTATGGACCTCAAAGGCCATATCCACCGGTGTAGCTCCAACCGGCAGCTGGACAAGATCACCCTTGGGCGTGAAAATGAAGATCTCATCCTTGAACAGATCGATCCTGAGAAGGTCCAGAAACTCCTCGGGGGTGGATTTTTCGTTCTGTACCACTTCCACCAGTTCCCTGAGCCAGCGGACCTGGCGGTCCATGGGTGTGATGCCTCCGTGGTTATCTTCCTTATAGCGCCAGTGGGCCGCCACCCCGATCTCGGCGGTCTGGTCCATCTCATCGGTCCTGATCTGAACCTCCACCACTTTGCCGGTGGGGCCGACCACGGTGGTATGGATGGACTGATAGCCGTTCAGCTTAGGGGTGGCGATGGAATCCTTAAACCGCTCCTGAACGGGTGTATTGAGCTGGTGAATAATCCCCA
>CAZQOY010000056.1:3607-12762 GCA_964595095.1 uncultured bacterium | reverse complement strand
ATCCGGGCGGAGGAAGAGCTCACCGAGGCAAAGACAGTGATCATAAGTACGGGCGCTTCAGTCCGCCTGTTGGGGTTGGAATCCGAGTCCCAACTGATGGGTCATGGGGTTTCCGCCTGCGCCACCTGTGATGGATTTTTCTTTCAGGATAAGGATGTGATCGTAGTCGGCGGCGGTGACGCTGCCCTGGAGGAAGCCGGTTTTCTCACCAGGTTTGCCTCCAAGGTAACAGTTGTTCACCGCCGTGATCAGCTGCGCGCCTCCAAGATCATGCAGGAGCGCGTCTTCAATAATCCCAAGGTGGATGTTCGTTGGAACGCGGTAGTGGCGGAAATGCTGGGCGACCCTCAAAACGGCGGCCTGAGTGGTGTGATCCTCAAGGACACCAGGACCGGCGAGACCGAGAAATTTCGATGTGATGGTGTCTTTCTCGCCATTGGTCATACCCCCAACACCGAGCTGTTCAAAGGGCAGGTCGAAATGGATGAGCGGGGGTATATCATCACCCAGGGTAAGTCTACGCGCACCTCGGTACCCGGGGTTTTTGCCTGCGGCGACGTGCAGGACGCGGTTTATCGCCAGGCTGTCACGGCGGCAGGATCGGGCTGCGCCGCGGCTATCGATGCGGAACGCTTTCTAGAGAACCAGGTCTAGGCTTTTCGTCCCGCAGCTGCTCTCCCTTTCGAGGCACGACGCACAGCGAACGTGCTGAAAAGAACCATATCGTTCCCCATTTCATACGGCTTCACCAGCCGGCGAGGCAGGGTATATCCATGAGTCCGACTATGCCCCGCGTGGACATCCTTATGGCCGGTCGTACCCTGGCCACTATCCGGGAACGCCGCGGCGATTTCGATAGCTGGTTTCAAGAGCGGCCCGAAGTAAAGGCCAACTACCGCGTGCATTTCCTCTTTGACGGGGATACCATGCCGGTACCGGCGGACTCTGACGGCTGGATTATCACCGGCTCGTCAGATTCGGTGAACGATGATCTTCCCTGGCTGCCGGCGGCCAAGGATGGCATTGCGCGGGCGGTGGATGACGGCCATCCCGTTCTGGGGGTCTGTTTCGGACACCAGCTGCTGGCCGCGTCCACTGGCGGTCGAGTGGGGCTTAACCCTGAAGGGTGGGAGCTGGGGTCGACAACGGTAACCCTCACAAAGGCCGGAGCAGCGTCCCATCTTTTTCAAGGCATGGGCAGGCGCTTTCCAGTTTATCAAACCCACCGGGAAGTGGTTACCAATCTTCCGCCCGGAACACAGGTACTGGCGACCAATGATATAGGTCTGCAGGCATTCCAGCTGGATGGTCTGGTCTTCGGGGTTCAATTTCATCCGGAGTTCACGGAGGAGATTGCGCGGATGTACGTTCGGCTGCGCTCCGGTCGAGACGATGCCGCTTACCCATCACTGGACGCCCAGGGCGAGAATTCACGTCAGGTATTGACCAACTTTATTCAACAATTGACCTTGTAGGAGGCTTTATGCAGCAGCCAATTTTCCAGATTAAGAATCTGAACTTGCACATTGAAAAGAAATCGGTACTTTCTATTACTAATTTCGAGATACATCGTGGGATTACTTATGCCATTATCGGTCAACCAGGATCGGGAAAAACGAGCCTGCTTGAGATGCTGGCCAGCCGGCGCCGTCCCACCAGCGGCATTATCCTTTACGAAGGAGACCCTATTACCAATAAGAAGGTACTCCGGAGATTCCAGGAAGAAGTCTGCTATCTGCCTCAGGTGCCGTCGGCCGGCTGGCGGGCAAGCGGGACTGTACAGCGATATATGCTCAAGTATATCAGGACCGCTCCCTGGTCAACCGACTCGGCGGCAGACCGGCTGGAAACCGTCAGTAAGCGTATGGGCCTGGGAGATAAGCTGACGCGGGCTGTAAAAACGTTATCGCCGGGAGAGCGGCGCTGGATCGATCTGGCAATATGCATGGCTTCGGATGCGAAGGTGCTGATTATCGATGAGCTCGAGCAGCACATGAGTTATGATGAGCTTGATCTGGTAAAGCGCCAGATCCAGAGGAAATGCAGTTACGAAGGCACTACCGCGCTGGTATCTACTCTCAACCCCACTACTATTCGGCGGCTATCAGGCGTATCTGTGACCCTGGACCACGGTCGCATCGCGATGATCCGCTCTGTCCGTGAAGGCGGCCGGGGCCGGCGGGTCCCTGGAGGTGCAGGAAACAGTTCCGGCGCCACGCGAAGACAAAATGAAAAGTCGAATAAATCAAAATCTCGCCATCGTTAATCAAGGAGTAACCCGGTGAACCCACTGACCCTTTACTGGAGCCCTGATTTCATCCACCATGAAGTAAGTGCTGGACATCCTGAGTCGGCCAGCCGTTTCCGGTCCATCCGAGATCTGCTTGGCAAGACTGGTCAGTGGGAGGCGTATCGCAAAGTGGAAGCCAGGGCCGCTGCTCTTGACGAGATTGCCCTGATTCATCCTATGGAGTACATTCAACGGGTGGAGCAAACGACTCGTCAAGGATCTACGGTTATGGATTCAGCCGATACGGAAGTCTCCGCCGGTTCCTTCCTGGCAGCCCGAAAGGTAGTCGGAGCTGGCCTGCAGGCGGTGGATGATGTCCTTTCAGGACGATCGCAGACCGCCTTCATCCTGGGGCGTCCCCCCGGTCACCACGCCCTGCCTTCCCGGGCGATGGGTTTCTGTCTCTTTGCCAACGTAGCCCTGGCAGCAAATTATGCCCGCCAGACCGGTCAAGTGGAACGGATAGCTGTCATCGACTGGGACGTACATCACGGCAACGGGACCCAGGACATTTTTTTCAGCACGGATCGCGTATACTATATCAGTACGCACGAATTTCCACTCTATCCGGGTACCGGGCGTTCGGATGAAAAGGGTATAGGGACGGGGAGGGATTATACGCTTAACTTTCCCCTGCCGGCCGGGAAGGGTGATCAGGATTTTCTGGACATCCTGGAAGGGCCGGTAACCGATGCGCTTATGGCATATAAACCGGAACTTATCCTTATCTCGGCAGGTTTTGATGCCCACGAATATGATCCCCTGGGAAATATGAACATTACGGCCGAAGGTTTTGGACTGATGACCCGGGTGGTGAAGCGGCTGGCTGGTGAGCTGTGCCATGGAAGGATCATCTCTTTCCTGGAAGGCGGGTATCACCTTGAGGGCCTGGCTGGGTCGGTATCCCGGCATCTGGCGGCCCTGGCTCAGGAGCAACCATCGGAGAATATCAACCAATAGTGATGTATATTTCAGGGCGTTCATCTAAAGCGTAATAGTGGAGGACGGAAATCATGAAGCATCTGTATCGCTCCCATTCTAACCGTGTATTAGTAGGTGTGTGTGGTGGCCTGGGGCACTATTTCAACATTGATGCGGTGCTCATCCGGCTAGTGTGGCTGCTCCTGATACTGTTCGGGGGAGTGGGGCTTATTCTCTATCTGGTTGCGTGGCTGATTATCCCCTCGGAGCCGGAAGTCGAGGAAACTGAAGATACTACCAAAGCGGGTGCCGCAGGCAAGGGGCGCTTCTGGTGGGGCCTGGTCCTGATTGCTATGGGTGTTCTCCTCTGGGCCGGCCAGTTCCGGTTTGTTTACTGGCCGATGATTCCCGGCGTGCGCCTGCACTCCCGCGACTTCGTGCCATTGGCGCTGTTGCTGGTGGGTGTCTATCTCCTGTACACCTTTGGCCGGTCAGCTTCGGGTATAGCGTTATCTGGAGAGCGGAGGCTCTGTCGCAGCCGGGAGGATAAAAAAATTGGTGGCGTCTGTGGTGGTATCGCCGATTATTTCCAGATCGATTCTACGCTGGTCCGGGTTCTATTCGTGGCAGCTTCCTTTTTCTACCTGGCTGGAGCTCTGATCTATCTCGTGTTGCTGGTAGCCCTGCCGGAGAAACCGTTCGAGCCATCAGCAGAACCCGAAGCTCCTGCAGAAAGCAAAGGTGGAAAAGGGAATAAGCCGGCAAAAGGAAGCCAGGCTGAAAAAAAGAAAGCCTGAGATGCTAAAATTCGCGTTGGTGATAATGGATGGCTTCGGGTTGCGATCGGAACCGGAAGGAAACGCTCCTCTTCTGGCTAACACCCCTTCTTTAGACCAGCTGCTGAACGAATATCCCATGATCCCGCTGGAGACTTCCGGTACTGCGGTGGGGCTTCCGGATGGAGTGATGGGCAATTCGGAGGTAGGGCATATGAACATCGGGGCCGGCCGGATCGTTCGCCAGGACCTGGTACGCATTAACGACAGTGTCCAGTCCGGAGCATTTCATCAACACCCATTGCTTCTGGAGCAGATGCGCCGGTTAGCGGCAGGCGGCGGCACCTTCCACGTCATGGGTTTGTGCAGCGACGCCGGTGTTCACAGCCATCTGGACCATCTGCGGGCGATCCTGGAGACTGCCCGGAGTGAGGGTCTATCCCGGGTTATGTATCAGGCCTTTATGGACGGCCGGGATACATCCCCCCTGGCCGGGCGGGGCTACCTGGAGCAAGTCCAGGGATGGATGGACGAGCTGGGTACAGGAGCTATCGCCACCGTCGTGGGTCGCTATTACGCCATGGACCGGGATAAGCGGTGGGACCGGAATGAGAAGGCCTACCGCATGTTGGTTCATGGGGAAGGAGAAGCCTACCCGACAGCCGTTGAGGCCATGGATGCCTCGTATGCCGCCGATGTAGGGGATGAATTTGTGACCCCGAAGATCATCGGTGGTGGTGGCCGTATATGCTCAGGGGATGCGCTGCTGGCCATGAACTTCCGGTCGGACCGTATGCGCCAGATTATCGGGGCGTTTATTGAGCCTGGGTTTGCCGAATTCCCGGTTGAGGATCTGGACCTGGATGTACGCTCAATGACCAGCTATGATGATACCTTTAATATTCCCGTCCTCTTTACACCGGAATATCTGGTCAACCTTTTCCCCGAGGTTCTCTCCCGGGCGGGCTACCGCCAGCTGCGCCTGGCTGAAACTGAGAAGTACGCGCACGTGACCTATTTCTTCAACGGTGGTGATGAGAAGACCTTCCCCGGCGAAGAGCGTATCCTGATACCCTCTCCCAAAGTAGCGACCTACGATCTACAGCCCTCCATGAGCGCGGAAGAGGTTACTGACCGGGCAGTGCAGGCTGTCCAAAGCGGTGAATTCGAAGCTTTGATACTCAACTATGCCAACCCGGATATGGTTGGGCATACCGGCAAGCTGGATGCGGCGATAGAGGCTATAGAGACCATCGACCGCTGTATGGGCCGGTTGCTGGAAGCAGTCCAGGGACAGGGCGCTGCCATGTTTCTGACTTCGGACCATGGCAATATTGAAACGATGATCGATCTCGAGACCGGCCAGCCCCACACCGCCCATACGACCCTGCCGACGCCCTTTGTCGTAGTGGCCCCGGAAAATAACATACGTCTTGAGGGTACCGGCAAGCTCGCTGACATTGCCCCAACGATCCTGACGTATCTGGGTCTGGAGATTCCTCCTGAAATGACCGGTATCAGCCGGCTGGTGAGGGCTACCTCCTTTGCAGCCTGAACGTTTTCACCAGTTGCGCCAGCAGTTCCCCGGGCAGCGACTCGTGGTTGTGGGTGATGTCATGCTGGATACCTACATTTGGGGCAGTGTCTCCCGTATTTCCCCCGAAGCCCCTGTGCCCATCGTAACGATGGAACAGACAGACCATCGTCCAGGGGGCGCGGCGAATGTGGCATATAACCTGCGTTCTCTGGGGGCGGATGTTTTTCTGGTGGGAGTTGCCGGTATGGACGCCGCCGGCAAGCAGCTTGAAAGCACGCTGTCCAGTTACGAAATACCACATAAAATCCTGCGGGACGATACCCGTCCTACCACCGAAAAAACCCGGGTAATCGCGGGTTCGCAGCACGTAGTCCGGCTGGATAAGGAATCAACCGCGCCTCTGTCCGACAAGCTTGTCGCGCAAGTGCAGGCACAGGTGGCAGAGGTCATCGAGGGGTCCAGTGGACTGGTCTTTCAGGACTATCACAAGGGCACTCTCACACGGCAGGTAATCCAGCAGCTTTGTGCCCTGGCCGGCAGGAGCCATTGTCCGGTATTTGTTGATCCGAAAAGCGATCACCTGGACTGCTTTCAAGGGGTGAATCTGATCAAGCCGAATCTGAATGAAGCCGAGCACTTCGCCGGACATCCGCTCAGGACGGATGAGGAGATCAGCGCCGCAGGTCATGACTTACGGGAACGTCTGGAAGCCGAGGTAGTGCTCATCACGCGCGGTCCAAAGGGGATGGATCTGTTTGACAGCGAAGGATATCATCGCATTCCTACCCGTGCCCGCCAGGTATCGGATGTCTGTGGAGCTGGTGATACGGTGGTAAGCACCTATGCCCTGGCTTTAGTGTCCGGGGCCAGTCCCAGGGAAGCAGCCGAGCTGGCCAACTTCGCCGCCGGGACCGTTGTGGAGGAAATAGGTGTTGTACCCGTATCACCGGAAAAGCTTGAGGGGCTTTTGCGACATCATGCCATGCCGTAGGGTCTGCCTGCTGCCGGTTGTTGCTCTCCTTTCTCTATTCCTGGTAAGTAACAGCGCTGGACAGCATTTCCGTTACGAGCCGGAGGACTGGCAATATATTCCCGGAACAACCACCGCCACATCCGCTTCCGAAGGGCCCGACGGCATCTACTTCAGTACCTTTGACGGGCTGCTCTATTTCGATTATTATTCCCAGAATTTGGATCACCTGCCGGAGATTAACATGGGGCTGCCGTCCCATCACCTGTACCATGTGTACCACGACGCCTCCACTAACGCTCTCTGGGTCGTCTACGATGATGGTATCGCTTTCCGCTTGAGCACGGATGACACCTGGCACCAGGTACCTTTCCGGGCCCTACCCGACTACTTCCAGGGCCGGTCGGTCCTCAGAGTAGGCGGCTCGTTCGATGGTATCTGGATCGATACGGATGGTGTTTATACCCTGCTGAACTCATTCACCGGGGAGTTTATGCGCCGGGATATAGCTGGCCCGGATGGTCCCGTGGATTGGAATACCAGCAGGGCGGCCTTCCTGGAGCCCCCCGACTTGCTTGGCTGGATCACCACCGGCCAATGGTCCACAAGCATTCGCGAGTTTCTCGGCCCCGGCTATCTCACTGCCATACCAACCTTTGTCTTTCAAGACCGGTTTGACCGGTTCTGGTACGGCACCGACCTGGGTACCCTATTCCGGGGTGATCTTCACACCCGCCACCTGGAGGACTTTCAGGCAGGTATTGCCCCGAAACCGGTGATCACGCTCTTCCTGGACGGTGATCGAGTCTGGTTTGCCGATAATGCTTTCCGCCGCGAAGGCATCAGGCATACGCGTAAGGCGGGTTATTTCCTCAGCGTCTGGGATGAGGGCGTTTCTTCCTGGCGCTATTACAGCGGTCTATTATCGGAGGCGATACGGGATGTGGGAGTGAATGCCATACTCCGGGTCGGACGGCAGCTGTGGTTGGCTACCATGGATGGAATTGTGCTGCTGGACACGCGCACCGAAAACTGGGGATTCATCGGCTCAAAGGCAGGATTGCGGGACCGGGCGGTGTGGGACCTCGAACGGCACGGCGATGAGATATTCGCGGCTACCGTTCGCGGCGTTGACCGCATAAGCCCGGCCACTCACCAGGTTATTCCCGACGACAGCTTGTCCATTTCGCCGGCAGTGGAAATATATACGCTGTACAGTGCCAGCCAGGTTCTTTATGCCGGAACCGCAGACGGGATCTATGCGTATCAGGATGACAGGCCGGTCAAGTGGCGGCTGGAATCCAGCCTGCCGGCCACCAGCCTGTGGCACGACAACGGAGATATGTTTGTAGTGGCCAATAATTATATTTACCACCGGGGACCGGACGACAGGGATTTCACATTATACCCTGTCCAGATTTCCAGCGGAGCTAAGATTCTGGAAATCAAAGGCTATAAATCGTACATTTGGCTGGCGACGTCACGTGGTGCCGTCCTTTATGACCGCCGAACCCGCAGCCTGTTTACTTTTGGCAGGAATGAGGGGCTGCCTTCGGATATCGTCTATGCTGTCGAGCCAGGCGCCGACTGGGTCTGGTTCCTCACCAGTGATGGGGTTGTGCGATTTAATTGGAGGACCTATTTTGATTAGGCGGTGGCTTGCGGTATTTTTCCTGGTGGGGGTGCTTCTCACGCCGAGCCGATCAAATGCCCAGTTCGCCCACTCCGAACAAAAGGAGCCACCCCTCAAGCTTGCCGTAAGCCGGTTTCCTATTTTGGGAACCGATTCGGCACGGGTGGATGTCTTCACTCAGATCCCCCTTGACAAACTGGTGTTTCTGGCGCATAGTGGCGAATTCAAGTCCACCTACGAGCTTTCTATCTTTGCGGTTGACAAAGACGAGATGGTATGCGGCACGCGTATCTGGCGGGAAGAGGTGGTCAAGTCACGATTCGAGGAAACCCGGTCCGAGGACCTGCACCATATCGCCCGTACGTCTTTTATCCTGTCCCCCGGAGAGTACAGCATCGTTGCGAACCTGGTGGACCAGGACAGCCGCCAGAGCTACAACGCCAGCGAAAAGGTTGTCGTCACCGGCTATCCCCTGGATCAGCTGGCGCTGAGCGATATTCTGCTGGTAGTGGAGGTCGAGAAGGTGCCCGGAAAACCTGATCGCATCACTCCCTTCATAGGGAACGAGATCTCCGATAAGACGGATTCCTTTCTGGTCTATCTGGCAATTCGCACTCCCATAGAGGAGCCGGCCCAGGCGTCTATGCGTTGTACCGTGGGAGGAAAGGGCGACACTTCAACCGTTCTTTTTTTCAAGAAGCTTACCTTCGACAGCCCTCTCTCCACCCATTTTGTAGCTGCGGCTACCAGTGGTCTGAAGGATCAGAAATATACCCTCACCATTAAGGTGCAAGTGGATTCCCTGGAGGCGGAGCAGTCCATTCCGATCCAGGTCAACTGGACGGGTTTCACCCACCTGATTGATGATGTGGATCAGGCTATCGAACAGACCCGCTACGTGGCTACAAACAGCCAGCTGCGCGAGATGAGGAGTGTCAGTGAGGAGGAAGCCAAGCGTGAAGCTTTTCTGGCGTTCTGGAGTGCTCTCGATCCCACGCCGGAGACGCCCCGGAATGAGCTCATGGACG
>CAZQOY010000056.1:0-3597 GCA_964595095.1 uncultured bacterium | reverse complement strand
GGGTGGCGTATGCCAACACCTATTTTCGCAGTATGCAGCCGGGCTGGGAAACGGACATGGGTATGGTCTACATCATCTATGGCCCGCCAGACGATATTGATCGGCACCCCTTCGACGTGAGTCAAAAGCCCTACCAGGTCTGGTTCTACTACAATAAGGGCTGGCGGTTCGTTTTCGTGGATGTCAATATGCTCGGTGATTACCGTCTGGTCACTCCTCTGTATCCCTCCCGCTCCTATTAAAGGTGCCCTGAAGGCTTCGCCTTGCCGAGCGATCGGTTCTCCTACTCCCGCCTGCAACTCTTTGACCAATGCCTTGCCAAATATCGTTTCATCTACCTGGACGGTCGCCCGGCCGGAGGGGAATCAATCGAAAGTTACCTGGGAGGGCGGCTGCATGAGGCCCTGGAGTGGCTCTACCGGGAACGCCGCACGGGGCGGAACATCCTCTTCGACGATCTGCTGAACCAGTACCGCTCGCTCTGGAAAGAAGCCTGGCACGGTTATGTTCACATTATCCAGGCCGGCTGGCAGACCGACGACTATTACCAGCTGGGCCAGCGGTGCCTGGCAGGCTTCTACCGCCGCTACGCTCCCTTCGATGAGCCGGCAGACGGCACCGAGCGTATTATCTCCTTCACACTGGACCGGGACGGCTTGCCCGGGACTCCCCGTGGGTCCGTCCAGGGCCAGGGCGGCTGCATTATGACCGCTATCCTGGATCGCCTGGACCAGCACGGCCCGGGATGGTGGTCTATCCATGACTATAAGTCCGGCCGGAAAATGCTCACACCCACGCAGGCAGAGAAGGACTTGCAGATGAAGGTTTACTACCTTGCCCTGGTGAAAACGCTGGAAAACACGGAGCGAGTGGACGTGGTGTGGCATTTCCTGCGCCACGAGCGGGAGGTAGTCCTGGAGCAGGTACAGTGGGACCCCCAGCGCATCGTCACCATGCTAAAGAAGCGCGTTGAAAAGATAAGGGAGCGGGAGGCACAGCCCCGGACCCTCCAACCCCGGGAGTCCCCCCTCTGCAACTGGTGCTATTACTGGGATGTCTGCCCGGCCAAGGCTGGACAGACCCACCCGGCACGGTTGGCGGGGTGAGGGGATGGGGAAATGCAAAATGGGAAATGAAAATTGAAGAATAAATATAAAATATAGGTTGTAACCTGGGGTTTAGTATAGGATGAAAGATATCCTAGATGTCTGAAGGTGGTATCTTGGCACTGTGGATGACCGCCAGAACATCGACCTGATTGAGCTTAATCCTGTAGATAATGCGATAGCGATCCTCAATCACTTCGCGTATATCATCTCTTTCATATTCGGGTACTTTTCGCCCCGATTTCGGATATGTCCCGATCTGCTCAGAGCGCCGAGTGAGTCGGTCTATTATCCTTTTCGCGTAGAGCGGGGAATCTTGTGCGATATACTCATAGATTTCCACGAGGTGTCTAACGGAGCGGTAGGTCCAGTATACTTTCACTCCGCCAGCTCAAATTTTGCCCGTACCTCATTGACGTCCAGCGTGCGACCTTCATCGCTGTCCTTCAGACCGGCTTCAATGGCTTGCCGCACGTAGATCTCATACATCAGGTCATCCCAGGTTGCGTCTTCGGACAGGTTTTCGACCAGGCGTTGCGCTTCCTGTTTTATATTAGCCGTTGTCATGGTATTACTCCTGTGCTGTTTAGGTGAAGTTGAAGAAAATAGAAAGCGTAATCAAGGCTGAATAAGGACCATATCAATGTAAGTCTTGAGGGCCGAGGATGCGCTCATTGACCCGTTCACCGGCAACGGAATGGGGGCCGTGAGCTCAGGGTAGGCTCACGCAGCAGCACCCCCGCCCCGCTTTCTGCGGGATTAAAACATTCTGCGGAACAAAAGCATCTTGATGGACATGCTATACTCGGGTGTAACCCCCGCCGATGGTGGGATAAACAGGCGGAGGATGTATTCGAAGGAGAGGATGTCTTTGCCGCCCTTTGGCAATTTTACTCTCTTTTCCCATCATTTTTGAGTATTTGCTGTACATAATTGAGATGTTCAAGAAGATTTTCATCTTACGGGAGGTACTGTAGGCCTTTCTGCAATGCCCAGAGAGCACTATCTAACTTCCCAATTTCTATACCTCTGACCTTCCCCCATTTTTTATTCCAGTTGTAATGAAAGTTTAAGGTTTTCGTTTTTGTTCTCATAGGCTTGTTTGAATGCCTGTCTTGAGTCGCGCCCTGAACCCTGCCAAAGGGGAAAACGAAGGGCTTTCGAAGTACGACATTTAAGGATGGTGTTCGAATGGATACCTCCGGAAGATGAATCTCAAAACGGGAATGACCCGAATATCTCGAAGAGACTCTTATGGAAATGATATTGACTGAACGTTGTATCATTGTATAAACTAGGATGTAGCACTATCCGAAAGGAAACCGATCATGAAACGCCTTGATTTCATAAAAACCACTACGGGGGGACTTGTCGGCCTGTCGCCCCTTTTCTCGAGCAATTTTCTACCGGCCCTTGCCAGCGAGCCGGTCCCCGACATCGTGTGGGTCGAGAACGGTGAGCCTGCGGAACTGGTTAACCACGCGGCTGAGGCCTTCGGTGGCATGAGCCGTTTTATCTCCAAAGGTGACGTTGTCGTTGTCAAACCCAACATCGGCTGGGACCGGACCCCTGAGTTTGCTGCCGACACCAATCCTGACCTCGTCGCTGAGATCGTCAAGCTTTGCCTGGATGCCGGCGCCAAAAGGGTCAATGTCTTTGATCGCACCATCAACAGTCCGCTCCGCTGCTACCGTAACAGCCAGATCGAAACAAAGGCTAAGCAGGCGGGCGCTAAGGTCCTGCAGGTCCGCGATCACCGTTTCAAGAGCGTCCGTCTCCAGCAGGGAACCGTTCTGAAGGAGTGGCCCATTTATCGGGATTACCTGGAGGCGGACAAGGTGATCAACGTGCCCGTGGCAAAGCATCATTCCTTGTCTCGGGTGACCCTGGGCCTGAAGAACCTGATGGGGGTCATGGGCGGTCCCCGCGGGGAGATCCACAACGGCTTTGATACCAAGCTGGTGGATATCACTTCGGAAATACTCCCCACGCTGACCATTATTGACGCATACCGCATTATGACGGGCAACGGCCCCAGCGGGGGCAGCCTGTCGGATGTCGATAAGCGCCGCACCCTCATCATGAGCCCCTGCACGGTCACGGCCGACTACGTTGCGGCTGCCCTGTTTAATTTAGAACCCAGCCAGATAGGGCATATTAAGGAAGCCGTAAGGCGGGGACTGAATCGGTACGACGTATCCAATCTGAAAATGAAAAAAATCAGCCTTTAGGCGCTGTGCCAAAGGCGAAAATAACAATGGCCGGGACCCGGCGCTGGATTCAGGTTGGGTTCCTGCTCTTTTTCGTGCTGCTCTTTCTCAGGGCGCGCTATCCTTATTCCGGCAGCCTGCCTTCGGACCTGTTCCTGCGGTTCAGTCCACTGATTCCCCTTTTCGATTTTATCGACAATTTAAGGATTTCGCTCCTGTTCTGGCCGGCGCTCATCATCCTCGTCCTGACACCTTTCCTCGGGCGCTTTTTCTGCGGCTGG
>CAZQOY010000055.1:0-12764 GCA_964595095.1 uncultured bacterium | reverse complement strand
TATTTTCGGTGGTGGGATCCTGGGCCTGTTCCTGCTCTCCTGGCTGCGGGTGCGCCTGAAAATGTGGCAGGGGCTGGTGTCCATCGGGATCAGCATTGCCGTTATCAGTTGGGGGACCTTCGCCCGCAACCTGCCCACCACGTGGCAGTGGGCTCAGTGCCACCTCGATCCGATTATCGTCGGGGCTGTGGGGACCGGAGCGCTGATGGCCGCTGCCGGCCTCTTCGGCGTCACCCGGCGAAGGCATCATCGCTGAGAGCCTGGCAGTGGCAGGGGGAAGAGGGGGAAGTGGCAGTTGGCAGGGACAGTAGGCAGGGAAGAGAAAAGAGATAACCGCCAAGACGCAAAGTAAGATTGACGATTGTCGATTTATCTTCAGCAGTAACTCGCTCCCCCGCTCTCCCTATCTCCAACTCTCCACTTTACATCTTTGCGCCGTTGAGGTTTACTCTCTTTTCTCTCCCAATTGCCACTGCCACTAGCTCCCATCGCTCCACGCTCTTCGCTCTTCCTATGAACCCCATTGCCTGGTTCCGATTCGTGAAAATTCGTGTTAATTCGTGGCAAAAAACTCTTGGCGTTCTCTGCGCCCCTTCGGCAAGCCTTCGGCGTGAGCTCAGGCGAACGCTCAGGGCATGCCTTTGCGTCTTTGCGGTTCATTCCATCCTTTCCCATTCTTCAATTTTCAATCCGTCGGCTGACGGATCAATTTTCAATATTCATTTTTCATTTTTCAATTTGCAATTTTCATTACCACTCATCCCGCTTCCCCGCAGCATTTCTTGAACTTCAGGCCGCTGCCGCAGGGGCAGGGGTCGTTGCGTCCGATAGCCAGGCCCTGGGCCGTTACCATATCACGGATAATGGCTTCGATATTCTTATAATCGCTGGCCGGGCGCTGCACCCGCAGGCACTTGGCCATCTTCTCTAAGAGCGGCAGGGTGTGGCTGTAGAATAGCTTATACCCGGCGCAGAGGTAATTCAGCCCCGGCTCGCCGTCGGGGGCGGGGACGAGGCGGTCCTTGGGGCAGCCGCCGTTGCAGTATGTCAGGAACTGGCATTCCCGGCAGCAGCGCGGCAGGGAGTCCCGTTTGTCCCGGCCGAATTTGGTCTGCTTCGGGCCATCTATCATCTCGCTGAGGGTCTGCCGGGCCACGTTCCCCAGCAGGTCCTGCGGGTTGACGAAATGATCGCAGCTGTACAGGTCGCCATTGTGCTCGATAGCCACCGCCAGCCCGCAGGTCTCCGCGTTAACGCACACGGAAGATGGCTGTCCCATGACCAGCCCGAGCAGCATGTCGAAGTCCCGCACGAAAACGGTCCCCACGTCTTCCTGCTCCAGCCAATGGTCGAACATCCGGTTGAGGAAGCCGCCGTACTGCTCCGGCCCCACGCTGCGGCAGGAGACTTTGCCGTCACCTTCGGGCTCCACGATGGGGATTAACTGGAAGAACCGGGAGCCGATCTCTTTCAGGAAGTCGTAGACCGCTTCGGGGTGATCCCCGTTGTCGTTCTGCACCACGGTCAGGGTATTATACTCCACCTCGTGTTTTTTTAGCACCTCCAGGCCGGCCATGACGCTTTTAAAGGAGCCCCGGCCCTTGCGGTCCCGCCGGTAGCGGTCATGGAGCTTCTCGGGGCCGTCAATACTTATCCCCACCAGGAAATTGTGTTCGTGAAGGAAGGCACCCCACTGGTCATCGAGCAGAACGCCGTTGGTCTGAAGCGAGTTGGAGATGCGCAGGTCCGGGCGCCGGTATTGTTCCTGCAGCTCCATGGCCCGCTGGAAGAACTTCACCCCCAGGAGGGTCGGCTCTCCGCCCTGCCAGGCGAAGTTGACCTCCGGGGCGTGTTCAGGCTGGCCTTCAATGTACTGCCGGGTAAAGTGCTCCAGCGTCGCTTTGCTCATGCGGAAGGACCCGGTGCCGGGATAAAGCTGCTCCTTTTTGAGGTAGAAACAGTGTTCGCAGGCCAGGTTGCAGATGGGGCCGATGGGTTTGGCCAACACGTGGAAGGGCCTGGTGGCAGGTTGACTGGTGGTATCCATGTCCCTGGGGTGAATTGACTGGATGTTCATAAAAGACTTACTTTGGATATTACCTGAGGTGGCTGTTCACGGTTAAGGCAAATATTACTATCGGAAATGCTCTCATTCATGACAATACTCTTTCGCCCGGCGTCCATTGTTTGCAACTTGTGTCCTTAATTTTCAGGTTTGAAAGAACAGTAATCCGGCTTGAATATTATTCATAAGTTTCACAGTCGGTCCAGGGCAATAATAAAGCAATGACAGTATAGAACAGGGAAAGCAGAGTTAATGGGAGCTGCCTGGTTACTTATTGTTTCAATCACTATATTCATAGCCGGTTATGTCTTTTATGGGCGGTACCTGGTCCGGAAGTATGATATTGATCCCCAACGGGCTACTCCTGCGCATACGAAGCGTGATGGCGTTGACTACCTGCCGGCCAAGGCACCGGTCTTTTCGGGCATCACTTCGCCTCCATTGCCGGTGCGGCTCCCATTCTCGGGCCGATCTATGCCGCCGTGTTCGGGTGGGTTCCGGTCCTGCTCTGGATCCTCATCGGAAGTGTGCTGATGGGTGGAGTGCATGATTTCTCTGCGCTGGTTGCTTCAGTGCGGCATGGCGGCAAGTCCATCGGAGAGGTGATCGAGGACCACATCGGCAGGTCGGGCAAGCAGCTCTTTCTGATTTTCACCTGGTTCATGCTGGTACTGATTATCGCGGTTTTCTGCAAGGCGGTTGCCAGTATCTTCGTAAAAGAACCTGCGACGGTTACGTCTTCTTTCCTCTTTATTCTGCTCGCCGTGGTTTTCGGAGCTACAATCTATCGTTTCAAAGCACCTCTATGGCTGGCATCGGTCGTAGGTGTTGTATTCCTTATTGGCTGTGTGGTTCTGGGGATTCATTTCCCGATTCAGCAATCGTATAATTTCTGGATATGCATCCTGTTCGGCTATGTATTTGTGGCGGCGGTTACACCGGTGTGGATTCTGCTCCAGCCCAGGGATTATCTGAACTCCTTTCTGTTGTTTTCGGCGCTTCTGGGGAGTGTTATCGGGATAGTTGTGGTCAATCCAAAAGTTGAATTCCCTGCGGTAACGCAGTTTCATACGGACCTGGGCTACCTCTTTCCGATCCTTTTTGTTACGGTGGCCTGTGGCGCTATTTCCGGGTTTCATTCCCTGATTTCTTCGGGGACGACCTCGAAACAACTGAGTAATGAAAAAGATGCCAGGCCAATCGGCTATGGGAGCATGCTCCTGGAGGGACTGCTGGCCGTCGTGGCGTTGATCACCGCGGTAACCATCTTACAGGGAGATTATCGCCGCCTGGTAACAAGTGAGGGAGGCGGGCCGATAGGTATTTTCTCTTCGGGCGTTGGTGGATTTCTGGCCCACCTGGGCCTGCCTTATGAGGCGGGCGTTACTTTCGCCGCATTAGCCATCTCGGCCTTTGCCCTGACTACGCTGGATACGGCCACCAGGCTGGGCCGGTTTGCCTTTCAGGAATTCTTCGAGAGAAAAGACAGGCAGTCAATTCTGAGCCGGAACCGCTACGTGGGAACCCTGGTGACGATTGCCTTTGCCGGACTGCTGGTTTTTTCCGGTACCAGCGAGACACTATGGCCGCTTTTCGGTTCGGCCAACCAGCTCCTGGCTTCACTTGTGCTGTTAGTTATTACGGTATGGCTGGCTGAACTCCGGAAAAAGAACAGTTTCGTCAAGTACCCGATGTATTTCATGTTCTGCGTTACGCTGACTGCCCTGGGGAGTCTTATATACAAGAATCTTGTGGCAGGAAATCTCTCTCTGTTGCTGGTTACGGTCTTGCTTTTTGTGGTTGCCGTTGTTCTGGTAGTACAGGCCGGCAGGAGTTTAAAGAGAATCGGAGAAGCAGCCCTTGAGACGGTTCCTGAGTATGAGGGCCGTTAAATCGCCGGTGCGCCTGAAAAACAAGTTCTTAATATTTGCGACTAAGACCTGTATTCGAATGGACTAATCGCTATTTTTAATAATAGTAGCATAAAGGAGAAATTGTTGATGAGATCGCCTGCAACCCTTAAACGGGTACTCATGGGACCGGGACCGTCTGACGTTGACCCCAGGGTATTGGAAGCCCTGTCGCGTCCTACGATCAGTCACCTTGACCCTGCCTTCCTGCAAATGCTGAACGAAATACGCGAGCTGCTGCAGTATACCTTTCAAACCAAAAACGAGCTGACCCTGGCAATATCCGGTACCGGCAGCGCCGGTATGGAAACGTGTATTGTGAATCTTATCGAGCCGGGCGACCCGATCCTTGTCTGTGTCAATGGTCTTTTCAGTAGACGCATGGTTGATGTCGCTCAGCGCTGTGGTGCCGGTGTATCCACCATCGAAGTTGAATGGGGAAAGGTGTTTTCTCCCGAGCAGGTTGCCGCAGCACTTAAGGAAAAACCGGCCAAGGTTGTAGGTCTGGTGCACGGTGAAACTTCGACCGGTGCCTGCCAGCCGATTGAGGAGGTTTCAAGAATTGTACACGAGCATAGTGCTCTATTACTGGTGGATGCGGTCTGCACCCTGGGCGGCATGGACGTTGATGTTGACGGGTGGCAGATCGACGCCTGCTACTCCGGGTCGCAGAAGTGTCTGTCATGTCCCCCCGGACTTTCGCCGGTGACTTTCAGCGCTGCCGCTGTTAGAGCTATGGAGAATCGCAAGACTACGGTTCAGAGCTGGTACCAGGACCTGTCCCTGATCCGCAAGTACTGGGAAACTGAACGCCGGTACCATCACACGGCACCGATCAACATGTCTTATGCTCTGTTGGAAGCTTTGCAAATGATCAGGGAGGAGGGCCTGGAAAACCGTTGGGCCCGTCATGCGGCCAACTACAGAATCCTGAGGGCCGGTCTGTCGGCACTCGGCATCAAATATATTACCCAGCCGGGATACGAGCTGCCCATGCTTAACGCCGTCTACATACCCGATAGCGTGGATGATGCCGCCGTTCGTGGCCAGCTGCTGAATGAATTCAACATCACGATCAGCGGCGGGATGGGCGATTTCAAAGGCAAGATCTGGCGCATCGGTCTTATGGGATGCTCCTCGACCTTGAGCAACGTTATGCTGTTCCTGTCGGCGCTGGAGAAGAGCCTGGCCGATCAGGGCGTGAAGTTCCAGCAGGGGGCGAGCATCGCCGCCGCGGCCCAGAAGGCCAGTGAATTGGCATAGATCTCGGGTAACCAGCGGGCAAATCAAGGTAACGGACTAAGTGCAGTTAAGCATTCCCCGTAAGAGCCTGGTCAACGCGTTTGAAGCGGCGGTTGAAGCGGCTCAACCCGGCCAGGCCGTCATCAAACACCTGCCGCCGCGGCCGGTCGGACGGGTGGTAGTGGTGGGCGCTGGTAAGGCTGCCTGCCGGATGGCTCTGGCCGTTGAAGATGTCTGGCCGGATACAGCGTCGGGTGTAGTAATCACTCCCTATGGCCACATCGGCGGGGATAGGCCGGGACGAATTCGCGTCCTTGAGGCGGGGCATCCGGTTCCCGATCATGCGGGTGTGGAGGCTACCCATGAGGTCCTGCGCGCAGTAGAAGGGCTGACCCCCAAAGACCTGGTGCTCTGCCTGATTTCAGGCGGCGGCTCGGCGTTGCTGTTACTACCCGCCGGTATCAGCCTTGAGCATAAAGCGGAGTTGACGGGACTCCTGCTCAAATCCGGTGCCACCATCGGTGAACTGAACACGGTACGCAAACACGTTTCCGGTGTGAAAGGGGGCCGTCTGGCAGTGGCGGCCCAGCCCGCACGGGTTGTGAGCTTGATCGTCTCCGATGTGGTGGGTGATGATCTTTCGGTAATCGCCTCAGGGCCGACCGTGCCCGACCCCAGTACCTTTGCTGACGCGTTGGCGGTACTCGACCGCTACGGGATAGAGATTCCGTCCGTGAGGGCGCATCTTGTGAAAGGAGAGAGGGGCGGCGTTGATGAGTCGCCCAAGCCGGGCTCGACCATTTTCCAGCGTGTTGAAAACCGACTGATCGTAACGGCTGCCCAGGCGCTTGAAGCAGCGGCGGGGGTGCTCAAGGCACAGGCATTTGATGCCCGGGTTACAAATGACCGGGTCGAAGGCGAGTCGCGGCTGGTGGCGTTGGAACACGTTCAACAGACTCAAAGCCTGCTGCCCGGCCAGGCGCTGCTTTCCGGCGGCGAGACCACGGTTGTCGTGCGGGGCCGCGGTCGGGGCGGGCCAAATCTCGAGTTCCTGCTGGCTCTGGCTCTGGCGCTGAAGGGCGAGCCGGACACATATGCCCTGGCCGCCGACACCGACGGCATTGACGGCACCGGTGACGCCGCCGGCGCAATAGTTGTGCCTGACACGCTGGAGCGGGCGGTCCGTCTGGGATTCGAACCGCAGGCCATGCTGGACGACAACGATGCCTACACATTTTTTGCAGAGCTGGGTGATCTTGTTAAAACAGGGCCTACCGGTACGAACGTGAATGATATCAGGATAATCCTGAGGCAACAAGCGGACCGCGGGTGAGAGCAGCGTTGGTATCGGTCCGTGATTCTGACGGGTAGAAGGTCCTCCGGTCTCGAGAGGCCGAGAAAAGGATAGTTGAACACCAGGCCTGTCTACGTTAATATCCACCGATATCCGGCTGCCTGGAGGAGTGGCTGAGCGGTCGAAAGCGGCGGTCTTGAAAACCGTTTCCCGATGACCTCGGGACGGGGGTTCGCCCCGCTTCCAGCGGGATTAGTCCCGCCAGAGGCGGGAAATCCCTTAAAAGTCCTACCGTCTGCACAATACTGACATCAGATATCTATGAGCGGGCATCTCTTTTGGGGCTCAACACGCAGGCGTAAAAGGATAGTTGAACACCAGGCCTGTCTACGTTAATATCCACCGATATCCGGCTGCCTGGAGGAGTGGCTGAGCGGTCGAAAGCGGCGGTCTTGAAAACCGTTTCCCGATGACCTCGGGACGGGGGTTCGAATCCCTCCTCCTCCGCATAGATCCTGGAAAGGATGTGGCGTTTTCGACAAATTGGTCGAGGGGGTTCGCCCCGCTTCCAGCGGGATTAGTCCCGCCAGAGGCGGGAAATCCCTCCTCCTCCGCATAGATCCTGGAAAGGATGTGGCGTTTTCGACAAATTGGTCGAGGGGGTTCGCCCCGCTTCCAGCGGGATTAGTCCCGCCAAAGGCGGGAAATCCCTCCTCCTCCGCAGGAATGATTCGGCTCTGAAAGCCTGAGTATATGAAATATACCGTTTACATCTTCAAATGTCTGAGCACGGGCACCCACTGCATGGGAGTGACGCGGGACCTGCGTGAACGCCTGCAAGAGCTCAGGCGGGGTGCCGGGTGGAGGCGCCTGGCCCATCCGGAGCTGCTGCACGTTGAGCAGCATGACAGCCTGGAGCAAGCCCATCGACGTCTGCAAGCCATTCGTTGCCGGTGGAGTCATCATTCAGTCTGGCCTACATCCCTGACACCTGATCCCCTTTCGGTCACGTCTATTGTCAAGTAATTGACATAATCTCGGGCAAACGACTAAATTTCACCTTAAAGGAGAGGTGTCCGAGTGGCTTAAGGAGCTCGCCTGGAACGCGAGTGCTCGGTTATCCCGGGTCGAGGGTTCGAATCCCTCCCTCTCCGCATATGGACTTTGTTTATGTCCTTCAAAGCCGGAAGGATAACGGCTATTACATCGGCTATACCGCTGATCTGGATCAACGTCTGAAAGAACACAATTCAAGGAAGACACGTTCCTTACGTCATCGGCTACCTTTAGATTTAATTTACCTTGAAGAATTTAAAAGCAAGCGGGATGCGAAGGCTCGAGAGTGTCAGATCAAATCATGGAAGGGCGGAGAATCTTTCAAGCGGCTAATCGAGGGTTCGCCCCGCTTCCAGCGGGATTCCGCCGCATTCTGCGGGGTTCAGTCCCGCCACAGGCGGGAAATCCCTCCCTCTCCGCAGAAGTCCTACCAGGTCGGGGAATCCCTTCATGTAAGATCGCTGGCGGGGCTGATTACTCACCAGGCCTATCCGGTTGCTGCTAGCTGATGGATGTATCCCACGCGGGAACGACCGGAACGAATCCGGGAGATGCGCCACAGGTTTCATAACGAGGTGGTGGCGCGGAATCCAGAGAAAGTGAATCATGTGAAGGAATGGAAGGCTAAATGTGAAGTAGAAAGGGTGAAGAAGATAAGGCCCGTTCATCCGAAGTTACGCTAGCCATGTGTTTTACTTGTTGTCTCAAATTTTGGGTGTATACCAAGCATCCAATTATCTGAAAACGAAAACCATTTATCGTGGCCGATGATGATGTGATCATGTAAAATAACTTCAACAACACTACACGCTTGTTCAATTTTCCGGGTAACCTCCTTGTCCCAATAGCTGGGGTATATAGAGCCAGATGGATGATTATGCCCGATTATAATAGAGGCCGCGCCATTATTTATTACTCTCTTGACAATTTCACGTGGATAGACTGCTGCAATTGTCAGGGAACCTTCAAAGATTACTTCTGAGCTAATTAGGGCATTCGTCCCATTTAAATAGATTACTGCAAATTTCTCACGATCCCTGTTCGTGATGAGCCCAGTCAAATGTTGGACAGCTTGTTTGCTGCTAATGATCACCTCACCAGTCTTTATTTGAAATCGCTCATAGAAAACCTGCCTTAATTCTTCGTCGCTTAAATTTTCAACAAAACCATTAAGTCTTTTTTTCATTATTGTACTTTCTCAGACATTCTTCACTACTTAATTGGCAATATAATAAGCTGTGACTAGGATTGAATATCAGACAAGATTGGATTCTTTTGTAGGAATACCGACAGTAATAATGTAGGAGCTGCCCCAATACGACGGTATTCCTATGAAATATTTGAAAACTAATAAATTAAACGTGAGGCTATTTGTTTCATTCTACAATCTTATTATCTATTGCATAGCGCATTAATTCAGCATTTGTGTGCATATTCAGCTTGTCCATAATCCGCGACCGGTAGGTGCTAATAGTCTTTACGCTTAAGAACAATTCCTTGGCAATTTCTGAGACAGTTTTGCCAGATGCAATGAGGACCATTACCTCATACTCACGGTCAGATAGAGAGGCATGGAGAGGCTCACCGGGATCTGCTCTTAATTCATAAATCAATCTCTCAGAAATAGACATACTTATGAATTTTCTCCCGTGCAACACATTATCAATAGCAACAATAAGTTCTTCTGGAGCGCTATCCTTAGTCAAGTAACCAGAAGCCCCAGCTCGTAGGGCGCGAATCGCAAATTGCTCTTCTGGGTGCATGCTAAATACCAATACTGGAATCTTGGGTTTATCTTTTCTTATCTGCTTTAATGCTTCCAAGCCGCCTCTACCAGGCATGGTAATATCCAGCAACACCAGGTCATACTCATTTTCCCATATCTTCTTAATCACATCCTGGGTAGTTAACGCCACATCAGTACTAACCTGAGTAAAGGCGTCATCAAGAATCTGTTGAACACCTTTCACTATGATGGGGTGATCGTCTGCAATAAGTATACGAATCATTAAATCTTCTCCCTAGTCTTATACAGGCAAAGATACTCTTATTTTAGTTCCTTTTTCTTTGACACCGTCCACACTAAATTCGCCTCCATATTGGAGTGCTCTTTCCCTGACTCCCATTAACCCAAATGAATTAGGACTAGACAGTTGCTCCTCGGATATCCCAATGCCATTGTCGCTTATCTCCAACGATAAGCGACCAGAATCGTACTTTAAATCTATCCCCACCTTTGATGCTTGCGCGTGCCGGGCAACATTGGTCAATGCTTCCTGAGTAATGCGGTAGATAGCTGTAGCGCAATCATTGTTAATGTCAAGTCCATTAATGTTTGTTGTTAACCTACACTCTATTTCCATGCGTTTCGTAAATTCTTCAGATTCCCATTCAAGTGCTGCTAACAATCCCAGATTATCCAGAGTTGCGGTTCTTAGTTGGGTCGAGATTCGCTTTACAATCTGTATGGTGTTATTAATTAGTTCAATCATAACAGACATTTTTTCAATGAGGTTGTTTTGATTTTTATTCGTTAGTCTCCTTCTCAGCCAATATATATCCATTTTAATAGCTGTTAGCGCCTGTCCCAATTCATCATGGATTTCACGAGCTACTGCGATTCTCTCGTCCTCTCTAGCAGACTGTAAGTATGCCGCTAGATTACGAAGTTGTTCGCGTGATTTTGTTAGAATCGCCTCGTTACGCTTGCGAGTAGCTAGCTCACGCTTGGTACTGAGAACTATATAGAGGGCCAATGTAACAATAGTTGCCAAAATAACGACCGTACCCGACAAAACCAGTATATAGTCTATTTGCGCAGACATAAAAAACCTTTGAGGTAGAGAAAATAACTTAGAATGGTCAATGTTGACATTATCTGCCATGTGTTGAATGTAATAGTGTCTCGAATCGCGACGCAAACGAAGATGCTTCCTGGGAAATTAATAAAAATGCCAAGCGATACCCAAAACCGCTCGTCTTCGCTAACGGGATTATTTGTAGTGCCTTGAAAGACTTTAAGTAAAGTATAAAGGGATATAAAAGCAACAAACATATTCTCCATCGTCTGTGAGTATTTATTAGGGAGTCGCAGCTCCTCATAACCCAGCCCGAGGAGTGTGAAATAAAATATTATAAACAAGACAATTGAATATCGCATGTATTTGGCTATCTTGCTCCCATGCCAATACGAAAAAATTAATGCTATAAGCGAATATGACACAATAGTGTATAAGTGAAGCAAGAAAATGTTGTTGATGGACTGAAGTGCGAGGAGGAGTAGAAATAGATTACATAGAAACCCGAATAAGATCAAGCCAGTGAGCAGCCTCATGGGGCGGGTGGATTTATTCCAAAAAAGTATACCCGCCCCAAGAGGGAATAAGACCGTAAAGAATTCCAAGAAGCTAGTGATGGGGAATTTACCCAAAAACTATGGCTCGTCTTCTCAGCAACCTGGTGGACAGGGGAATGCTCGCTCCAACACGCCGACAGTGTCGGACAGGCTTTTATACAGTCCACTTCCACCTCTATATATGTCTTTGCCTTGGGCGTCCACCCCCAAAATTACGGGACTAAATTGTCCATTTGGCTTAAAACCTCCATAAATGCGCAGCCCCACCGCTCCATCTTGGGCAAGAAGCCACTCGATGGCTTCTCTACCAAAGTACCATCCGTAGGTTTCGAAGGGATTGTTAGATTGAAAGGCGGTCATCATCTCCTTGGCACCCTGCAGTGTGATGGAGTGGTCTTCTTTACCAGTATACAATACTTCCGTTCCATTCACTTCCATGATACTCAGCTCCGGACTGCTTGGCTCGGTCTTTTCGGTGCTCCCGACACTTACTTTCTCACAGCTAATGATTGCTATGGCTGAAATGCACACAACCGCAATAACTGAAAGTAGGGTTTTCTTCATGGTATTTCTCCTTGGTTTTTGGATTGTTTACCTCACGCTATTAACGCTGGTTTGGAAAGGCAACGGACCTCTTGAATTATGAAACGTTGCCCCTTTCAAAATAGGGATGCTTAGCCAAAAAAATTGTCAGGCCATGTCCGATTACTATATCGGGATTAGTCCTATAGGAAAGTAAGTGTTAGTCCTACGTGGCTACTTCCCTCTCTGGACCCTTAATGATTTTACTGGCATTATATTTTCAGACACCCTTCGCTCTTCACTCCTCGCTCATCACTGCCGCCTGCTTCCTTCTACCCCCTTCTCGCCCGCTTTCGTGCCAATTCGTGTTAATTCGTGGCTAAAGACCTCTTCGCTCTTCAATTTTCAATTTGCATTTCCTGGCACTATTTCTGGATACTGGATACTGGATGCTTGCCCTGAGCCTGACGAAGGGCCGGATTACAACGGGCGACGGACAACGGACCATGGTTGCCTACTGCCAACTGCCTACTACCATAATATGTAGGGGCAATTTCGGGCCGGATTCCACTTGAAGGGTCTTCCGTTCGGCGTCTAAATTCACCCGCCCCGGAGAAACAGTGGAAAAACGTGTTGTCGCAAAAAATCGCAAGGCCCGCCATCAATACCATATCCTGGAGACCTACGAGGCCGGGCTGGCCCTGCTGGGTACCGAAGTGAAGGCGCTGCGGGAGGCCAAGGTTAACCTGGCCGACGGGTATGGCCGTTTCCGCAACCATGAGCTTTACCTGGTGAGCGTCCATATCGGTGCCTACTCCCACGCAGGGCACGATAGCCATGACAACCTCAGAGAGCGCAAGCTGCTGCTAAATCGCCGGGAGCTGCGCAAGCTGCGCAAAGCCGCCGAGATCAAGGGGCAGACCCTTATCCCGCTGTCGATCTACTTTCGTGAGGGGTGGGCCAAGGTGGATCTGGCCGTCTGCGTCGGCAAGCAGCTGCACGATAAGCGCCGTGATATAGCCGAGCGTGATATGAAGCGGCAGATAGAGCGCGCTACAAGCCGCCATCGAAAAGGCCGCTAGTACATGGCATTCCCTTCCGTCAATGAGCAGATGGACCTCCTGCGCCGGGGTGTGGAGAAAATCATCCCCGAGGAGGAGCTGGTCCATAAGCTGGAACAGTCGCGCCAGGCGGACCGCCCCCTCAAGGTCAAGCTGGGCTGCGATCCCAGCCGCCCCGATCTGCACCTGGGCCACGCGGTGGTGCTGCGCAAGCTGCGGCACTTCCAGGACCTGGGGCACGAGGCCATCCTGGTGGTGG
>CAZQOY010000054.1:2625-12766 GCA_964595095.1 uncultured bacterium | reverse complement strand
CAGCTCGATCTGGTCGGTGAGGCCGCCCACGTTCCGGTAGTATTGCCGCAGCGCCACCACCCAGTGCCGGGGATCGTGCCGATACAGGCTGGTCTTGCGGGCCACCAGGGAGTTATAGCCGTCGGCACCCAGGACGATCCGGCCACGATGCTCGATCTCGCCGTCGTCTCCCTGCCGCCCGCGCACACCGCAGACGAAACCGGCCTCATGCACCAGGTCGGTGACGGTGAAGTCCTCCAGGCAGGTGTCCGCTGCCCGCCGGGCCTCCTCAAAGAGGAACCGGTCGAAGTTCCGGCGGCGGATGACGAAGCCTTCCGGGACCTGGTTGAGGCCGCTCCGGCGCAGGTCGATCACCAGCTCGGTGTGCTTTGGGCTGGTGAAGATAATGCGGGAGATGGTAGCCCCCGGCAGCCGGCGGACACCGTCCAGCAGGTCCAGCTCGCGCAGGATGCCCACCGACTTGCCCGAGAGGGCGTCGCCGCAGACCTTGTCGCGGGGAAAGGTGGCCTGGTCCAGCAGCAGGGTCCGCAGGCCGTGGCGTTTGGCATACAGAGTAGCCGCCGCGCCGGAGGGCCCGCCCCCGACAATAATGAGATCATAAGTCATGGCTTTATCCGACATGTTATCTCACCCGGTTGCCAGGGGCTGACGGTATCCTGCTGCCTGGTAACCGACGTGTCCGGCGGCGGAGTAACAAGTAGTGGCGAGTGCATGTGAAGAATTTAACTGTAGATAGTTAAAAATAGTTCTACATAAAAGTTTCTCCGAGCTTGGATATTTCTACGACGCAAAGGTCAAATTCATAATTATATTAAATGTTGGATTTATCCTATATTTGTGTGCCAGAATGAAATCAAGCAGGAGTTGTGTCCATATAACAGGAAGCAATCACAACAGGTAATATCTGATCGTCAGCGTATATGACTAAGTATTTTGCATTACTGATTCAGCTAACCATTCTGGGATCACTTCAGGCCCAACAGCTGCCGGAAGTTGAACTGCTCCGGGTAGATAGGATTTGGGACAACGGGCTACATAACGCCTTCACCGCCTCGCGCTTGCCGATGCCGACGGAATCGGGGTCCAGGTAGAGGGCGTGGCCGCCCAGGCGGTAGAAGCCGGTCTCGAAGGAGATGCGCGTCCGGGCCGACGGTTTGGCGAAGATCATGGCCAGGGTGTGGCCGTGGAGTGGTCGGTAGTCCTCACGGGCTTGCCCGGCATCCTGGCGGGCCGGGAGATCGCGCGGCTGGTCGAGGGGCATATGAGGGCCGGCTATCACCAGGTGGTGTGGCACGGGCGCATGGCTGCCGGCCGGGAAGTGCCCACCGGCATCTACATCGCCCGCTTTGTCACGCCCAAGTACACCAAGACCATCAAGATGGTAATGCTGAAGTAATCTAGAGGCTAGAGGCTAAAATTCGGGTATTTGTAGGGGCGTATTGCTATACGCCCCTACGTGTTCTTGCCGTTTTTCAATCTTTGCGGTCTCAGCGTCCCTTCGGTCCGTCAGCTGACGGATCAATCGTCAAAATACAATGCATTGAAGAGCAGCCGGAAGGTGCCCCAGGTCTGGGCGCGGTTCTGGACGCGGAAGCCGTAGAGCACCGCCCGGCCCTTGCCGGTGGTCATCTCCGCCAGGGCCACCTTGTTAAACAGCCGTTTTTCTCCCAATACCCAGCCGCTGAGCAGGGCGTTGGTGGGACCATAAACGGCCGTCTCACGGTGGGGCTGCATGCCGGAGGAGAGAGTGTAGGCCGGGTCGCGGATGAAGAAGATGGGGGTGGTCGCCGGCATGCCGCGGGCGAGTGGTGAGGCAGAGTCCAGGGCCACCTGGAAGATGGTGCCGGGGGCGAAGAAGTCCTCGTTCTTGACGTCCTTGAGCACGTTGCGGGCCGGCACACCCAGCTCGTCGATGGCGAAATTACCGGCCTGGCCGTAAAAGAGCACGGTGCCGCCTTCCAGCAGATACTGCTTCAGGTTCTTCGTTCCTTCCTTACCGATGCCCCCCCGGTACTCTTCGGGCAGGGGGGGATCGCCGATGTGCTCCTCCTGATTGCGGCCGCGCCTGCCGTCTACAATCTGGCTGGTACCCATGCTCGGCATGATGATGACGTCATAGCGCTTCAGGTTTCCCCGGGAGGCGAAGTCCTTGTTGTGCAGCAGGGTGTAGTCGAAGCCGAAGTTGTCGAAGACATAGCGGGTCCAGCCCTCATCGTGGTTAGAGCTGTAGGGGCTGTAGAGGGCGACCTTTGCGGCCTTGACGGGCGTGCTTGGGGGCGTGGTCGCCGCCGGCGTCAACCGCACCTCGTAAGTGGTATGGGCCTTCCGAAGTAGATTGAGGCTCTTCTTACCGGCGGGGATAACGAACGACCCGGCAGGGAAGGTCTCGTCCCCCACCTGGAGCGGCTCGGTCAGGGAGTGGACTTTATGGCCGGCCTTCAATAGGGCGTTCACCAGTCGGTAGCTGCCCAGCCAGCGGCGGCCGACGAGATAGGCGGCTGCATCGGTGCTCGGTGCTGGGAAGTCCCAGGCGGGGTGATCCGCTTCCTCCAGGTCGGCGGTGAGGGGTTTGTTTACCGGGATGGCCTTCACACCCATTATAAGGGGGAGTGACCAAGTGGTGAGGTCGTAGGGCGACATAGGGGGTCCGCCGGGATAGAGACGCATATCCGGGTAATGCTGGCGCTCCATGAGGTCCTTGATGTAAGGACGGTTGGCCTGTGACAGGGGGATGACGAACGACCCGGCGGGGGCGATCCCCCCGCCTGTATCCACCGGTTTCCGGGCACGGTAGATCTTCACGTTGGCGTAGCGCAGGCGTCGGAGGAGCTCTATAGCAGAATTGGGATCGTGCTGGCCGAACTGGTCGCCGGGCAGGTTGGGTGAGATGACCCATGCGAAGGGGGCCTCGGTGCGACCTTTTTCGATGGCTTCCCGGTTGAGATCGTAGAAGGTGGTCTTATAGCGGGTTTTGTAGGTGGCGGCCAGGTCGAGGATGGCATAGGTGGCGGCCTTTTCATACTCGATGATATCTCGTAGGCGCCACCATCCGCCGGGCCAGGGGTGGGGAAAGTTGGTCTGGGCCTGGTGTTCGCTGAGGGCCTGGCTCATGCTCTGGAGGCTGGTTTTAGGATGGTAGGTGGGCGTAGCGTACCGGACACTGGCGGCCTCGGAGAGGATGCCGATGCGGTTGTGCCAGAGGGGAGTCTTGGACATAGTGCCCTCGTAGTAGGCGTTAAACCGGGTGCCAGTAACGATGCCGGTAAAGCCCTGGTCGGTGAGGTCGGATACCACGTATTTGCCCAACATATTAACGGCGGCGGTGATGCGGGGGTGGACGTTGGGATTGATGGGATCCTGGTAGGGCGGCACGAAGAGGCGGGCGCCGCTGGACCCCATCTGGTGCTGGTCGTAGACGATCTCCGGAAACCAGTCGTGATAGAGCACTCGGGACACCAGGCGAGATTCGACCAGGTTGAAAAAGAACCAGTCGCGGTTGTTGTCGTGGCCGGCGTAGTAGTGATACAGCCCCGGGAAGGAGGCTCCCTCACTTTCGGTACCCTTGGTTTCGTTATAATAATCCACAACCATCTGCTGGCCGTCGGGGTTAAGGGAGGGAACCATCAGGAGGATCACGTTGTCCAGGATGTCGCGGACGCGCTGATCGGTCCGGGTGGCCAGTTCCCAGGCCAGTTCCACCGACTCCTGGCTGGCGGCGATCTCGGTGGCGTGGATATTGAGGGTGAGCAGCACTACCGTCTTGCCCTCCTTGATGAGGGCGGCGGCTTCATCCGGTTCAATATCCTCCGCCCTGCCGATCAGCCGCTGGATTTCCTTGAAGCGCTCCAGGCGGGGCATGTCCTCAGCGGCGGTGATAGTCACCAGGAGGAAGGGTTTGCCCATGGTGGTCTGACCCAGCTCCTCCACCAGCACCCGGTCGGAGCCCTCGTCCAGGTAGCGGAAGTATTCCACGATCTGTTTCCAGTCGATGAGCCGCCGGTCGGCACCCATCACGTGGCCGAAATAGGCTTCAGGGGATTTGATCTGCCCATTGGACTGGGCTGACAGGAATGCGATCGAGAGGATAAGGCAGATAGGGATACAACGAATTGGCCGCATGGTACCTCTTTTCTTCTTTGGGTTGACCGGAAAATGTGATGCTGAAACTTGCGGTCAGGTGGAGAGGGTCGCAAGGCTAAAAAGGGGGGAGTTGGGGATATTGCTGATTGTCAATTGAAAATTGTCAATTGAAAATGGAAGAATGAAGAGTGGAGTATGAAGATTGCTGATCCGCCAGCCAACGGACTAACCGCTTCTTCCTTCGCTCTTCGCCTTCCTCGGCATTTCCCTACCTAGTTCTGTTTCGTGAAAATTCGTGTTAATTCGTGGCTAAAATCTCTTGGCGTCCCTTCGGCTTCGCTCAGGGCAGGCCTCTGCGGTTACCGGCCGTTTATCGCTGAAGATTGTGAGAAAGCTACTGGCGCTTTGTGAAAACCGCTGAAGCGGTTACCATTTGCTTCAGTTATTTGTTAACCCACGACTTAAGTCGTGGGCTTATCTGGATTCAATATTTTGATAAACCGTTTTAACGGTTTTATAATTGTCGCATTAAGCCATTGCCCACTGCCACCCGGCTACGTCTTAGCAAGCCTTTTCGGGCCGGCGTCGATCACATCTTGCGAGCAGCCACTGGCGAAGAGCTTGAAGTTCTCGATGAACCGGGCCGCCAGGGCGTCGTACTTTTTCCAGTAATCGTCCTTGTTGCCCCAGGAATTGGCCGGTTCCAGCACGTCCTCGGGCACGTCGGGGCACGCGAGCGGCACCTCAAAGCCGAAGAGCTTGTCTTTGCGGTAGGAGACCTTATCCAGATTGCCTTCCAGGACGGCGTTCAGCAGGTTGCGGGTGTGCCGGATGCTGATGCGCTTGCCGACGCCGAACCGCCCGCCGACCCAGCCGGTGTTGACCACCCAGCACTGGACCCCGTGTTTGAGCATCCGCTGCTTGAGCATCTCGGAGTACTCGAAGGGGTGCCGCACCATGAACGGGCCGCCGAAACAGGCGCTGAAGGTGATCTGCGGCTCAATGCCCAGCCCGATCTCGGTGCCGGCGATCTTGGAGGTGTAGCCGCTGATGAAGTGGTACTGCGCCTGTTCGGGTGTCAGCCGCGCTATGGGAGGCATCACGCCCGAGGCGTCGCAGGTCAGGAAAATGATGTTTTTCGGGTGGGAATCGGTCATCCGCTCGGGCACGGTGTTGGGAATGAACTCCAGCGGGTAGGAAGCGCGGGTGTTCTCCGTTAGGATGTTGTCATCCAGGTCGATACGGCGTGTGGCCGGGTCATAGACCACATTTTCAAGTATCGTCCCGAATTTCCTGGTGCAGGCATAGATCTGCGGCTCGTATTCGGCGGAGAGGTGAATGACCTTGGCGTAGCAGCCGCCTTCGAAGTTGAACACGCCGCTGGAACTCCAGCCGTGCTCGTCATCACCGATCAGCCTGCGCTTGGGATCGGCCGACAGGGTGGTCTTGCCCGTCCCGCTGAGCCCGAAGAAAATGGCGACATCCCCATCATCACCCACGTTGGCCGAGCAGTGCATGGGGAGTACGCCCTCAAAAGTCAGGAGGAAGTTCAGCACCGTGAAGATGGTTTTCTTGATCTCGCCGCCATAGAGGGAGTTGGCGATAATGGCCATTCGCTGGGGAAAATTGAGCACAATCCCGGTCGAGCTGCGGGTGCCGTCAATCTTGGGATCGACCTGAAAGCCCGGCACGGCGATGACGGTGAAATCGGGGACGAAGTGCTTGAGTTCATCCTGGTTATCGGTGGTGATGAACATATTCCGGGCGAACAGGCTGTGCCAGGCCTTCTCGGTGATAATCCGCACCTTCAGGCGGTATTCGGGGTCGGCCCCGGCATAGCAGTCCTGCACGAAGAACTCCTTGTCCTGGGCGAAGGCCTGTACCCGGGCCCACAGCGCGTTGAATTTTTCCGGGCTGAAAGGCCGGTTGTAGTCCCCCCACCAGATCTTGTCGGCGGTGGAGTCTTCCTGCACCACGAACTTGTCCGTGGCCGCCCGCGCGGTGTGTTTGCCGGTGTTGACCAGCACCGGGCCCTGGTGAGCGATGCGTCCTTCGTTGCGAAAGATAATCTCCTCATACAGGGCCGGGTTCGGCAGGTTCCAGAATACCCGGTCCAGGTGCAGCAGGCCGTGATTTTTCAGCCCGTAGTCCGAAGCCAGGTCCCGGGCCTGCTTGGTGGCCGGCGTATCAAAATGTAGATATTTGCTCATGTCCAGTCTCTTACCAGTTTGCGATTACCGATGTAAAGTTCGTTGGGCGAGTTCATGTCCAGCGCCCATTTCATGCGCTCGACGCCTCCCTGGATGTCCTTGATTGTGCCGCAGTAGCTAAGTCGCAGAAATCCTTCCATGCCGAACTCGACTCCCGGTACGGTTACTACCTGCACCTTATCAATCAACAATTCCGCCAGCTGGGTGGAATCCTTGTTATAGACACTGAAATCGGCAAAGCAGTAGAAGGTACCGTCAGGCTTAGTAACCTTCACCCCATCGAAGGAGTTGAGATGATCGATCATTACGTTGCGGTTGTTTTCCAGCGTCATCCGCAGGCTCTCCACGCACGACTGTACGCCGTTGAGGGCCCCGACCGCGGCTTTCTGCAGCAGTACCGAAGGCCCGGATGTCTGGTGGCTCTGAATATTGGTCATGACCTCAATGAGCCTTTTGTTGGCCACCGTCCAGCCGATCCTGTAGCCGGTCATGGCGTATTGTTTGGAGACACCGTTGATGACAATCAGCTTGGAGTTCTCGCTCAGGTCTTTGGCATAATCGTAGCAGTTAATCAGCTTGCGACCATCAAAAATCAGCCGGTGGTAAATGTCATCCATGATGAGGTACAGGTCGCGTTTTTCACAGAAGTCTACAATGTCAGCGATGAACTCTTCCGAGTACATGGCCCCGGAGGGGTTATTGGGGCTGTTGATAATGACCGCCTTGGTGTAGGTCCCCACCTTTTCCTCAATGTCCTGGAGCCGCGGGTAGAACGTGCCGTCTTCGGGCGGCGCCGGCACCGGGATCGCCTGACATAGCTTGACCATCTCGGGGTAGCTCACCCAGTAGGGCGACGGGAAGATGACCTCTTCCTGGGGATTCAGAATGGCCTGCAAAGCCACCATGATAGATTGCTTGGCACCGCCGGAGGCGATCACGTTTTCCGGTTCAACCAGGCGGTTGTAATGCTCCTCGGTGTACCGGATGACGGCCTTTTTCATTTCGGGGGTGCCATCGGCGGGCGTGTACCTGATTTCGGCGCTGCTGAGCAGTCCCGTGGTAGCCAGGATGGCGTCAATGGGAGCCGTACTTTTGGGTTCCCCCCCTCCCAGATGAATAACGGGATCCCCTTTCGCCCGGAGGATAGCCGCTTTTTCATTCAGCTTGAGTGTGGCTGATTCACTGATAGTCCTGGCAATCTGGCTGATACTCATTTCTCATCCACCTTCAATGATAATTACCTGTCTTTCTGAAAGTCATTTAAAAATAATAGCCTATAACTACCCTTTGACTGGAAGCTTGAATTGCCTTCAGTCTATAGGGTTCCCGTCCTTTCTTACTCAAGACCGGAGTGGGCTTTTGTCTTTAACCGGGGCGCTGGAATGCCCGGTTTTATATATGAAATTTACAGTAGCAATGTATATCCGCCACAGGCCTTCAAGCAACCGTTTCATGATAATACTTTTTTTCTTGCTGTCAACTATCAAGCGGTATCGGTCCACCGGGGCCGGGCTAATCTGTTTTTTCCTCCGGACATTTATGCCCTAACCACTGGACGATTGCCAAGGATCATAAGCCTCCAGTTCCATTTCTCCCGCCTCCAACTATGATGTAACAGCAGGCTGGACTTCGACGTTCCCAACTCGTAGATTCTCTATTGCCAACGCAACATCAGGAACCAACAAGTCCTGCCGGGATAAACCGGTACAAACCGAGGAGCGACAAATGAAGGAAACCATTTCTCTCTATTCCCTTGCACTTTCAGTGCTGCTCATTGGAGGAGCATTAAGGGGGCAGGAGGTTCTGCCGCCCGCTACGCTGGTCACTATCCCAACCGCCGGAACCATACAGCGGGGGCAGTACGAGATCGAGATGCTGATGCAGACCGGTGGTGGCATCCTGGGCCGGCTGGGAGTTGGCTTCTCCGACCGATTTGCTATTGGCATGAGTTACGGCATCCAGCATTTCATCGGCAGTGGGAAACCATCACTGAACCGGTTGATCCCCGAGGCCCAGTTGAAATACCGATTCATGGATGAGAGCTATAACCGGCCGGCCATCGCCCTGGGACTGGATACCCAGGGGCGGGGGGCCTTCCAGGAGATTAACCTGAACGACACTACCACTATTAAAAGGTATGAGGTAAAAGCCATAGGCATTTACCTGGTGGTTAGCAAGAACTGGCAGATTCTGGGTAACCTCGGCATCCACGGGGGAGTATCCAAGAACACCCTGGAGGATGATCAGGCTGATAATGACGTCAACCTCTTTTTCGGGCTGGACAAGGACATCATCCCCGGTCTCAGCGTCTTTCTGGAGTATAACTCCGCCCTGGATGACAACGACTATGACATCGATGAGATCAATCTGTACACCCTGACAGAGATCACGGTGGGAAAGGGTCGGGGCTACCTGAACGCCGGCATCCGGTGGTATATGGCCTCCGGCCTTTATCTGGAGGTCGATCTGAATGATATTCTGGTTAACAAAGGGCAGGTGGAATACTTCACCCGCGAGCTGAAAGTGGTCTATAACGAGTTCTTCTAAACCGGATTCTATATTGGAGGAAGTCATGAAAACGCGCCATTATTTTACTGAGTTGGTGGGGCTGGCTCTTATTGGGTTCATTTCCGTTGTGACCGTACTCAGATCCCAGGAGGTCCCGTCTGTCTGGCAGCGGATCGACGACCAGAACGAGGCCAAGGACTTCGAGGGAGCTTACGCCCAGCTGGCGCCGCTGGAAGGCGAGCACGGGAATGACGTGCGCTACCTGTGGCGCATGGCCCGGCACCATTTTAACAACTCAGACAACACTTCCGACGAGGCAGTCATCGAGCGGGAGCTCAACGCCGGCTTTGAGTTCGCGCAGAAGGCCCTGGCAGCCGACTCGGCCAGCGCCGACGCCCACGGCTACTACGGTATCCTCATCGGGCGCGTGGGGGAGATCGAGGGTACCAAGCAGAAAATCATCAATTCCTACGATGTGAAGAAGCATACCATGAAAGCCATCGAGCTGGACCCGGAGAACGATTCCTGGCAGCACGTGATGGGGCGCTGGCATTACACGCTGGCCGACCTGAGCTGGTTCGAGCGCCAGATCGCCTCCCTGATCTACGCCAAGCCGCCCAAGGCATCCTTCGAGGAGGCAGAGCAGTACTTCTCCCTTGCCGCGGAGCTGGACCCGGAAGACATCCGCCATTTCCTCTGGTTGGGCAAGACCCAGCTGGAGCTGGACAAGGAAAAGGCGGCCCGGGCCAGCCTGGAAACAGCGGTGACCCTGCCAGCAAAGTCCGACAGCGACACCATCCTGCAGGAGGAAGCCCGGGAACTGCTGGAGGAATTGTAGATTTACGATTGTCGATTGTCAATTGTCCGTGGTCCGTAGTCAGTTGCCAGTAGTCCGTTGCTGATCGAGGGCATTTGGGGCTTGAGGCTTGAGGCTTGAGGCTTGGGACTTGGGACTTGGGACTTGGGACTTGGAACCCGTCTATGGCTGTCGCCTACGCCGGGCAAGCTCGGAACCCGGAACTAGAAACCAGGAACCAGGAACTTTAAACTTGGAACGTCTAAAGGAGAAAACCCTCTCCAGCGCATCCGTTTTCAAGGGTAAACTCCTGGATGTGCGGCGAGACGAAGTGGAGCTGCCCGATGGCATCACCACTATCCGCGAGTACATCCGCCATCCCGGCGCGGCCGTCATGGTGCCCCTGCTGGAAAATGGAGACCTGGTGTTTCTCAGCCAGTACCGGTATGCAGTGGGAGAGGTCATGGTGGAGCTGCCCGCGGGCAAGCTGGATCCCGGCGAAGCCCCGCTGGACACAGCCAAACGGGAGCTGGTCGAGGAGACCGGG
>CAZQOY010000054.1:0-2615 GCA_964595095.1 uncultured bacterium | reverse complement strand
GGACTGCGACCGTCCGAGGCCCGCACCGAACACGACGAGTTCGTGGAACCCTTCGAGCTGTCTCTGAAGGAGGCCCTGACCTGGATCGAGCAGGGCCGGATCACCGACGTGAAGACCATCATCGCCCTCTACTGGACCGAGCGGTATCTGGCGGGGGAGTGGGGTTCCTAGTTACGAGTTTCTAGTTTCGGGTTTCTAGTTAAGAGCATCGAGCATCCAGTATCCAACCCTTCGGCAGGCTCAGGGCAAGCATCCAATATCCAATATCCAATATCCAACATCCAACATCCAGCATCCAGATAAGCTAAAGCAGTTTATCCGCGAGGCCGCCCGGCGCCACGGCTTCCAGAAGGTAGGCTTTGCGGCGCCGGTGGTCCTGAAGCAGGAAGCCGATGACCTGCGGTCATGGCTTGACGATGGCCGGCACGGCACCATGAGCTGGATGGCCCGGAGGTTGGCCGAGCGCACCGATCCTACCGCCTACTACCCCCCTACAAAAACAATTGTCGTCCTCGCAATGAATTATTACACCGGTCATCTGGCCAATACTGCCACTGCCACTGCCGCTGCCACTGCTACTGCCACTGCTGCTGCCACTGCCCCCGAACGCCCCCGCTGGTCGCGCTACGCCTGGGGCGATGACTACCACCACCTGCTGAAAGAGCGCCTGAAAGCCTTGCTGAGTGAGATAACCGCCGCCTTTCCCCAAATCAGCGGCATGGCCTGTGTGGACACATCCCCTATTGTGGAGAAGGTATGGGCAAAAAGGGCCGGATTGGGCTGGCAGGGGAAGCATACCGTCCTTGTCACGCGGGAGCACGGCTCATGGATATTTCTGGGTGAGCTACTGCTGGATGTGGCGCTGGAACCTGACCCACCATTTACAGACGACCCGTGCGGGACCTGCACCGCCTGCCTGGACGCCTGCCCCACCGGTGCCATTACCGCACCCTACCGGATCGACACCCGCCGCTGTATATCCTACCTGACTACTGCGCACGATGGGCCCTTCCGGCCGGATCAACCTTCCCTGCACGGCTGGATCTACGGCTGCGACATATGTCAGGAGGTCTGTCCCTGGAACGAGCGCTCTGCAAAGCCCAGCTCCGAGCCGGCCTTCCAGACGCGGGAATTTATTGCCAGTTACACCTGGAACGACTGGGCAAGCCTGAGCCGGGAGCAATGGGACAGTCTACTGCGGGACAACGCCGCCCGGAGGATCGGGTACGACGGCCTCCTGAGGAACATCGAAGCCCAGGCACCAAAGCTTGGGAACTTGTGACTGGTGATTAGTGACTGGTGACTGGTGGTCCGTAGCTTACTGCCTCTGCTTCTTCTCTTCAACCCTTTGCGTACTTTGCGCCTTTGCGGTTTTCTTCATTCTTCCTGCCAACTGCTACTGCCAACCGCCAACTGCCCCCGCTCACGAAACCCCCTCCTCCAGCGCCTTCCGCACTTCGATAGCAGGCAGGTAGACCTCATCGGCTTGTTGCCAGATAGCGGCCAGGCGGACGAGAGTCGAGCGGGCAGCGGAAGTCTCGGTAAGCTGCTGAATCCGGTAGAGCTCATACAGCACGGAGGGGTCGTTGGGGTAGACGGCCAGGAGCTGGTTGATGGTAACCAGGGCCGCCTCGGGATCGCCCATTTTCCGGTAGCAGCGGGCTATGTACTTCTGCAACATCAGCCGTCTGGGATACTGCGACAGGGTGGTGATGTAACCCTGGATCGCTTGGCGGTAGTCCCGGTTGTTCTCATGGATACAGGCCATGATGAGGTCGTAGGGCATATCCACCAGGGATTTGTATTCCTGATAGAAAGCCTCCACCCGGGCTACTTCATCGGCTGAAATGGGCCGGTTTTCCTGTTCGATTTTGAATCTCACCTGCAGCACCGGCAGTGCGCCGCCCAAGGGATCGGGCAGCTGCTGATTCATCCTGGTCAGCATAGCCTCGGCGGAGTCGGCCAGGGTAGTGCGGGCATACTTGTCGAAATGGGACAGCCGGAGAAGCACGCTTGGTACCGGCCCGTACACTTTGCGTTCCAGGGGCATAATCTCCCGGGCAACAGCCATAGCTTCCCTGATCCGGCCCAGCGATTCGTAGGTGTTCTCCAAGGGTCGCAGTGCCATGAGCCGGACCTCCGGAATCTGAGTAATGTCAGCGGCCTCGCGAGCCTTATCCAACGCCTCCTGGTACAGACCCCGCTGAAAGAGGAGGTCTGCCTGGCGGGCCATCACCCGGGTCGGGTTGTGCCCCAGAAGCAGAGCCCGGTCATATACCCGTTCGGCCCGGTCCACTTGACCAAGCAGCTGGTACACCCCCCCCATATCGATCAGGACTTCGGTATCCCGTGGGTTGTTCTTGGCAAAGTCATGAAGACTTTCCAGGGCCTCCTGGAAATCACCCAGGGCGGAATGGACTTCAGCAATGTCCAGCAATACCAAGTCGTTATCGGGATTCAAGTCACTGATTATACGATACTCCTCCAGGGCATCCGCGTAGAAGCCGTTGCGGTTATGGAAGTTGGCCAGTCGGCGGTGGGCAATAACATCATCGGGAAAGAGAGCCACGTCCAGCATCAAGGCGGACAGGGCCTTTCCCGGCTCTCCCTGGTAG
>CAZQOY010000053.1:11124-12849 GCA_964595095.1 uncultured bacterium | reverse complement strand
GGGACCATCACCGGGATAATGGGATAGCCGCGCAGGGCCAGGGACGCGACGATCAGCTCCCAGTTGCCCAGGTGCCCGGTCATAATCACGGCCCCGCTGCCCTGCTCCCGAGCTTCCCGGACATGGGATTCGTCGAAATCAACAACAGAATCCAGCGAATTGGCGGAGAGGGCGGGTATGCGTATAAAGTCCATGAGCACCATCCCGAAGTGCCGATAGCAGCGCCGTAGGATGGCCCGCCGCTGCCGGGGGGACTTGTCGGAGAAGGCCCGGGCCAGGTTTTCCCGGGCCACGTCTTTGCGGTACGGCAGGGTCAGATAAACCAGGCCGCCCAGCAGACGCCCCAGGGCGAGCGCCCAGGCACGCGGCAGGCGGTTTAAAATCCAAGTTGTGGTTACAAGCAGTCGATGAACCAAATGCTGACGGCCTTATTTTAATGGGATCAATGTTCGGCGCAGAAAGTTACCGATACGGAATGATCCATCAGAAACATTTTTCCGACGGAAACACATTGACTTTGGCGGGGAAGACCTATAATATCGTTCCAGGATGAGAACGGCTTTACTTCTCTGTACTCTTGCGGCTGTTTCGGTTGCCTCTTCGACAGGACTTCGGCAAGCTCAGTCGAGCCGCTCAGGGCAGGCTTCTCCCGCCGGATTAGTCTACCGGGTTCCCATCCAGGGCACCATCGACCTGGGACTGCCGCCTTTCATTGAGCGGGTCGTCAAGCAGGCCGGCCGGGAACAACCGGATGCGATTATTTTCGATATCGATACCTTCGGTGGCCGGATTGACGGCGCTACCCGCATCAAGGATGCCATCATGTCGTCACCGGTCCCCACAACAGCTTTCATTAACCGCCGGGCCATCTCCGCCGGGGCTCTCATCGCCCTTTCATGTGAGAAGATATTCATGTCCAAGGGGGCCACCATCGGCGCCGCCACCGCCGTGGACCTGGAAGGCAAAAAAGCCAGTGAGAAGGTCATCTCGTATATGCGGGAAGAGATGTCCGCCACCGCCGAAGCCCGGGGACGCCCCTCCCGCATCGCCGAGGCTATGGTAGACGAGGAGCTGGAGGTGCCCTACGTCATCATCCAGGGAGATACCGTGCGCCTGGAGGGGATCGAAGGGAGCAAGGCCGGCAAGCTCCTCACCCTCACTACCGAAAAGGCTCTGCGGCTGGGAATCGCCGACGAGATGCGGGATACCTTTCAGGAAGTACTGGCGGCCCTGGAACTGGAGGACGCCACCGTCGTCACCTTCAACCCCAACTGGTCGGAACTGGTGGTCCGTTTCCTCACCGATCCCATCGTGAGCAGCCTGCTGATGACCATCGGTTTCCTGGGCCTGCTGTTCGAGCTGAAAACACCCGGTTTCGGCGTCGGGGGGATTATCGGCACCATTGCCCTGCTGCTCTTTTTCAGTACCAGCTTCATCGCCCAGCTGGCCAACTTCACCGAAGTCCTCATCTTTCTGACAGGCGTTACATTGCTGGTCCTGGAAATAGTAGCTATACCCGGCTTCGGGCTGGCCGGGATCGGCGGCGTCGCGCTCATGCTCTGGGGCATGTACAAGATGCTGCTGGGGAACTATCCCACTCCGGAGCAGTTGGAGCGGGCCTTCCTGGGCCTGAATATCGGCATCCTGGGCGGCATCGTCGGCGTCATTCTTCTCCTGCGGGCCGTTATCACCAGCAAATATTTCAAGAAGTATGTACCTTTCACG
>CAZQOY010000053.1:3208-11114 GCA_964595095.1 uncultured bacterium | reverse complement strand
CGAAGAGTACAGCGTGGCGATGGGAGTCGAGTCCCTGGTAGGCCATGTCGGCGACGCTCTCACTGAGTGCGTGCCCAGCGGTAAAGCCGATTTTGCCGGCCGCCACGTGAATGTCACCACCCGCGGCGAGCATATACCCAAAGGATCACCCGTAGAGGTTATCAGGGTGGAAGGCAACACTGCCTTCGTGCGCCTCGCTTCACCGATCAATAAGGAGTAATAGACCAATGAACACATCGCTCGTCTTCATTCTTCCCATCATCCTGGTACTGTTTGTTCTGTTTATCTACCTGGTGCCGGTAGGTCTGTGGATCCAGGCGCTGGTCTCCATCGGCTGGCGGCAGATCTCCCTCATCAAGCTCATCATCATGCGCATCAGGAAGATCCCGCCCCGGCAGGTGGTTAACGGAATTATCAACCTGCACCGGGCCGGGCTGCGAGACATCAGTTCGGAGGACCTGGAGACCCACTTCCTGGCGGGGGGTTCGCTCTCCAAAGTGGTCTACGCCATGATCGCCGCCGACAAGGCCAACATTGACCTTTCCTTTACTACTGCTACCGCCATCGACCTGGCGGGCCGGGACGTGCAGGAGGCGGTGCAGACCAGCGTTTACCCCAAGGTCATTGACGCCCCCAAAACTGGCAAGATCAGCGCGGTGGCCAAGGACGGTATTCAGCTCATGGTGCGGTCGCGGGTAACCGTGCGCACCAATATCGAGCAGCTCGTGGGCGGCGCCACGGAAGAGACCATTATCGCCCGGGTGGGCGAAGGGATCGTCAGCGCCATCGGTTCCTCGCCTGGCTACAAGTCGGTACTGGAAAATCCCGATTCCATCTCCCGGATGGTACTTGACCGTGGTCTGGACGCCGGGACGGCCTATGCCATCCTGTCCATAGATATTGCCGATGTGGATGTGGGTAAGAACATTGGGGCCGACTTACAGACCGAGCAGGCCGCGGCGGACCTGAGAGTGGCCCAGGCTCGGGCCGAGACCCGCCGCGCCATGGCGGTGGCGGCCGAACAGGAATTCGTAGCCACTGTCCAGGAGATGCGGGCCAAGGTGGTGGAGGCCGAGGCGGAAGTGCCCAAGGCCATGGCCCAGGCCTTCCGGGAGGGCAACCTGGGCGTCATGGATTACTACCAGATGCAGAATATCCAGGCTGACACGGGCATGCGCCACTCCATTGCCGGACCGGGGAAGGGTGAAGGTGAAGTACCCGGCACCGAGGCTGGAAAACCCAAACGAGGTGAGTAATGGCATCGTTTTTTGAGAGCCCCCTGTTCTGGATTATCGTCGTCTGGTGGCTGCTGTCCGTCCTGCTGGGGCGTAAGGCCCGGCAGCGGAGGGCGATGCAGGCTCAGTCCGCATCCCCGGACCAACCAGTCGCTCCTTTCGGTGTGCCACAACCGGAGGAAGAACCGGCGCTCTCGCCAGGACCGGCGCGCTTCGGTGGGATCGAGGTTGATGAGGAAGTGCTGGAGGCGGAGCCGTCGACATCGATTCCTGAACCTCGGGAGTACCCGGACCGGCCCCTTCCGGCTCCGCCCACCAGACCGGTTTCACCCCTGGAGAGCCTCTTCCGCGGGCTGGGCATTACGGAGGATATGGTTCCGGCCGCACTGCGTCCCGACAGGGAAGCCCTTCTCTCGGAGGAACCAGAAGCTGCCTTTGCCCTAGAGCCGGAGGTCTCGCCGGAGGAGGAATACCCTGAGGTCCCACCGGAGCCTCCGCCGGTGAAGGCTCCTCCCGCACGCGCCAAAGAATATATCCCTGCTCCCGGGCGGCGGCGTTCTCCCCTGCTGGCGGGGACAACCCTGGGCCGGTTGACACCGCTCCAGCAGGCTATGGTGCTCAAGGAGGTCCTGGACCGCCCCCGGGCACAACGGCGGGCCATCCGGTAACTAACGCTGATATGATCTGGGAAAACCTGGAACAGGTGGACCGGTACGCCCGGGGGCGTTACCGCCACTGGGATCAACGCTGGCTCAGCCGCCGTGAAGAGCGGCTGGTGACGGACATTTTTACCCGATACAACCTGGGCGGGTCTATCCTGGATGTGCCGGTGGGGTATGGCCGTTTCCAGAAATTGCTCAGCCGCTTCGGGCCCGTCCACGCCCTGGATTCCAATTACTATGCGGTTCTCTACCAACGGAAGAACCTGGGTTTGGCGCTGGACTCCGTAACGGGTCGGGCCCAGGAACTGCCCTACCCGGACCGGAGCTTCGAGGTGATTTTTTCCCTGCGTCTGCTGCAGCATATCCATGAGCGGGATATGCGGCTGGCCATTCTGAATGAATTTAACCGGGTGAGCCGCCACTGGGTCGTGGTCTCACTTTATGTACGGACGCCGATCCATCGGTTGCACCGGCGGATTTTTAAGATGCCCTCCCGTATAACCATGTTGTCTCGCGAGGAGCTCAAAGAGGAGGCTCGAGAGGTTGGCCTGCAGCTGGAGCGGATAGTATCGGTGTTGCCCGGATTGCACGCCCACCGCATCTGTCTATTTTCGTCGGAAAGGGCGGCGTAGACGTTTTTTCCAACCCTTGAGCCTCTGCCACCTGTGGCGAAAGATCCTATACCCCTTTTCCCAGTCAATAGTGATGCCCGTCTCTGCTCTATACACCTTGAAAAACAGGTGAGACAAATGCGCTCCCAGCTCGGGGTTTCTTGCGTTGAAATTCAGTCTGGCCAGATCGGCAAGGCGGCGCCTGTTGGAGAGACGCCGTCGGAGCCGTGCCCGGTTTAAGTCCACGATATAGACCTCGCCCTGTTCGTTCACCAGAAAGTTAGCCGTGGTGAAGTCCCGATGCTGGATACCTGCCTTATGCATGCGGGCGATGCTCAGAGCCAGATCTTTCACGGCCTTCTCCATCATAAGGCGGGATGCGTCGGACTTTAAAAAGACCCGCAGGGTCTGGTGGGGATTAATACTCGCTGATATTAAGTAATTTTCTATTATAAACCCATGTCTCCTCCGTGTATAGACATAGATAGGTCTGGGTGTGCGGGCGGCTACCTTATCGAGAGCCTGGGCAACTTCCCAGCTGGTCCAGGCCCGACCGGGTAAAGCGGGACTGAGATAGAAGCGGATGGGACTACGCCATCCAAACCATTTGATAACTACCGGCCCCATATGGGTCTCAATCTGGGCTACCAGGTTAGGATGATGGCAGAAGACTTTCTGGGCCAGTCGGATGATGGTATCGCGATTCGTGAGCTTTTCCTGGTCCAGCGGCTCCGGCAATCGCCCCGCGGTTACTATTGAGGTCGATAAGTCTAGGACTGGTGACTCCTGCCAAGGGTGTCGTAGATTTCCTGCAGCTGCTGGTGCAGCTCCTCCAGGGTGCCATTGTTATAGATGACGAAGTCGGCCCGGGCGGCCCGCTCCTCGTCGGAGAGCTGTAGGCGCATCCGTTTGCGGATATCCTCTTCGGTCAGAATTCCCCGTGCCATAGCCCGCTTGACCCGCAGCTCCTCATCGGCCACCACCGCCAGGGTGTAGTCCAGGTGGTGCTCCATGCGGGCTTCGAAGAGCAGGGGTGCGTCCACTACGAACATGGCAACTCCCCTCTGGTCGGCGGTGGCAAACTCCCGCTTGGCCACCCATATTACCTCGTGGTGGATGATATCGTTGAGTCGCTGCTGCCGCTGCGGTGTGGCAAAGGCATACACGGCCAGCCGCCCGAAGTCGATTTCCCCTCCCTCGTTGAGCACCGCTTCGCCAAAAGCTTCAATAACCGCCCGGCGCGTCGGCACGTGGTGCTGGAGGATCAATTTGGCTTCCAGGTCGGCATCGAAGACCAGGGCACCCCGTTCGCCGAAGAAACGGGCTGCGGTGGACTTACCCGAACCAAGCCCGCCCGTAATCCCGATACGCAGCATGTTCCGGTTGCCGCAGAAATCAGCCTTGGTCGGGCTTTTCGGGCAGGGCTGCCAGGATGTTGTTGAAGATCTCATCCATCGTTCCGTCGCCGGCCACCTCCCTGAGCAGGCCGGTGGGACGATAGTAGGCGAGGAGGGGAAAGGTCTGCTCCTGGTAGACGTCAAACCGCTTCCTGATGGTTTTCGGGCGGTCGTCTTCGCGCTGGATAAGCTCGGTGCCACCGCAGGCGTCGCACACACCCATGGTCTTGGGGGGATTGACGACCAGGTTGTATACCGCGCCGCACCGGGCACAGGAACGGCGGGCGGCGAGGCGAGTGAGAACGATATCCTGATTCACCGAAATGGCCACAATGGCGTCAATGGCCATGCCCAGCCGCTCCATGATAGCGGCCAGGCCTACCCCCTGGTACACCGTGCGGGGGAAGCCGTCGAGGATGAAGCCGCCAGCGGCATCCGGCTCCCGCAGCCGGGCCTCCGCCATGGCCAGGATGACGTCATCGGGCACCAGCTGGCCCTTATTCATGTATGACTGGGCCTGTTGGCCCAGCACGGTCTTGTCCCTGACGTGGACCCGGAGCATGTCGCCGGTGGCAATCTGGGGGATGCCGAAGTGTTCGGCCAGTTGCCGGGCCTGGGTCCCCTTGCCGACACCCGGCGGGCCGATGAGAATCAAGTGCATAAAATTCCCCTTATTTTAATAAAACTCATAATATCATCCCCGCTACTGTAGCCGTCAGCCAGGAGGCGATGGCCCCACCGAACATGGCCCGCAGGGCGATGCGGCTCAGCTCCCCCCTTCGCTTGGGGATGAACGCACCGATACCGCCTATCTGGATACCAATGGAGGAGAAGTTGGCGAAGCCGCACAGGGCATAGGTAGCGATAATCTGGGCCCGCTCGTCGAGGATATTCTCATGGATATAGCCCCCCAGGGTGCCGTAGGCCACGAACTCGTTTAGGGAAATCTTGATGCCCAGCAGGTTGCCCACTTCATCAGCATATTCCCATCTGACACCCATGAGCCAGGCCAGGGGCCTCAGGATGGATCCGAACAGCGTCTTGAGGGAGCCGGGGAAAACGCCGCTGTATTCCTGCTTGATGGGAGAGAATATAGAGGAGTAATCATACTGGACCAGTTGGCCGCCGAGCAGGGTGCCGTCGATGAGTTTATCCAGCCAGTTGAGCATCACGTCGACTACCGCGATAAGGGCGATAAAGCCGATCAGCATGGCCCCCACGTTGACGGCCAGCTTCAGCCCGTCGCTGATGCCCTTGGTGGCGGCCTCGATAACATTCGAGCCGCTTTCGATGGGGGGCAGGTCCATGTCCCCGGCCGTAGCGGAGTGCTCCGTTTCGGGATAGATAAGCTTGCCCACCGCCAGGGCCGCCGGGGCCGACATGACCGAGGCCGCCACCAGGTGGCCCGCGTTGATGCCCATGGCGATGTAACCCGCCAGGACCCCGCCGGCAATGGTGGCAAAGCCCCCTACCATGATAGTGAACAGCTCGGAGGTGGTCATTTCCGGGAGGAAGGGCTTGATAAGCAGGGGCGCTTCTGTCTGACCGACGAAGATATTGGCCGAGCAGGACAGGGTCTCCACACCACTGGTGCCGATGGTCCACTGCATGAACCGGCTCATTGCGAGGATGATCCGCTGCATGATGCCCAGGTAGTACAGGACGGACATGAACCCGCCGAAGAAGATGAGGGTGGGGAGGACCTTGAAGGCGAATTGATAACCGAAGCCGGGCCAGGTTCCCCCACTGGGTGTGAAGAAGTATTCGGGATTGACCAGGTTGCCGAAGAGGAATGCGGCGCCGTAATAGGCCAGATTCAGGAAATCGGCGATCTTATTCGAGAAGGATTGAAAGACGGTCTTGCCGTAATATCCGGATGCTATTGCGCCGGCGACAAGAGCGATCACCAGTGCAGCGCCCAAGTAACGGCTCAGCGGTGCCCATCGCAGCTTCCAGGTGTTTACAACAAGGGCAAGTACTAATAGCAACATAATCCAGGCCAGGTTGACGGCCCCTCCCAGGATGACCAGGAGACAACCCAAAGCCACAGCGCCCGCCAGCACGGCCAGGGCATAGAAGTTGCCGTTCCGGGCATTCCTGACATCCTGCTGAAACAGGTACAGGACCACCAGCAGTCCCAGTAATGACATCCCTACAAAGCTCCAGGCGTTTTCAAGCAGAATGATAATGGCGAAAAGGAACTGCAGAGCCAGGCCCCAGATAATAGGCCGCAGCCTGATTTTGGTGCGATTCACCGACATCCCCCAGGCAATGGCCAGGAGAGCGAGCATGCCGAGAAGGCTGATGAACCTCATCTGGATTCCTTATAGTTCATGGCTTGTTCCGCAGGTAGCGGCTCGAAGCACCGCCGGCAGCGGGCCTCGTAGATGTCGGTCTCGCCGATGAGGATCCGGCGCTCGTCACTGGTCAGCCGCTGGGTGAAATTAGCCGGCTCACCGCACTGCATGCAGATAGCCAGCGTCTTGGTCACATACTCCGCTTCGGCCATGAGCTCGGGCATAGCGCCGAAGGGTTCCCCCCGAAAGTCCTTGTCCAGGCCGGCCACCACCACCCGCTTGCCCCGGCTGGCTAGTTCCCTGGTCACGGCAACAATCTCCTGCTGGAAGAATTGCGCTTCATCAATCCCGATTACATCGGCTTCGTCGGCACGCTGGAGAATCTCTTCCGGGGAATCGACGGGAGTGGACGGGATGCGCAGCTGGCTGTGGCTGACGATCTCGCTCCCGTCGTAGCGGTCGTCCAGTCGTGGCTTGAAAATAGCCACCGACTGCCGGGCGATCTGGGCCCGCCGCAGCCGCCGGATCAGCTCCTCGGTCTTGCCGCTGAACATGCTGCCGCTGATCACCTCGATCCAGCCACTATGGCGGGGGGTCTGGGTCATGGCACGATTACCTCTCCCCTCGTGTGGTCCTCACCCAGCAGGGCGGCGATTTTAGTCGTCAGGATGTCGATGGCCACCAGGTTGTGCCCCCCTTCGGGGATGATGATATCGGCGAACCGCTTGGTGGGTTCCACGAACTGCTCGTGCATGGGCCGCACGGTCTTGTAATACTGGTCCACCACCGACTCAATGGAGCGGCCCCGGGTCTTGATGTCCCGCGTCATTCGGCGGATGACGCGCACGTCATCGGAAGTATCCACGTAGATTTTTATGTCCATGAGCTCCCTGACGGTGGTGTCGGCCAGTACCAGGATTCCTTCCAGGATGATAACCCGGTGGCCGCTTATGTGTCGGCTTTCGGCCTTGCGGGTGTGGGCCGAGTAGTCGTAGATGGGAACATCCACAGACTTGCCGCTCAGGAGGGCTTGCAGGTCCTGTCGCATGCGCTCGAAGTCCACCGAATCGGGATGGTCGAAATTGACCCGCATGCGCTCGGCGGGCGGCAGGTGGCCCAGGTCGTTGTAGTAGGAATCCTGTTCCAGCACCACCACTTCATCACGACCCAGCTCTTTCGTCAGGGCCTTAGCGATGGAGGTCTTGCCCGACCCGGTACCTCCGGCAATACCGATCAGTATCGCTCTGGATTTAGGATTTACTGAGGTCAAAGGGACACGGCAACAGTTGTGAAGTGGAAAATTCTTGTTGCGACTTACCATCTGGCCCTGCGACATAGATCGGAATCTCACCGCACTGCTCATAGATTACCTGGCGGCAGGCGCCGCAGGGCGGGGCGCTATCATTAGAGACGACGGCCAGGGCCTTAAAGCTGCGCTCGCCGGAGGCGATGGCGCTGAAAATTGCGACCCGCTCGGCGCAGATGGAGGTGGGAAAGGCATTGGACTCGATATTACAGCCCGGATAGACCTTACCGGAGCTGGCCAGGACTGCCGCGCCCACGGGGTAGCGGCTGTAGGGCGCTCTGGCTCGTTCCCGCGCCGACTGCGCCTGCCGAATGAGCTCAGTAATATTCATTACGCCTGAAGCGGAATTTACTGCCCCAGCTGGAAATTACCATGTATGAAAAACCGGCCACAAACCC
>CAZQOY010000053.1:0-3198 GCA_964595095.1 uncultured bacterium | reverse complement strand
GCCGATGTGCTCAAACCAGGCCACGCCGCCCACCAGCTGCGCCTGCAGGCTGACGAGTCCGCTGACGGCCTGTATCAGGAACCAGAACCCCAGGACTACCATGGCGGGCAGTCGGATGGTAGTGATGAAAATAACGATGAATACCAGCACGTGGATGCGGGCCCGGGGGTAGCGCACCAGGTAGCCCCCCAGGACACCGGAAACGGCACCGCTGGCCCCCACCACCGGCAGCATACTGCCCGGAACCACAACCAGGTGCAGGAAACCGGCGGCCAGGGCCGTCAGGAAGTAGAACAGAACGAACCGAACGTGTCCCAGCGCTCCTTCCACGTTGTCGGCGAAGACGTACAGGAAGAGCATGTTGCCTATGATGTGCATCCAGCCGGCATGAATAAAAGGAGAAGTAAACAGGGTCAGCACGCCAGGCAGCAGTTGTATATGAAGGAGGCTGCTCCAGGTGGATGGCGGGTAGAGTTGTTCCAGGATTTTCCGGTTGTATTCAAGAACTGCCAGATTGTCACCGCTCCAGAAATAGGCCGGGATAAGCCCGAATCGCAGTGTAAAGGCCTGCTGGGATATTTGACTCATCAGGAATGTCTGATAGATGAAGACCAGCACATTCACCGCCAGTATTGAATAGGTTACATAAGGGACGAGGATACGGGGATTGTCATCCTTGTAGGGGAAGAACATTATTCAATAAAGAAGGCTACATTTCTGGTGGCGGTATTGCCCAGCTGATCGGTGGCTTTGATGACCATTTCGTGCATACCCCGCTGCAGGAGGGCCGGCAGGACATAAGTTACCGCCTTCCTGAAGGTGTTGTACTCGAAAATCCGGGGCTGGCCATCCAGTGTAAGAGAAATGGCTGTCTCGTCTTTGATACCGGCAACCCGATCCTCGATATTGAAGCGGATCCTCCGCAGGTCCCCCCGGCGGTAGGTGGCGCCATCCCCGGGCCTCAGGAGCTCAATAACCGGCGGTTCGCTCTCTTCCAGAAGAGCAAAAACCTCTCCGCTGGTGAACAGTGTACGGTAAGCCCGCGTTTCGATAAGGTCGTCGGGGCTGGCAGAGCCTGCGGGTGTCATGAATTCCCAGCCCGTACGCTGGTCCAGATAAAAGATGCCGGCATGGTCCGGCAGCAGGCGATTGGTGGGGGCCAGCATCTTAAGACTAGCGGGCCCTTTATAGGGCCGGGTAAGAGGTCCGGCCTTTACCGGAAGCGTTACGAGTCGGGCACCGTCGGGTGGGGGGGCCTCGCTGTGGGAGAGCCAGACAAAGGTGCTGTCATAAAACGTCCCCGGGCGAAAATCCAGCTGGATATTCCCACTGATGTCGGTCAGCCGCCTCCGCTCAGCAGGAGGCACCACTACACCCGCAACCGGTAGGCGCACCTCATAGGCCGGATCGAGGTTCACCCGGATGATCACCTCCTCCAAACCGGCCAGTTGGGACAGGTAAAAGGTGGGGGAGACGAAATCTACGGGGCTGACCATCCTGGTAGTATACCGCTGAACCCCCTCTCCGGTGCGAAGCAGCAGCTCGGGCGGCAGGGGCAGGTAGTAATCGCTGCTTACCTGAAAAATGACGCCGTTGTCCAGGTGCTCGATCTGGAAGGTAAACTTGCGCTGGCGGGTTATGTCTTTATTGGAGATCAGGCTGAGATGGACCGGTTCGAGTCTGGCCCCCCAGCGGTCCACCCCGACGATCTGAACAATGCGCCGCCAGCCGGTAGTCCTGGGTATCACAAACCGCTGCTGCCGGCCGGCGGGCTGTTTGACATGGTGGCTGAACTGGTCTACCTGCCGCCCCCGGATGTCGAAGAAAAAGAGGTGATACTTACGCAGAGGGGTGCTGGAATCCAGCGTAATGACCCAGCCGTTTTCATCGTCAGACCAGGCCGCCGCGGCTTCCAACCGGGTGGGAGGTGTATAGGCCAGCACGCCTTTGAGAACGGCTACGTTGCGGCTCTGGTCCCAAACCTTGATAGCAAAGCGGTGATACCCGGGCGTCAGCTTGAGCTTCGCACTGGAACCGGATTGCACAAACGAAAGGGAGTCGTTGTCGGGGGTGGTGAATAGGCGGTGGAAGTCCGCACGCCGCCGCCGCCACTGGGCATAGTCCCGTTCCAGTTCCATGAGCTGGCCTTCCTCGAAACGGTAGCGGTCGAACTGGATAGCATAGCGCCGCATGCCGTCCACCGCGAGGCTAAGCCCGTACAGGGTCTGGCGATAGCGAACCTCCGGGAGCCGGTCGTAGGCTTCCACCGCCAAGCCGAAAGGCCCCGCAACAGCGATGGTATCAACGATGACGTACCGTCGGTTTCCGGTTCTGAGCGCAGGGATAATGGAGGGCAGCGTGCTTCCGTGGGCGACCGTTTCCGGCGAGAGGGGGATAATCGCCACCGAAGCGATTTCCGGTCCGGCGTCATCTTCGAATTCAATGCCGTTGGCCAGGGGGTTAAGCGGGCGGTTCTGCGGGTCCCGCAGCTCGAAATGCAGGTGGGGGCCGGAGATAGTACCCGTATCCCCGGTATAGCCGATCACGTCTCCCCGCCGTATCGGAATGTCGGAGCGCCCGAACCGCAGGTCCAGGGCGTACCTCCCCTGGCGTTCCTGGAGGGTAAGGACCCGCCGTTCCAGGCCCGGGGCGAACTTCTGCAAATGCGCATATACGGCCAGCCGCCGGTCCTTCAGGCGCAGATAGATGACCTTGCCGTAGCCTTTCGTACCGACCAGCAGCCGCTCCACGTAGCCGTCTTCCACGGCATAGACCTCATACCCGCTGGTACCGTTGGTGGCGACATCCAGTCCGGCGTGGTACCGGCGGGGACGCATATCGCCAAAGGTGGCTGTGATCCTGCGGCTGGCTTCGGTGGGCCATTGGTAATCCTGACCCAGCCCGCTGCCAACGAGCAGTAGAAGTCCCAGCGTTATGAGGTGATAATGGCGGATGGAAAAGCTCACGAGGCGGAAATTAAAGCATCTAAGCGGGGGAGATTGGGATAATCTGGCGGGAAGGCTTGGAAAGAAGAGGCAGTAGGCAGTAGCAGTAGCACTCTAAAGAGATTAACCGCAGAGCACGCGGAGAACGCCGAGTGAGAAATAGAATTGGTAATTGGTGATCGGTGACTGGTGATTGGTAGCATCCAGCATCCAGCATCCAGCATCCAGCATCTGATTGGTGACTGGTGACCGG
>CAZQOY010000052.1:2506-12946 GCA_964595095.1 uncultured bacterium | reverse complement strand
CTGTTGCTGCTGGCTGTCTCACTCCCCGCCCGGCAGGCCGCCCCCCGCACGGAGTTCTACCGCAGTGAGCAGACCTTCCGTCAGGGCATTAAGCTCTTCCCCTTCGAAGTCCACGAGGCCGATTACCTGAAGGTGGTCTATGATGACCAGGGCTTCGTGCGACTCATGAGCTGGCATACCAGGGTAGATTCGCTGATCAAAACCCGCTCATACGAATACTGGGAGGATGACAAATCCGTCAAGCGCCTGCTGGAGCTGACACCCGACAGCCTCATTATCCGGGAGGTCCTGTTCGGCGATGAGCCTAAGTCTCGCGAGTTCATCGAGTACGCCTACGGGATGGAATTCGTGCCCGACTTCCGCAACCGGTTCACCGAGGTGAGGGTGGATTCCACCTTCCGGGTCGTGTCCTACAAGTTCATGAGTACCCAGGGGCAGCTGATCGGGGCCGTATTCCTGGACTACGACAGTTTGGGCTTCCTTATCAACGAGACCTGGTTCCAGGGAGAAAAAATGCGTCGGGTGCGGGAGTTCCGGTACATTTTCCACCGGGACACTGGCGAGCAGGAGGTGATCGAGCGGGGTCCGGACGGGCAGGTAGTCAGCCACGTGCGCATCAAGACCGACCCCCATAAGCGAGCCGGCTGGGGCCTGGGAGTGGATCTGGAGGAGCTGCTGGATACGACGACTACTAAGCCCCAAACAGCGCCGCCGGATAGCGGTAATGTGAAAGAACAGTAGGAGCTACTGCCCGAGCCACATTGCCGACAATTTCATCTATAGCAAATACGGGATAAACATCTTCGTCGTTTTCATATATGCGGCGTAGTCGTCGCCGAAGCGCCGGGTGTTCTCCGCTTCCTCGATCCTGGCCGTGGCAATGAGGGGCGCGGTGGCCGCCAACGCCAGGCCGATACTCAGGATCGACGGATTCTTCAAGCAGATGCCCCAGGCCAGCCAGAGTAGGGAGCCGTAGAGCGGATGGCGGATATAGCGGTAGGCCCCTACCCGTACCAGCATGGTGGTGTCCTCAAAACCCTCCTTCGGTTTGCCGACGACGCGCAGCAGGTAAAAGCCGTGCACCGCCAGGATGAGAGAGGCCGTTAGCAGCGCCCATGAGACCATGTGGAGGAGTGTGAAGGGATCGCTGAACCAGCTATCCACGTTGAGCACGAACAGTACCAGGATGCCCATAAAGGCGAAAAAGCGCGGGAAACCGTGCGACCGGGGTTGGCTTAGGGAGGACCAGGAGACCAGGACAATTACCAACGCCGCGACGCCGAAGATAATGCCCTTGACTATGCTCATTACCCCAGTCCAGTCAGCCTTTCGCTTACCTCCCACAGCCGCCGGGCCAGGACCGGGTCATAGGATACTCTGGATGACCTTACCGCCCGCCGGTTGGCGAAATACTTCCCGGTTACTCCTGCCACATCCGGCGATGACGCCAGGTAGATAACCGTATCCGCCCCTTGCTCCGGGCTGCGCATAAAGGGCCGCCAGAGCTTGTTGGCCAGGAGTCCCATAAAACCGGTGTACTCCCGTCCCAGGTCGGAGACCACCATGCCGGGATGAACGCAGATGACGGTAACACCGCTCCCTTCGAGCCGGCGGGCCAGTTCGCGGGTGAATAGTACATTGGCCAGCTTGGATTGATTGTAGGCCCGGCCCATGCTGTAATGACGCTGGCCCATAAGGTCACAGAAGTCGATCTTCCCCCACCGATGCACCATGGAGCCCACGTTCACGATCCGGGCCGGGGCGCTGCCTTTCAGGGTGTCCAGCAGCAGGTGGGTGAGCAGGAAGGGGGCCAGGTGATTCACCGCAAAGGTGGTTTCGAGGCCGTCTTCTGTCAACGTATGGCGGCGTTTGGCGAGACCGGCATTGTTCACTAGGACATGCAGGGTGATATGCCGCCGCTTAACTTCTTCCGCCAGATGGTGCACCGCCTCCAGGGATGCAAGATCGGCCACCATAACCTCAATGGCACCGTTCCCGGTCTCAGCAATGATCTCCTCCCGGGCGGTCTCGCCCAGCTGCCGGTCCCGGCAGTGTATGATGACAGCCGCCCCCCTGCGGGCCAGTCCCAGGGCGGCGGCCTTGCCGATACCCCGGTTGGCGCCGGTGATCAGACAGACTTTTCCTTTCACGGCCGTGCGTATGGCAGCCCTACTACCCGGCCCCAGGCAGGATGCTATGCCCGAGTTGTATCAGCGGGGCTTTCTCCGGTCTACACCTTGGCCATCAGCTGGTCGAACTCCGCTACGGGTACAGCCGGTGAGGTGGAAAATGAGATGCCGGTAAGCTTGCTCAAAGCGACGGACGCCTGCATGGCGTGCTGGGCATCGGGGAAATCGATGATCAGTATCAGGTCCTGCTCACCCATGAGGGCGTACATGCTATTCACCTTGCCGTCGTACTTGGCGATTAGCTTCTCGACGTCGCTGGTCCGCCCTGGGCTGATATCATCCAGAGCCTCATTGGAGTAGATGCCGAACATGAAGAAAGTTGTCATAGCTCGTTCTCCTTTCTGTGATTGTCCAATCATTAATGGCGAATATAGGCCCTTCGCAGGTTTCGGCAAAGGGAAACCTGCCGGCTTTAACTATGGCTCCCGCTCATATCAAGGAGTATTTTCAGCTCCTTTCTTTTTTATATATTGCCAAAAGCTCCACAAAACTGATCCCCAGGACTGTCAACGCCACCGCCCACAGAAAAATGATGCCCCGCAGCGGGATATCCAGGCCACCGACCAGCAGCCATGCCATCAATACACCGGCACCGCAGATATTAATGGCGATAGCCCCACCGAGGCCCAATCCAGGCATTCCTCCCTTACCTTGGAATCGCTCCAGCAGCAAGGCCAGGCCGATCCCGGTAAGCACCGCCCCCAGGATGCTGGGGTAAAAGGCACTCTCGGGAATCGGGACACCAACGAAGGCCATAACACCCCTGGGAAAGACTACCAGCAACAGACCCAGGGCCAGGTTGATGGTAGCGTCCAGGGAAAGGAGGGCTTGGGGCTTCATTAATCGGTCTGGTGGATGGCGTCTTCCAGCATTTTTCGAATGGATTGCAGCTCCTCAAGTATTTGCTGGAACCGATCCTCACTTCCCTGTTGAGCCACAGGTTCCGCCACAGTTACCGCTTCAGCCACAGGGTGTAGCTTACTGACTTTTTCGCGCAATTGTTGCAGCAGATCATCCCACTCCAGCAATCCCGCCAGCTGCCCTTCGTAGCCCGTCACGGTTTGAGACTGACCCGCGGTCTGAATGCGAATCGCACCGATACCCAGGAAGCGGTCGTAAAGCGAGCGGTGCATCATGAAATCGGTAATGGCCCGGTAGGGAATGTTCTGCTGCATTTTGGTGAGAATACCCTTGAAAATAGTAATGCGGTCTTCCTCGATGCAGTAGGCCAGGTTCCGGATCCATAGCACGATAATAGGTGCCGCGATAACCCATAAGGCCCCGATCAGACCGAGGATGATAGGCCAGAGGATACCGGCCACCTGCCGGGAGGTCACACCTTCCGCCAGCGGAATAAGGAGCTGCAGCAGAACACCGGTAAATGCCACGAAGAAAGAGACTGTCATAAGGATCAGCAATTGTTTGGTGAGGAGCTTAGGGTGGGGTTTTATCTGCATGGTTTGATCCTCCTTGCGAATTAGATTACGCTGACAGTTATTTCATCCGCCTCGCTGACAATATTCCAATAGGCAAACAGTCTTCATTTTCCCTTCCAAGTGCACGGGACGCTTCGTCAGCTCCACTATGGCTGGCGGCCCTTCGCCTTTTTACTCCGCACTTTGGTCTTTGGCATCAAGTCTTTCCGGATAAGCAGGGAGGCCGGGCCCTTACTGAAGCGCCGGGGCACGCACTCTACGTTGTACTGTTTATCACCATACATCACTGTACTATCGTCCAACAGATAGCGATCGCTGGGCTTCCAGGTAAAACGCAGCCATGCTCCCTCTTCGAAGCTCACATCCAACCACTGATCACCAACGGTAATCACAACACCTGGTGTGTGCCGACGGATCACCACCCGGTCAACGTAGCGCAGGTCCAGTTTCGGCCTCCCGCGCCGGTTGGGTGCGGGGGGTTCCCGGATTTCCTGCACGGCGGTTAGGACCAAGGTGTGGTTGGTGTAGAACTGCACGCGTTTCAACTCGTCCTCGGAGAGCTGGTAGGTCTGGCGGATCTGATCGGTAAATTCGGTCAGGCGGCGGGCCAGACACCCGCTGAACAGCAGCACTGCCAGGGCCAGCAGACCTAACCGGATCGCTATTGTCAGGGCGCGCATTCTGAACATGGCGGCCATCATGCGGAAGGCGAAGTTGGGCTGGGGAGTGTCCATGGGCAACTTCATCGCTTGGTTAGGAAAGCAGCATGCTCGGCTTACAGATTGGCTTGAAGCTTATCGCGTATGATCTCGGTGTCGCGCAGAGCCGGAACGGAAGCCACGTAGTATCCGTCAACATCCCGCTCGACAACAACATCATATTGGCGTGTCATAACTCAAGTTTACGCCGAATTGCACTACATTGCCAGCGATGCTTCCGCTGGGATACGCTCCCGCGGCCGCGGCAGGTTCCGCGCCATGAACATGGCAGCCATCATAAAGCGCTGCTTACAAGGTATGGGGAGCGGTGAGGGTAGAACGCCCTACTCACCCCTCCCTTTCCCTCCCCAAAGCGTCTGCTATTAACTAAATTCAGCCCCGGCAAATATGTACGTAGCAAAATAAGCGAGGCCCACTTTCAGCAAGAAATCACATCCCTTCCTTGACCTCCTCCGGCAGCGGGTCGTCATCTTCGATGGGGCCGTGGGGACGAACATCCGGGCCCGCAACCTCTGCCTGGATGACTTCCGGGGCATAGCAATGTCACGCTCGATGTGCTACATCCTGAATACGTAAGCCTGTGTGTTTTCACATTGAAACAAGCCGCCTCGTTGACTAGCTTGCGCCAACAGTTATCAGACGAAAGGGGATTAGTATGGAAATCATAAAGTCATTTATCGTGAACGGCGATGGTGAGATTCAATCCGTAATCCTGGACTACAAGTCGTATACGAAGATCGAGGAACTGCTTCTGGACTACGGTCTGCTGAAAGCCATGGAAGAGGTTGTTGAAGACGAGGAAGTCGACCTGACAGAAGCCAAGCTGCAACTCCATTACAGCGAATGAAGGTCGCGTTCAAGAAGGCATTTCTGAAAGACCTGGAGAAATTGCCCCGTAACGCTTACCAAAAAATTGTCAGCCTTGTTTTTCATGAAATCCCCAAAGTAGATCATGTCCAGGACATAAAGAACGTGAGAAAGATAACCGGAGATAAGAATTATTTTCGAATTCGAATCGGACATTATCGAATTGGCTTTGAAGATAGAGGCGGCGAACTGGTCTTTATGCGGGTGTTACATAGGAAAGACATTTACAGATATTTCCCCTAAGTAGGGAAATTATTGTAAGACATCGGTGGAACTCCCGAGCCATGGTCTTCAGGCACGGGTGGCGACTGCCATGAGGGTGGGTACTATAAAAAATCTCAATACAGTTAAAGGCTATTAATGGAATTCATTATATCGGAATTTCTGAAATCAATACCTACTGCGATAACCACCATTATATTAGGACTGTTTTTATAGCTGGTAAGTCCTTGGATACGAATTAAGCTGGGTCGTGCTGAAAAGAAGGAAAGTGAATTACAGCAATATGCAGTGTTTCATGAGAAGCAGTTTCCAGAAAGTATTAAGAATTTAAAAGAATATGAAATTCATTTTGGAATGGCCATATTAGCATTTAGAAAAGATTTAGGCTATAAGAACAAAGGGGATAAAATAAGGCCAGAACAAATAGTTACAATTTTCAAGGCTGGGTGGAAACAAGAATTGTGAGGATATCTGACACAGTTAAGGCTCGGGACGCTGCAGGGCTGAACATGAACACGAAAGACCACCCCTTCCTCGCCCTAGTGACCCAGCGGGTCGTCATCTTCGACGGGGCCATGGGGATGAATATCCAGGCCTAAGGCCTGAGCCTGGCATTGCCCAGCCGCCTGTATCCTTGTAACTTATTCTAAATCGGGTATATCTAACCAATGGGAGTTTCCGCGCATGGAAGAAACAAATTCGAAGCGGCAGTACATCATCAATGAGTCGGGTGAGAAGAAGTTCGTTGTCCTGCCCATCGATGACTACGAACGGTTACTGGAGGATGTAAGAGACCTTGCCGCCATTGTCGAACGGCGAGATGAGCCGAAGATCAGCCTGGAGGAACTTGAAAATGGTCTAAAGGCCGATGACCTCCTATAAGAATTAAATTGGTCAGGTCAGTAATAAAGCATTAAGCAAGTTAAAAGTATGTTATTAGACTTCTTCAACGCAAATAGCGGTGCCTTTTCTGTATTATTTGCTGGAATAGTGGCATTGGCTACACTTGTGTATGCAATTTTGACATGGAAATTAGTCTCAGAAACAAAAAGGATGAGAGAAGCCCAAACAGAACCTAAAATATCAATCTCTATTCAGCCAAGAGAAGAGTCAATAAATATGGTCGACATAATAATTCAAAATATTGGCTTAGGGCCTGCATATAACATTGCATTTGAATTGGATGGAGATTTCTATTTTTTTAAAGATAGACTTTTTTCAGATATAGGCTTCATTAAGAAAGGGATAAAGTACCTTGCACCAAATCAGAAGAAACAATCATTCCTAACAAGCATGACGGAGAATTATGAGGAAAAACAAGAAATTTCAATAGGAATAGACGTAAATTATAAAAATAGCTCAGGAAAGGCGTATTATGATAATTATACTATTAATTTTTCTGAACTGAAGGGCCTCCTCCAGTTAGGTACGCCCCCATTACATGCAATGGCAAGGAACATAGAAAAAATAAAGGACGATATTCACCACATTACCACGGGCTTTCATAAGCCAAAGATAGTTATATACACGAAAAAAGAAGTTGAAGAAGAAGAAGAGAGAGCGATGTTAGAACAATATGAAGAAACTAAAAAATCGATGGAAGAGAAATAATTATAAGCTATTTGCCAGATATCTCACTTACCCGATCAGCTGTAGACAGCGCTTAGCACTAGCCCCACGTCCCTTTCCCTCCCACCATCCCCCATTCCCTGCCTAAATTCAGCCCCGGTAAATACGTACGTATCAAAACAAGCGAGGCATACTTTCAACGATAAACCACACCCCTTCCTGAACCTTCTCCGCCCGCGCGCTGTCGTGTTCGACGGGATCAAAATATCTTTCACGGCTATTGCTGAAACATAACCGCCTTCGTACATTTTAACGGTTGGCATGTCTCATGTACTTTGATATCATTGGCGAAGTTATCGATCAGGAAATCATTGCTACAGGGTCCGCTATTCGTGAACTTTCGCGCCTGAACAAAGTATATGGCAAAGGACGCTGGAGAAAGATGAAAGGTCGTGCAGATATCCGCTTAAAGGATGGTACCAGGAAGAAGGCGGAGGTGCACTGGTATGAAGCTCACAGCATAGGGAAGCGTGAGTTCAAGATTAAACGGTTCTTAACCTGAACGGATACAAGTAATGGAAAAAGAAGTACACTTCGTGATCTGCATCAATAACCAGGGCTATGAGGCCTCGTTGGAGCGGATGAAAGTCTATCAGAAAATAGGGGAGGAGAAGGTGGAAGGAAACCTCTTCATTCGCGTGATAGACGAATCAGGAGAAGATTACCTTTATCCATGCGAGTTCTTTTCAGCCATTCGATTGCCGAAAACGGCTCTTGAGGCTATAACCGCTGCCCCGTAATAACTCCGAGGATTATTTTTCGTTCCCCCCTTCCGCTCCCATCAGCCCCATTCCCTGCCTAAATTCAGCCCCGGCAAATACGTACGTATCAAAACAAGCGAGGCATACTTTCAGCAAGAAATCACATTCTTTCCTTGACCTCCTCCGTCAGCGGGTCGTCGTCTTCGACGGGGCCGTGGGGACCAACCTGCAAGAGCGGAACCTTACCCTGGACGATTTCCAGGGCCGCGAGGGCTGCAACGAAATCCTGGTGCGTTCGAGGCCTGACGTCATCCGCGAGCTGCACGCTTCCTTCCTGGAAGTGGGCTGCGACGTGGTGGAGACCGACACCTTCGGCGGCACGGCAGTGGTCCTGGCCGAGTACGACCTGGCCGACGAGGATTATGACCTGAATAAGGAGGCCGCCGCTCTTGCAAAGGAAGTAGCCGCCGACTTCTCCACCGCCGACCATCCCCGCTTCGTGGCCGGTTCAATGGGGCCGGGAACCAGGCTGCCCTCCCTGGGACACATCTCTTTCCAGGACCTCCACGCCGCCTACCGCCGCCAGGCCGCCGGTCTGATCGACGGCGGGGCTGACCTGCTCATCGTGGAGACCTGCCAGGACCTGCTGCAGACCAAGGCGGCTCTTATCGCCATCTTCGACGAGTTCGAGGCCCGGAAAGTGCGCCTGCCCGTTATTGCCCAGGTCACGATGGAAACCACCGGCGCCATGCTGCTGGGCTCGGACATGCTCACGGCTATCGTCACCCTGGCCCCCTTCCCGATTGATGTGCTGGGCCTTAACTGCGCCACGGGACCCAGGGACATGGGGGCCCACGTGCGTACCCTGGCGTCCAGCTGGGACCGCGCTATCTCGGTCATTCCCAACGCCGGGCTGCCCCGGAACGTCGACGGACAGATGGTCTACGACCTGACGCCGGAGGAACTGGCCCGCGAGCTGCGGCATTTCGTTGTTGACCTGGGTGTGAACGTTGTGGGGGGCTGCTGCGGCACTACGCCGGAGCACCTGAAAGCGGTGGTGGACCAGGTGGGCGGTCTGGAGCCCCAGCAGCGCACACCGCGGCTGGAGCCGTCCGCCTCGTCCCTTTACGGCACGGCTGCCTTCGACACCGATCCCAAGCCCCTCATCATCGGCGAGCGTACCAACGCCAACGGCTCCAAGCGGTTCCGGGACTACCTGCTGGCCGACGACCTGGACGGTATGCTCTCGGTGGCCAGGGACCAGGTGCAGGAACAGGCCCATATTCTGGACGTATCCGTCGCTTACGTGGGTCGGGATGAGGCAAAGGACCTGGGTCGATTCGCTTTCCTGTTGAATACCGGTTGCACCATCCCTGTCATGATCGATTCCACCGAATCTCCGGCCATCGAAGCCGCCCTCCAGAACCTGGCGGGCAAGTGTATCATCAATTCCATCAACCTGGAAGACGGCGAGGAGCAAGCGGTTCGGACCCTCGGGCTGTGCCATCGATACGGGGCGGGGGTGGTAGCCCTCACCATTGACGAAGAGGGCATGGCCGGGACAGCTGACCGAAAGGTGGCCGTGGCTCATCGGTTATACGATCTGGCCGTCAACCGGCACGGTCTGCCGCCGGAGGATATTTTCTTCGATGCCCTCACTTTCACCCTGGGCAGCGGCGACAAGCAGCTGCGCCGGGCCGCTATCGAGACCCTGGATGCTATACGACGCATCAAGGCCGAGCTCCCGGGTGTCCATACCCTGCTGGGTGTATCAAACATCTCCTTCGGCCTGAAACCCCTGATCCGCCATCGGCTGAACTCGGTCTTTCTGAACCACGCCATCGAGGCCGGCCTGGACGCCGCCATCGTTCACGCCGGGAAGATCCGACCCCTGTATCAGCTACCCGAAGAAGAGCGGCACCTGCTGGAGGACCTGGTGTTTGATCGGCGCAAGGACCCGTCTGGTCCCGACAAACCGTCGGGGACAGGCGGCTACGACCCTCTCACTGCCGTGTTGGAGTATTACCAGGACCACAAAGTCGAGCAGGCTGAGGCCTCCGTCCTGGCAGAGCTGCCGGTTGAGGAGCGGCTGAAGAAACGCATTGTGGATGGCAATCGCATCGGTTTTGAAAAGGACCTGGACGAGGCCCTGACCACCACTGCCGCCCTGGATATCATTAACACCGTCCTTTTGGAGGGCATGAAAACGGTAGGGGAGCTGTTCGCCTCCGGGGAGATGCAGCTGCCATTTGTGCTGCAGTCGGCGGAGACTATGAAGACCGCCGTAACTCACCTGGAGCCTCACATGGAGCAGGCGTCGGTTACGGGTAAGGGCAAGCTGGTTATTGCTACCGTGAGGGGGGATGTCCACGACATTGGTAAGAACCTGGTGGACATCATCCTTACTAACAACGGATACCAGGTTGTTAACCTGGGCATCAAGCAGCCCATTGAGACCATCATAGAATCCTATGAGCGGGAGCGGGCCGATGCCATCGGCATGAGCGGTCTGCTGGTGAAGTCCACTGTCGTCATGAAGGAGAACCTGGAGGTGCTGAACGAGCGCGGGCTGTCTCCACCAATCCTGTTGGGCGGTGCCGCCCTCAACCGGCGGTATGTCGAAGAGGATCTGCGCAAAACCTACCAGGGACAGGTACATTACGCTCAGGATGCCTTT
>CAZQOY010000052.1:0-2496 GCA_964595095.1 uncultured bacterium | reverse complement strand
CCCGCCGGCGAAAGCCGATCAAGCCGGTTGAGCCGCCGGTGCCGCCGTTCTGGGGCAGCCGGGTAGTGACGGACATCCCACTGTCGAAGGTAGTGTCGTATATCAACCGGGTGGCTCTCTTCCGCGGGCAGTGGGGGGTGAAGAAGCGAGGCAAGATGGCCGGGGAGTACAACCGTCTGGTCAGTGAGACCCTGGAACCGACCCTGCGGCGGCTGGCCCGGCGAGCACAGCAGGAACAACTGCTACAGCCGGCGGTGGTGTATGGCTACTTCCCGTGCAATTCGGCAGGGGATGCCGTTCATGTTTACACCCGTCCCGAGGATACCGTGCCCCTATTGACCATCGATTTTCCCAGGCAGGCCGAGGAAAACGGCCGGAGCATCGCTGACTTTTTCTGGCCGGTGGACAGCGGCCGGAAGGATGTGCTGGGGGTCCACCTGGTGACGGTAGGTTCCCGGGCCACCGAGGAAGCCCAACGGCTTTTCAAAGCGGACGAATACAGCGAGTACCTGTACTTCCACGGATTTGCCGTGGAAACCGCCGAGGCCCTGGCCGAATACTGGCATAGGGAAATCCGCCGCGATCTGGGTATCGACGGCGATGACGGGCCTGATATCCCCTCCCTGTTTCGCCAGCGCTACCGGGGCAGCCGCTACTCCTTCGGCTACCCTGCATGCCCCCGGCTGGAAGACCAGGACCACATCTTCTCCCTCCTGAAGCCCGAGCGCATCGGCGTATCACTTACCGAAGAGTGGCAGCTGATACCGGAACAGTCCACTTCCGCCATTATTGTACATCATCCGGCGGCAAAGTATTTTTCGGTGTGAAAGTGATCCCTGAACAGTTTAATGCCCGTCACGATGAATCATATGTTTTGGGACATCAACAGCATTACTTATTGAGGGTTAATGGGTATAGTGTGGTAAAACAAAAAAAAATTAAACCGTAGTTGCATTTTATATCAATATCCAATATAATTAGGTGTCGAATATCCTACATTCCTGGTGCCTTAGTCATGATTAACTATCAAATCATCACGTCCCGAGGCAAGCCCCGTTTTGCGGTGGTGGAATATCAGACCTTCCTGAATCTCCTCGAACAGGTTGAGGATCAGAAGAAGGAACGATCCACCGCCAAGCGTACTCGCCAGCGGAAGGAGCCTACTGCCAGCGAGCTCACGTTGCTCATGCGCACTAGTCCCATCAAGGGCTGGCGGCTGTTCCGTAACCTGACGCAGTCTGAACTGGCGGACATAACGGGGCTCAAACAGACTCACGTGAGCCTCATGGAGGCTAATAAGATCAAGCCGCGGGAGAATACGCTAAAAAAACTGGCTGTAGCCCTAAGCTGCGACGTCGACGACTTGACCGTTCGACGCCCGTAGTTCCAGGCCGGCTGGAAATGGCTGCTGCATTAGCTGTTGCGCTACCTCGTTTTCGATATTGAAACGGTTCCCCTGACCGGCTTGCCTGAGCCCCTGGAGCGGGAAGTCGCCCGGCGCACAAAACGGGAGGTGGAAAAGGGGGAACTGGAACAGTCGGAAGCGGAGAGCCTGGTACGTTCGGTATCGCCGTTTTTCGGACGCGTGCTGGCTATCGGGATGCGCCTCTACGACGACAAGGCCGGCGAGAACAAGGACAAGGTTATCTCGGAAGCGTTGGAAGAAGCCACTCTCCAGACCTTCTTCGAGACCATCAACCACTCCGCCTCCCAGGACCTGCGGTATGTGCACTACAACGGCCTGGGATTCGACGTGCCTTTCCTCATAATCCGGGCCGCTGTGCACGGCATTGCCATACGCAGTCACCGCTTCCTGAACCAGCGGCGCTTCAACTATGACCCCCACGTCGACGTCATGCAGTTTCTCTCGCGCTGGGGCCGGGAGGGAGTGAGCCTGGACGTGGCCTGCCACAGCTTCGGCATCCCCTCGCCGAAGGAGGGGGAGGTCAAGGGCGAGACGGTGGCCGCCGCCTTCGAGCAGGGCGACCTGGAGGCGGTGCGGGATTACGTCATGCGCGACGTGGAGGCGACCTACCAGCTGTTCCTGAGGATCAAGGGGTATCTGTAAGCCGATACCCAGCCGCTTGTCTTCAGGCCCATCTCTCCCACTTAAGAAAAGATGGGACCTTAACTTTTCTTAAGGGCCCGCCTAAAGAAAGTATACTTTCATAAGGGTAGAAGATATAGATTATAGCCACAAGATATGGTATAAACATTATAAAATGCCGCAAGATGTACTTTTCACTGCGCCTCTTTTCTTTATTACAACCCAATAAGATTCAACTGATAAACCTTGCGTTAAGAAAAGATGGGGGCCTAACTTTTCTTAAGCTCCGGCGCTATGAAAGTTAACTTGCATAAGGGCCAGCAATATGGGTATTAAACGCCAAACAGGTACGCATTTCATTTCCAGTACAGCAGGTGAATCCTTCCGCGCCTTTATCCCATTTCCCCTGCCGCCTAATCCTCCGTTGCAATTTGACGATAATTTGCAGG
>CAZQOY010000051.1:0-13074 GCA_964595095.1 uncultured bacterium | reverse complement strand
ATCTGTTAGTCCAGTCCAAAGGGGATCCCTTCCCCGAAAAGGGGTCCCTGCGGGACGGGAAAAGACCGGCGCAAAATTAGACAAAACCTGTACAAAATTTCGTTTTTTTAGGGGTACCCCCCGACGAGAGGCGAAAATCTCACTGTTCAAAAATATTTCCGCTCCAAAACCAGCGGTGGGAGCGTCCTCTGGGTCCAAGACGTCGGAACCAGGACCCCTACGGGCAGCGCTCACGGGGCGATATAGCGGCGGTATCATCATAGCGCCGGAATATAAGCCAGCGGCGGCGGTCTGTCGTTCGCCTGGTGCGCGAGATGCGCGACAAGCACGGAATATCTTCAGCTAGTACCCTGTCAAGGTTAACTTCCCAGAGCCAGAGGAAAGGGGTTAACCCACTATGGCCTATACCAAATTCACACAGGCCGGAAACACCACCGGCGCAAATCTCGGTTTTGAATCCAAACTGTGGGCGGCCGCAGACAAACTCCGCGGACACATGGACGCCTCGGAGTACAAGCACGTGGTGCTGGGCCTAATCTTCCTGAAGTATATCTCCGATGCTTTCCAGCAGCGATATGAGGAGCTGGACCAGGAGGAGCTTGCCGAAGACCGCGACGAGTATCTGGCCACCAATACCTTCTGGGTGCCGAAAGAGGCGCGCTGGCAATACCTCCAGAACAACGCCAAGCAGCCCACCATCGGCAAGCTGATTGACGATGCCATGGTGGCCATTGAGCGGGACAACCGGCGGGTTAAGGGCGTGCTGCCCAAAGACTACGCCCGGCCTTCTCTGGACAAGCAACGCCTGGGAGAGTTGATTGACCTTATCGGCACCATCGGCCTGGGCGACAAAGAGAGCCAGTCGAAGGACATATTGGGCCGGGTGTACGAGTACTTCCTGGGCAAGTTTGCCAGCAAGGAGGGCAAGAAGGGCGGCGAGTTCTACACCCCCCGCTGCGTGGTCCGGCTGCTGGTTGAGATGATCAAGCCCTACCAGGGGCGGGTCTATGATCCCTGCTGCGGTTCCAGCGGGATGTTCGTGCAGAGCGAGGAGTTCATCCTCCAGCATGGCGGACAAATGGATGACATCTCCATCTACGGCCAGGAATCCAATCCCACCACCTGGAAGCTGGCCAAGATGAACCTGGCCATCCGGAGTATCGAGGCCAACCTGGGGCCGCACCACGAAGACACCTTCCGCCGGGACCTGCACAAGGACCTCAAGGCCGACTTCATTCTGGCCAATCCACCCTTCAACCTCAAGGATTGGGGCGGCGAGCTGCTGCGCGATGATGTACGCTGGAGGTTCGGCACCCCACCGACAGGCAACGCCAACTTCGCCTGGATTCAGCACATGATCCACCACCTGGCTCCTACCGGCATCGCCGGATTCGTGCTGGCCAACGGCTCCATGTCATCCAATCAGTCCGGCGAAGGGGAAATCCGCAGGGCCATCGTCGAAGCCGACCTGGTGGACTGCATGATCGCCCTGCCGGGGCAGCTCTTCTACGGCTCACAGATACCGGTATGCCTGTGGTTCCTGTCCCACAATAAGGGCAACGGCAAATTCCGTGATCGCCGTGGTGAGACCCTCTTCATTGATGCCCGTAAGCTGGGGGTGATGGTGGACCGGGTTCACAAGGAACTGACCGCTGAGGACATCACCAGGATTGCCACTACCTATCACGCCTGGCGGGGCGAGCCGGATGCGGGCTCTTATGAAGACACCCCCGGCTTCTGCAAGAGTGCGACGACGGAGGATATCGCCCAGCATGGTTTTGTGCTCACTCCTGGACGATACGTGGGGGCAGCACCAATAGAGAAAGAGGGGGAGCCGTTTGAGGAGAAACTTCTAAGACTCACTGAGCAACTGAATGAACAATTTGCTGAGTCCGACAATCTAGAGAAAATGATACGCACTAATTTGCGGAGATTCTTATCATGAGTGATCACTGGAGTTTGAACTCTACTGCTTTCGCGGAATTGGATGTCAAATCGATGAACGGTTCTCCTGGATTGGGCTTTTACAGGCTTCTAGTGCAAGTAAACATCACCACTCGTGCAAGGCCACCTGGAGAAGAAATTGTGGTAACGAATATTGGTGGTGAACTGTTAGTCCAAGGTAAAGGGGAGACGGAATCCTTCCTGGGCCATATGATACAGCCTGGAAACCAAGCGCCTATCCGAATAATGCAATATACAAATACTCTACCCGCACATCTTGAAATCGAACTGGATGCACGGCGGATTGAAGCAATCGAACGGATTAGATTGGGTGAGCACCTATCCTTTAGATTAAATGTATATGGGATGGCCTATGATCATAAAGAGAGGGCACCGCAGAAAGTGAGCGCTATGCTCCAGTACCGAGCAAACCAGGGGACCTGGACTGAGATACTCGAACAGATGGGATACAGGAAGACGATCCTGCTTGAGATTCCCGTACCAGGAGAAGACATCAGCCCCAAGTTGACGAAGGCAGCAGGACATCTCCAGATAGCCCAGAAGCATATGCTTCAAGGCCATTTCCGTGATGCAGTGGGGGCATGTAGAGACGTTCTCGAATCGTTATCAGTTGAATTAAAAGATGAAAAAGGGCAAACACCAGAGGTGATTCAATCCTGGTTCGAAGGCACGCGTGAGATGAGCAAGGATGAGAGACTCCGCCTCATACGGAAGGCTTTTAAGATTTTCACCCATCCAGCCCGTCATGCTGATGAAGTCTCGACCTCGATGGAATGGGGACCAACAGATGCAAGGACAGCCATTATGATGGCAGGGGCCTTACTCCAACTTGCTGTTGAAAAGAAGGAATCGAAGCAATAGACATCCGACTAAAGAATCAAGGAATTGCGTTTTATTATATCGTTGTGGTGGGAAGTCCTGATGAGTGAGTGGCAATCAACAACGCTAGGTGCTCTTGCTGATATCGTCATGGGGCAATCTCCTCCTGGAAATGCGTGCAATTCAGTAAGTGATGGGATTCCACTGCTGAATGGCCCAACCGAATTTGGTTCTCACCACCCTATTCCGGTTCAGTATACCGTCGATGGTAGAAGATATGCACAGAGATATGACATTCTCTTCTGTGTTAGAGGTTCAACGACGGGTAGAATGAACTGGGCGGACAAGACCTATGCTATTGGTCGTGGACTTGCTAGTCTTCGACACAAAAAGGGTGTAGAGTATCGTTTCTATCTAAAAGCATTACTTGATTATTTACTACCAACTTTGCTCACGGGCGTAACCGGTTCAACTTTCCCAAATATCTCAAAAGAGCAGCTGACTAATACAAATTGTTTCGTCCCTCCCCTCCCTGAACAGCGCGCCATCGCCCACATCCTGGGCACCCTGGACGACAAAATCGAGCTCAACCGCCGCATGAACCAGACCCTGGAGCAGATCGCCCAGGCCATCTTCAAGTCCTGGTTCGTGGACTTCAACCCGGTGCGGGCCAAGGCCGAAGGCCGGAAGCCCTTTGGCATGGATGAAGCCACGGCGGCGCTGTTCCCGGATGGCTTTGAGGAGTCGGAACTAGGGGCAGTGCCGAGGGGGTGGAAATCCGCTACTATTGCCGATATTGCACAGTATGTCAACGGCCGGAACTTTACCAAGAACGCCACAGGCACAGGTCGCATGGTGATTCGCATAGCAGAACTAAACTCCGGTCCAGGTGGATCCACGGTATATAATGACATTGGAGCCGATCCAGACAATATCGCATACCCGGACGATATTTTGTTTGCATGGTCTGGATCGCTTGATGTCTATAGATGGCACCGAGATGAAGCCCTTATCAATCAACACATATTTAAGGTGGTATGTACTCGATACCCAAAGTGGTTCGTATTCTATCAACTCCGTGAAGCTATGCCATTTTTCCAAGGCATCGCTTCCCACAAGGCAACCACCATGGGGCATATTAAACGAGGACATCTCTCAGAGGTTAAGATTGCTGTGCCACCGGACCAGGTGTTGAATGCTTCAATGGCAATCCATAGACCGCTATTTGAGATGATTCATCAGAACGAAAAGCAATCCCAAACTCTCGCCACCCTGCGAGATACCCTGCTGCCCAGGCTGATGAGCGGCGAACTGCAGGTGGGGGAGGCTGAGGGAGATGGTTGAGGGGGCGTGAAATGAACTGGCGAACAGGGCTGAGAGGAGCCGCACTTGAGATAGCACAGACTGATCTCACCCCTTTGAGAGTTATGGCTGGCCCAGGCACCGGAAAAACGTTAGCAATAATGCGAAGAATCGCCCGGCTGCTGGAAGAGGGCCAAGATCCTTCCAGAATTCTTGCAGTAACATTTACCAGAAATGCGGCTGCAGCGCTAGTCGATGACATCAAATCACTCGAGGTTGAGTGTTCAGACAAGATACACGCTGGTACTTTGCATGCCTACTGCTTTGGTCTTTTAAAACAGGCTGACGTCTTTAACCTGATAGGTCGGGTGCCCCGTCCTCTAATCGCTCCTGAAGTTAAAAAAGTATTAAAATTTGAAGCTGAACCACTTCTCTTCGATATAAAATCTAGAGGAAGTTTCGGGGGAAGAAGAGATTGCTCAAAGAGAATTAGGGCTTTTGAAGCAGCGTGGGCTCGACTACAATCCGAACAACCAGGCTGGCCGACCGATGATGTTGATAGCCAATTTCATAGTGAATTGGTTCAATGGCTGAAATTTCATGAAGCGATGTTTATAGGCGAATTAGTACCTGAATCTCTTCGGTTCGTCCGAAATAATCCCGCACACCCAGTGCTCACCGCCTTCGATCATGTGCTAGTGGATGAGTATCAAGATTTAAATCGCGCTGAGCAGGAATTGATTGATATTATATCTGCCGCAGGTTCAAGTGCTGTTATAGGTGATGTTGATCAATCAATTTATAGCTTTCGGTTCGCCCATCCTGAGGGGATTGAACAATTTAATAGTACCCATCCAACCACGCATGATGAGAGCCTTCTAGAATGTAGGCGCTGCCCAACTAGAGTAGTAAGGATTGCTGATAATCTTATTCGGCATAATTATGGACTGCCGTCGCCAGTTAGACTCAATCCTTTGTCTACTAACCCGTCCGGCGATGTTAAAATCGTCCAATGGAGGTCTGTGGATTCCGAAGCAAATGGGCTCGCAAATTATGTTGATTGGCTCATTAATGGTGGCATCTACGGCGCAGGCGATATACTGATTTTGACCCCACGGCGTGTATTGGGGATCGGTATTAGGGACGCACTGAAGGAAAAAGGCATACCAGCACATAGTTATTTCCACAGGAATGTTTTATATACTACTGAGGCTCAGCGAACATTCATTCTCCTTACTCTGCTGGTTAATAATAATGATCGTGTGGCTCTCCGCTGGTGGCTGGGCGAAGGTAGTTCGAGCACCCGAACTGGCGAATATGCTAGATTACGATCTTATTGCGAGCAATCTGGTGATTCACCATGGTATGCGATGTCTAAGATAACATCAGGTGCTATTGTCATCAAACTTACAAAGGGCATCCAAAAGAAATATACTGAACTGCGAACTGAACTTGATTCACTAGAAAGCCTGGACCTTAGCAGCCTAATAGAAAGATTATTTCCTGATAATAATGAAGCGTGTTCTATTCTCAGGGAAATTGCGCTATTATCCCTTCCAGTAGCGGATACAGTACAAGATTTATTTAACTCAATTCATGGCTCTATCACCCAGCCCGAGATGCCAAAATCTGGGGATTTTGTCCGTGTAATGAGCATCCATAAAGCAAAAGGATTGACCAGCAAGGTTGTCTTAGTAGCCGATTGTATAAGGGGCTTAATTCCATTTATTGACAAAAATAAGTCCCATGATGAACAAGAGCGGGACTTGAAAGAACAACGGCGTTTATTCTATGTGGCAATAACTCGATGCAAAGAAATCCTAGTTCTCTCATCGGTGGCTATGATGGAAAGAAGAATGGGGCACGATATAAGTGCAATGCTTGCGCGTGGTATAGGTTTGTATGGGACGGCGCTCGCAAGTCCGTTTCTTGACGAGCTCGGGCCTAGTGCACCCACCCGAATCTCTGGTGAATCATGGCAGGATAATGGATGGTCATGATTGATCAAATCACCGAAGCCCACATAGAAGACACCGCCCTCACCTGGTTTGAAGCCTTAGGCTACCAAACCATCCACGGCCCCGATATTGCCCCTGGTGAACTATTCCAGGAGCGCACATCCTACAGCGATGTGGTGCTGGAGAAGCGGCTGGGAGCAGCCATTGAGCGCATAAATCCGGTCATCCCCGCCGATGCCCGGGAAGAGGCCCTGCGGAAGGTTCTCCGGACCGAAAGCCCCAGTTTATTTGAGAACAACCGACGCTTTCACCAGCTGCTGGTTGATGGTGTGGACGTGGAGTTCCAGGGCGAGGAAGGGCGGATCATTTATGATAAGGTCTGGCTGGCGGACTTCGAGCACACCGACAACAACGACTGGCTGGTGGTAAACCAGTTTACGGTTATCGAGGATAACCACAACCGCCGCCCGGATATGGTGGTCTTTCTCAATGGCCTGCCTGTCGGGGTCATCGAGCTGAAGAACCCCGCGGATGAGAACGCCATCATAAGGAGCGCCTACAACCAGCTCCAGACCTACAAGGAGCAGATCGGAAGCCTGTTCACGTACAACGAGCTGCTGGTTGTTGCTGATGGCGTAGAGGCCCGGGCTGGCACGCTGACCAGCAACTGGGAGTGGTTCTTGCCGTGGCGGACGATTGATGGCAAGGACCTGGCACCCAAGGGGCTGCTGGAATTGGAGGTGCTGGTTAAGGGACTGTTCAGCAAGGAACGCCTGCTGGATATCATCCGCGACTTCATCACCATTGAGGTGGACGGGACCGTCATCAATAAAAAGATGGCCGCCTATCATCAGTACTACGCGGTAAAGAAAGCCGTGGAGTGCACCGTCCAGGCGGCGTCTCCCCAGGGAGACAAGCGGGCCGGTGTCATCTGGCATACCCAGGGGAGCGGCAAAAGCCTGTCTATGGTATTCTTCGCGGGGAAGATTATCCGGCACCCGGACATGGCCAACCCAACCCTGGTGATGCTGACAGATCGCAATGATTTGGACGAACAGCTGTTCAACACGTTCGCTGCCAGCCAGGGGCTATTACGCCAGGAGCCACGGCAGGCGGAGAGCAGGCCTGACCTGCGGAAACTTCTGAAGGTCGCTTCCGGTGGGGTTGTCTTCACTACCATCCAGAAGTTCTTTCCTGAGCAGAAAGGAGATCAATATCCGCTCCTTTCTGATCGGAGGAACATTGTATTTATCGTCGACGAGGCGCACCGCAGCCAGTACGATTTCATCGACGGCTTCGCCCGGCATATGCGGGATGCCCTGCCTAATGCTTCCTTCATTGGCTTCACAGGCACTCCAATAGAGCTGCAAGACAAGAGCACACCAGCGGTATTCGGCGACTATATCGACATCTATGATATCCAGCGGGCCGTTGACGATGGAGCCACCGTGCCCATCTACTACGAGGGCCGCCTGGCGAAAATCGAGATGCTGGAGAAAGAGCGGCCCAGGATCGACCCGGAATTTGAGGAGGTGACCGAAGGGGAAGAGCCCACAGTCAAGGAGCGGCTCAAGTCCAAATGGGCACGCCTGGAAGCGATGGTGGGCACGGATAAACGCATCGGCCTGGTAGCCGGGGACATCGTGAACCACTTCGAGCAGCGGCTTGATGCGATGGAGGGCAAGGCCATGATCGTCTGTATGAGCCGCCGCATCGCGGTCGAGTTGTACAAGGCCATCACCAAGCTTAAGCCGCACTGGCACCATGACGACGACAAAAAGGGCTTCATCAAGGTGGTGATGACTGGTTCCGCTTCAGACCCGCTTGACTGGCAGCCCCATGTACGGAATAAACCCCGGCGGGAGGCGCTGGCGAAGCGGTTCAAGGATAAAAATGACCCGATGAGGTTTGTCATTGTCAGGGACATGTGGCTCACCGGGTTTGATGTGCCCCACTTGCATACCATGTACTTGGATAAGCCCATGCGGGGACACACCCTGATGCAGGCTATCGCTCGGGTCAACCGGGTATTCGGTGATAAACAGGGCGGCCTGGTTGTGGACTACCTGGGCATTGCCGATCAACTGAAAAAAGCGTTATCCCATTATACCGAGGGTGATCGTGACCACACCGGTATCCCACAGGATGTAGCCGTGGGAATCATGAAGGAGAAATACGAAGTCGTAGCCGCTTTCTACCATGGCTTTGATTATTCGGCCTACCTTACAGGCTCACCGGAGCACCGCCTGAGTGGCCTGCCACCGGCTATGGAGCACATCCTTGGTCAGGAGGATGGCAAGAAACGGTATAACCAAGCCGTGACAGAACTATCAAGGGCCTTTGCGCTTGCTGTCCCCCATGAAGATGCACTGGCCATTCGGGACGAAGTTGGCTTCTTCCAGGCAGTACGGGCTGCATTTATCAAGGCCACTCCAGCCGATGGCACCCCTCAGGAAGACCTTGATCTGGCGGTAAGGCAGATCGTTTCGAAAGCCGTTGCCGCTGATAAAGTGATCGATATCTTTTCTGCTGCAGGGCTTAAGCACCCTGATATTTCCATACTATCAGATGAGTTTTTAGAAGAGGTACGAAATATACCTTATAAAAACCTGGCAATTGAAGCATTGAAGAAATTACTCAGTGATGAGATCAAGACTCTCTCGCGGAGAAACCTCGTTCAGTCTCGTTCTTTTGCTGCTATGCTTGAGGAGAGCATAATCAAATATCAGAACCATACCATAGAAGCGGCACAGGTAATTGCGGAACTTATCAACCTTGCCAAGGATATGCGCGCAGCCCATACGAGAGGTGAGGATATAGGGCTTTCCGAGGATGAGCTCGCGTTCTATGATGCGTTGGAAGTCAATGATAGTGCAGTAAAGATTCTAGGGGACAAAGTATTACGAGCCATCGCTCACGAACTCGTAGAAACGGTTCGCCGGAACGCTACCATAGACTGGTCCATTAAGGAAAGTGCCCGAGCAAAAATGCGCACGGTAGTAAAGCGCCTATTACGAAAGCATAATTACCCGCCAGATAAACAGGAAAAGGCCACTCAGACCGTGATTGAACAGGCTGAGCTATTGAGCTTGGAGTGGGCCACAAGGCCAGCAGTTGTAGCCTAGAGCATACCAGGTAGCCGGTATCACGCCAGCTGGGCGGGCGGTGGTAAGCCCCGCGCCGCCGTCGGCCCCGCCGATGGCGGGACTTTTGGCGGGGTTTTGTCGAATTTTCAGCCGCCGCCTGCTAGAGGTCGCCCGTTATGCTTCTACTGGCTAACGGCTGACTTGTCCGGCGCCTGTCTTTAGTCCCGCCACCGGCGGGGTAGCGAAGCGTAGATGGACTGCTGTCAACTAAACCCGCCCCACCGATTCACGCAGCGAGCGGGCCGAAGCATGGAGCTCGTCGAACGTCATGCTGCGCATGAAGAGGATACCCTGGGTGGCCCGCAGGCGGGGCGAACTATGCCGGTACCAGAATTCCGGGCCGAGGGCCGTGCGCAGCATCTGGAACTGCTCCACCAGGATTCGCTGCACCAGCTCCGAGAACGGGCCCTCGTGCTCATGGCTGGGAAATGAGGCGTCCCGCTGGGTCAGGTAGCAGGTCTTGAAGATATCATTGATGACGGCCATGGAGTTGATGGAAACCGGCACGTACATGTTGGCCTCGCCGGGATGAAACCGGTACCATACGTTGCGGTATCCCCAGATCTCCAGTCGTTTCCTGTCTGCTGGCGGCAGCTCCTCCAGATGAGTAGTGATGGCCTGCAGCACCTTGTAGTGGGTGTCGGGGCCGCTGGCCTCGGGGTCGAAGGCCAGGGTGAGGATGTCGGGCCTCACGTCGGCGAACAGCTCCCTGATAGGGGGAATGTCGGCGATCATTGTCGGGTCTTCGGTGAAATAATCCCCCCGATAAAACGCCAGCCGCAGGTGGTGGATATACTGGGCGTCGAAGCCGTAGTGGGCCCACACCAGGTCTTCCTCGAATTCCCGCATCATGCCTTTCAGGCGCTGGATGTCTTCGGTGTCTTTCTCACCCGGATGGCGGCTGTGGATGTCGTCAAGTATCCATCTCATGCGTTCCTGGATACCGGTGGGATCCTTTTCGCCGAAGATGTCCATCACCGCCCGGATCACCCGCCTGGAAACGCACGCCTTCTGGATGTCCTCACTGTTGGAGACCACCCCGTTGAGAAAATCGGAGGCGTCCTGCACGCGCAGGCGGTCGTGGGGCAGCGCAAAGTAACCCGATTCCCAACGCTTCTTGAAATCCCAGTGAAGGAGATACTCCAGGGCGTCGTTCGCAACCCGCTGGATGTAGCTGTTGGGGACTGACGTGAAGCCGGAGGTCATGACGGCGAAATGGTGCCGGTTGGTGGCTGACCGCACATGGTGGATAATTGACGGCAGGTATCCCAGCAGGATGTCATCGTGGTGAGGACCTGTGTGGAGGAAGCACTTGTCGGTCAGGTCATCGGCGCCCTTCGCGAGGCGGGACAGGATCAGATCCAGGGCGGCGTCTTTCAGCGTCGCTGGTTTCCAGCCCCGGGTTTCGAGAATCGCCGAGCAGCAGGGATCGCCCGAGATCTGCTTGGAGATGAGGTCTGCAATCGGGGTCTGGTATTTCAGGGACAGGTCCATAGCGGCCCGGACGACGTCATCTTCGCCGTAAGTGGCCTTGCTTCTGAACTTGTGCAGCGTCCGCTGAGGTAACTTTACCGCGGCGCCTTTTGTCAGGTATATGCGGGCGTTCTTTACCTGCTGGAGAACGGAGGCCGGGTTGATGATGCTGGCCGGTCTGGTGACAGCCTTGGCCAGAATGGCCGCTTTGGCTTCACCCGCAGCCATGATCAGTACAACCGCCTCCGGGTTGTAGGCGATGGTCCCCAGCCCGATGGTCATGACCGCTTTTTTGGCCGAGATTTCAATGCCGCCCAGGTCCGTGGCCGAGGCTGCCTGGGTTTCGAAGTTGGTATAGGTGAGTCGGGTGGTGGAGTGAAAGTCCGAGCCGCGCACGTTGAAGGCAATATGGCCGTCGGGTCCGATGCCCCCCAGGAAAAAGCCGATGCCCCCCAGTCGGCGGATCTTCTGCTCATATTCCTGGGCGAAGGCATCCAGTTGGAAAACGGCTTCCCGCTGGATGGTCTCCGCGTCGTTGCGCGGGGTGCGGGTCCTCAGGCTCAGATCAATGAACTGATCGGGGAAGATGTCCTTCACGGTCAAACCCTCGGGCCAGGTCAGCCGGTCGAAATCCATGAGCAGGGCCCGCTCCAGGTCAAACCCGAAGGGCTTGAGATAATGGCGCTTGATATATGCGATGAAGCTGTTGGGATGGTCGCCGGGCAGGGGGAAGAACTCATCGATCTGGACGAAAGTCAGCCGGGAAAAAGCCGGCTTATCGGGGGACAGACCATACTGTTCCAGCATAGTCTGATTCCCCGGGGCATCCCAGTTTTCAAGGAGGTGGTGCATCCACCGGATAAAGTATTCCGGCGTCTTGCCCGTGGGCAGGCTCACAACTCCTTCCGGGTTCTGCTGGACCCATTCGATAAACCGCAGGGCCACCATGCGGCCCAGCTCAGGGAAACTATCCACCTCGATGACGGGGATGTGTTCGTCTTCATAGCGGCGGAAAAGCCCCTGGTCCTTCAATACTTCCTCCAGTTGCGACTTCTGCGGTTGGGTGTTCTTCATTTTAGCGTTGCTCGTTGCCATATTCGAATAACCCGAACGAACCTGCTCCATGCAGAAACAAGTGATTATTACTTCATGAATTTACTATCGCGGTTACGTGGTAGTCGCAAAATGGAGCGGCATTTCAAAGCTCGGGTTTATTAACAGCTGGCGAACCAGTCAGGCGGCACTGCCCCTGGTTGCCAAAGTAGCTGCGCCTACTTTTTCCTGTCTTGTGCGGGGTAGCCCGCCTTAAAATCCGGGCGTCTTTTTATGAAGATATTCATCAAACCCCTCAGTGACACAGCCCGCCGGCTCTACGCCGATCACGGGCACTTCCACGCTGGTGACGCCGGGCTGGACCTGTTTGTCCTGGAGGATCAGACCTTCGAGGCGGGCGAGACCAGGGCGCTTCACCTGGGTATCCAGTGCGAGCCGGAAGACGGCCGGGCCTACCTGTTGATGCCCCGGTCCTCTATTTCAAAAACGCCCCTGCGCATGGCCAACTCCATCGGCCTGATCGATGGCGGCTACCGGGGCGAGATCATAGCCGTGTGCGATAACATCAAGGGAGCCCCCTACACCGCCCACCGTGGGGATCGCCTTTTTCAGCTGGTGGCGCTGGACGGCTCGCCCATCGAGTATGAGTTGCGGGATGAGCTATCGGCTACCACCCGGGGCGGCGGCGGATTCGGCAGCACCGGCCTGCCCGGGACTCCCCGTGGGTTCGCCCAGGGCCAGGGGCACTGACAACTTTTTATTTAGCACTCCTGCCCTGGGAGTGCTAAAAAATCCTTCCTCAGGGCTGTAATCAAATCTAAATTCATGGCTGCTCAAACCTGAGTTCGATTTACTTGCGTTTAAAAGCAGACTGGAAATCCGGAGAAATCAATAGGAGTAAATATATGAACCTGAAACCTCTTCAAGATCGTGTGGTGGTAAAACCAGCCGAAGCAGAGGAAATCAGCAAGGGTGGAATCATTCTGCCCGATACCGCCCAGGAAAAGCCCCAGCAGGGGGAAATAATGGCGGTTGGCCCGGGGAAGGTGGCCGATAGTGGTGAGCTAATCAAGCCCCAGGTGAAGAAGGGCGACAAGGTACTGTACGGCAAGTACTCCGGTACCGAGATCAACGTGGACGGTGAGGATTATCTCATCGTGCGCGAAAGCGATATTTTCGCTATTCTTTAGCGAGACAATCCCAACAGATTTAAAGGAGAACAGACCCAATGGCAAAAATCATAGCCTATGACGTGGACGCCCGCCGGTCCCTGAAGTCGGGCGTGGACCAGCTGGCCAATGCCGTGAAGGTGACGCTGGGGCCCGAGGGCCGCAACGTGGTCCTCGAGAAGAAGTTCG
>CAZQOY010000050.1:0-13351 GCA_964595095.1 uncultured bacterium | reverse complement strand
CACTGCCCACTGCCGACTGCCAACTGCTACCGCCCCCCTGCCCCGGCACCACGCCCTCTCTCGGGGACCGTGGGGCGATCCAGGTACTATCGTGGTCTCCTCGGGCTATCCCGCGGGCTTCGCCCGGATTTTCTCTTGCCATAATTTGGAGATATTGTGTAGCTTGATATGCTGGAGAATGCCAATCGCTTTATTCCTGTATACATTGGAAATTATGTGGAACACTTCATTGCCCGGCACGTTTTAGCGGGCAAAAACTATTATGAATAATCACTAACCGAGGGGATAATGGGCAAGGATAAAAGTATTATCAATCCCGATCACCATCTCGATCTGGAGCTGTTTTTCCTGACCGAGTTCCTGAAGCTTAAGTCATTGCACTACGGCTGCTGGAAGGAAGGTGAGAGTTTTTCGCTGGAGAACCTGCGGAAAGCGCAGCAGCGGTATACCGACACCCTCATCAGCCTGATTCCCGATGGGGTCGATACCATCCTGGATGTGGGCTGTGGCCTCGGTGAGGTGTCCCTGGCCCTGGCCGATAGAGGGCACCGGGTTACGGCCCTGTCTCCCGATATAATCCACAAGAAATACATCGAAGCCTATGTTATCGGGAACGGTGACATCACCTTTCACCACTCCACTTTCGAGGCCTTCAACAGCCCTCAGAAATTTGACCTGGTCTTAATGTGCGAGTCCCAGAACTATTTCGATACCGATATTGGTCTGGAGCAGACTATCCGGCACCTGAATAAGGGCGGCTATCTGCTCGTATCCGGCAATTTCAGGAAAAGCGATACGGAGATGTATAAAAAGATCATCAATATTGAAGCGGTCTACCTCGATCGAGCCCAGCACTATGGCTTGGAGCTGATTAAGTCCGTGGATATCACCAAAGATGTCCTGCCCACGGCGGAAATCGAAAAAATTATCTGGGAGGATTATTATCCGCCCTGCATCGAAATACTCGAGCATGTTTTCGGGGCATTGGCCACTTTTAAGGCCGGGATAATCAGGTGGCTTTTTCGAGAGCCCCTGGAGTTTCTGGAGGATATCCGCGAAGACCGCATGAAGCGGTGTGATCCCGTCCTGTACGAACAGCACCTGAAATATATGCGATTCCTGTTCTCCTACACATCATAGACTGTCAGGCTTCAGATTGTACCTGGCTTCCTGATGCCTCCTCATTGGCGGCAGGTTCTTTACTCAACCGTCGGTAGAGCCAGTTCCAGAAGAAATAGAACAGCGGCCCGGTAAGCAGTCCCGCTAAGGCGTCGATGCCATAATGGAAGGAACCGTATACAGTTGAGACGGTAAGACCCACGATCAAGGCAATCGAAATGGAGCGTATCGCTGGAGACCGGGGGCGCAGAAGCAGGTAGACCACCACGGCCTCACCAATGTGGGAGCTGGGAAAGGCCCCGCCTGCGCTGTCACCCGCAGCGTACAACAGATCAATAAGCGGCCCCAGCAGGCCATCGCCCTCGAACCGGAGGAACCGATCATCCAGGGGACCCATCACCGGGAACAGGATAAAGATCAGCATATAGGTGAGAAACGCACCCAGGAATACAAAGGCGTATCTGGGAAAGTCCGGCGGAACTTTTATTTTCTCCCTCTTTTCGGGCGCTTGGCCCCGCCACCAGGCATACAAGTACCCGCCTGCGACAATAAAAAAATAATTTAGATACATCAGGTGGAAAAACTCGCGCCACCACGGCCCGGGCAGCTGATCCGCCAGATACCGGTGGGGATGTCCCCCGAACAACCAGCTGTCCCAGACTTTCACCACGTCATCATATATCACCCCGCCATGAAATACAGTGCCTATCAGTTCAATTTCGTAGTGCAAGGGCAACAACAGCAGAAGGGGATAGAGCCACCGCAGCCATGCCCGCGGCCCGGTTCGGGACGGCACGCTTGTAATGCGCAAAACCATGAATATCATAATCAGATGAGCCAGGGCAGCAAGCAGGTAGACCAGGCCGAAATAGGATCCCACAAAAGTGACGGCAAACATCCCACCGAGGTACCACAGGATAAGCCGGTCGAAGTGATAGCGCAGCGGTTTCACAGCCAGCCGTTGGCCCGGTACCAGGCGGCCGTTTCGGAAATTCCCTGAGACAGGGGTACCGAAGCCATAAAGCCCAGGTTATCGGTGATGAGGTCAGCGCTGCAGGTCCACGCCCGCTGGCGCAATTCCCGTAGTTTGTCGGGTGTCAGCCTGGATGGTGCCAGTCCGATCCGCTGCCCCAGAGCAAGTATGCCCTCCGCCGCCAGCACCAGTCCGCCCGGAATGGGCACAGGGACGACCCACTTACCGACGCTTTCTACTACCAATGCCATGACTTCCCGCAGTCGGTGTATCGGCTGGCCGTCATTTATGAAGTAGGTTGAATACGGCCTGGTCTCGCTGGTAAGTGTCAGCCAGATGGCCTGGCAAACGTCCTCAACATGCATAATGGAATGTTCCGGTCGGCCCCATCCGATGATGGGATGAATATGGCAGGCTGCCAGCCGGAAAAAGGTCAGGGTGGCCGGGTCGTAGGGCCCGTATACCGCAGGAGCGCGGATCACTGTCCAAGGGAAAGCGGCTCCCGCCAGTGTCTGCTCCCCTGCCAGCTTGGACCGGCCATACCGTGAAATGGGAGCCGCGGGGGATGCTTCCGTCAGGGGTTGCCCAATGCGGGCCGGACCTGCCGCTGCAATAGAGCTCAGGTACACAAACCTTCGCAGGGGAGCACCAGCCCGTGCGACCGCCTCGATCAGGGTCTCGGTCCCCTGGCGGTTGACCCGGTCAAAATCCTCGTAGCTGCGGCCCCACAACTGTCCGGCCAGATGGACCACGGCTTCCGCGCTGGCCAGGGCCGATACCACCTCCATTCCCAGATGGGTCAAATCGCCAACCACTACGGCTACCCTGGACCGCAGCTCCTCCGGCAGACGCTCAGGGTCCCGCAGCAGACACGTTAACCGGCACCCCCGATCCAGCAGATAGGGAATCAGGTTTTTACCGGCAAAACCCGATGCGCCCGTCAGGAAGATATGCATAAGTGTGGATTCCCGGTACCGGGCGAAACCAAGGGAAGTGAGATCCTCTGGCAACTAATCGTTTTTGCTCGCTGCAACAGACCGGCCGTAAATGCGATAGGTCTTGGATTTCCTGGCACCCATTTTCAGCAGGGCGTTGATCATGGGAGCGTTGTCCTCCAGAATCCAGGATGCCTCACCCGTCTGATAGCCTTTGGCCATCCCGTTGGTAAAAGTGCGCAGATAAAGAGCGGCGTCAATGCCCAGCCCCCTATAAGGCCGCAGGATACCCAGAGTTATGATCCGCAGTGAGGTGATGCGGCGTTTGTACCACAGTAATTTAAACAACCCCAGCGGGAAAAGGCGGCCGTCGGGCAGGTGGGCCAGGGCCTGGTTGATATTGGGCAGGGTGAGGGAATACCCCGCCACCTGGCCGTCAACTTCTGCAATGTATACCAGGTCAGGATCGACCAGCAGCTTGAAGTCCTTGGCAATGTGGGTGTACTCTTCGTCATCCATCCATAAAGCTCCCCAGTTCTCGGCCCAGGCCTGGTTGTAGACCTCCTTCAACAGGTCCACTTCGCTCCAGAAGCGCTTCATATTGACCTTTCGGATGGCATAGCGTCCCCTGGCTTCCATTTTCCCCGCAAGGTCAACGAGCCGCTGGGGGATCCCTTTGTAAGCATACATCTCATAGGCCCACATGTCCTTGACCTTGCTGAAGCCCAGCTGCTCCAGGTGCCCTGCGTAATAGGGAAAGTTGTAGGGCATGAGGATCATGGGAGGAGCATCAAAGGCGTCCACGAGGATGCCGACAGAGCCGTTGACATCGGGATTATACGGCCCCTGGATACTGGCAGCCCCGAACTGCTTCAGCCAGCTGCGGGCGGCATCCATGAGGGCCGTGGTTACTTCCACGTCGTCCACCATGTCCAGGTAGCCGAACATACCGATATTGACGTTGTATACCTCGTTATGCCTGCGGTTGTGGAAGACAGCGACACGGCCCACGTCGCGCCCGTTATGGGTGGCCAGGAAAAAGGCGTGGGAGGCGTGGTTGTAGAAGGGGTGCTTGGCAGGCGACAGCTGGGTCTTCATATCCAGGCGCAGGGGGGGTACCCAAGAGGGATGTCGCCGGTAGAGGCGGTAGGGAAAGTCTATAAACCGGCGCAGGTGGTCCGGGGTGGATACTTTCAGTACGTTCATGCTTACTCCCTTCGCGGTAATTGGCCGCAATTTACATGAGAGCTAGCGGGTGTAGAAAGTCTGGATACTCTTGTTCCGTATTCGGGGCGAGACAGCTACGGTACGTCCTGGTTTTCTACCCGCGCCTGAATCAACCGGACCAGTTCGCCGGGAGTTTCATGTCGGTCGGCTATTTCGTCCCTTATCACCGAATCTTCCGGATTGCTTCCCTGGCCGCATCCCGGTGCCGGAAATGCGCCTCCCGCTCCAGGCTCGCCTCCAGGGCCTTCAGGGCCTTGGGATCCCCCAGTTTGCCCAGGGCTTTAATGACGGTGGTCCTGACCCGGAAATGGGGGTCTTCAAGCAGGGCCACCAGTCGTTCTCGAATCTCTTTCCTCCGCTTTGGAACGTGGGCCGCTAATCCGGCCAGGGTCGTGATAGCTTCGATGCGGACCTGGAAAGGTTGCCCGTACTCTGCCCACTTCAGAGCATGATTCACGCCGCGAGGGTCCTTCAGCGTGACCAGGCCTGACAACGCCGCGCCGCGGATGACCTCCTGGTGTGAGGCCATCTCCAGCGCCTCTATGCAAATATCATATGCATTGAGCGCACCAAGCCTGGTGATGCTTTTCACCGCCTCGGCCCGGGCGTAGTAGCTGCTGTCGCTGCGGAATACATCTTCCAGGGCGGTCGCTGCCTGTGCGTCATCGATATAGTTGCCCAGGGCCGTTATTACCGCCCGCCGGACGTGGGCGTGTTCGTCCTGCAGTCCGGCCAGCAGCACATCCCGGGCAGCCTCGGTCCTGATCTCGCCCAGGGTTCTGGCAGCCCTGGCCCGGACGCCGCGAAAGGGGTCCTGGCGCAGGGCCGTGCCCAGGATCTCTACCGTCTTGCGGTCGGTGTTTCCCGCCAGCCACCCGGCAGCCCGCATGCGCCCCACATCACCGGCGCAGGCCAGCTGGTCAAGGATCTCATTCTTATGCTTGTTAAAAGTGAGCTTCTTCAGAACCTGGTCGTTAGGATCGAACTCCACCATTAATGGTTTCTCAGGCACCGGCAGGTAAAAGGTCTCCTCAGCCTTGTCCACCTGGATGGTGAAAGTCTCAGTGCCGAAATCTCCTGTTATGGCAACCTCGATGGGCATCCGGAACAGCGGCGTCACCTCGTACACTATCTGCACCTGTTTCACATCCAGGGCTACGGAACGCTTTCTCCGATCCCACTTCCAGGATACATCATACTCCGGATACCCTCCCCGGTAGACCCACTGGTCGAAGAACCATTCCAGGGACCGCCCGGTAGCATCCTCAATGGCCTGCTTGAAATCGTTGGTTTCCACCGTCTGCCCGGCATGGGTCCTGGCGTAGTGCCGGATAGCCTTCCACCACAGCTCATCCCCCAGCAGGTTGCGGAGCATATGCAGCACCAGCGCCCCCTTCTCGTAGGTGTGGCGATCAAACATCTCTTCGGGGTCTTCATACCGGTTGGTGACGATAGGACGCCGGTACCGGTAGGCATCCTCCGTGATGTAGGCTTGGCGGTAGCTCTCCAGCTTCAGAAGAAATTCTCGTTGCCCTCGATCATACCCAATATACAGCGCCTCGAAATAATCGGCGAATCCTTCATTGAGCCAGATGTGGTTCCAGTTCTTGGTGGTCAGCAGGTCGCCCCACCACTGGTGCGCCAGTTCGTGGGCTACCAGGCCATCGCTGGACACGTCCAGACGGGCCCGTTCGTCGTGGAGGGTCTCCCTTATAAGAGTGGTGGCGCTGATGTTCTCCATTCCCCCCCACATGAAGTCAGTAATGGTAGTCTGGGCGTACTTCTCATAGGGGTACCGGACTCCTATCATTTCCGAGAAGAAATCTATCATATCCGGTGTCCTGGCGAAGGAGCGCTCTACCTTATTGCTGTCCCGGGGTTCCACGTAGTAAAGAACAGGAACTCCGTCCCATTCGTCGCGGACTTCCACGAACTGGCCTGCAACCACTGATACGAGATAGGTTACGTGGGGGACATTTTCCCGCCAGTGGTAGGTGACCGTGCCCTCATTCTCGTTCCGCCTGACTTCCAGCAGCTCGCCGTTGGAGATGGCCATCTGGCTGTCAGGGACGGTCACCAGCATCTCGCTGGTCATCCGGTCGTTGGGGGAGTCATAGCAGGGGAACCAGTGGCGGCTTTCTTCCATCGCGCCCTGGCTCCAGACCTGCCACGGCTTGTCGGGATAGGCCTCATCGGGCCGGACGAAGTAAAGCCCCATCCGTGGCCGGGCATGATAGGCCACTTCCAGAGTGACAGGCTCGCCGCTTTGGAAGGGCTTGTCCAGATCGATGATCAGCTGGCCCATCTCGATGGTATAGGTCAGCGGTTTTTCACCTTTCCTGGGGGCGGCTTCGATATTCACGTCCACCACCCTGGATACCGATTCGATGGACAGGTCCACCGCGTCCAATACCACTTTGCGCAGACCGTCATTAATGGGCGTGAGTGTGGTGGTGGCCGTGCCCATGACCTCTCCCTTGGCATAGTCGAAAGCAATATCAAGCTTCAGGTGCTGTACATCATAGGTGCGGTCTCTGGTGCCATGCAGGGTGGAGCGTTCGTCACTGAATCCCCGGTCCTGGGCCGGCGCCGTGATGGCCAGGGTGAGCAGGAAAATGAGCAGGCAAGGATACCAGTGTGAGAGCCGTTTGTTCCAGTCCATTTACATTCTCTGTCGTGTAAGCTGCCGAATTATTCGAATGTTTCTATCCAGGGAAGGGGGTTGTTGCAAGGAGAATTTAGTACCATGCGTGGGAGACACCAACGGCGGAGAGTGTCCCGGCCTGGGAAAGGGCTGTTTACTGCTTGCCGTGGCTCTCCCGTTCGTCCTGCGAAGGGCGCATCAGCCGCTCCACAGCCTCATGAGCGGCGGCCAAGTAGGCGGGCTGGGGGTTCCGGTCGAACTCGCGCAGGCAGGCTACGGTGAAAATGATGGCGAACTCGTTGCCGGTGGCAATCGCCCGGTCAAACAGCTGATCCCTGTCCTCATCGGGCTGCTTGCAGGTCTCCACGGGGTTGACCCGGCCGTAGATGGCATACAGAGCCCCGGCGAACTGCCAACCGTGGCGTAGCAGGATCGGTGCATATTCCCGCTCGACATACGGGACCACGTGGCGCAAGGCACCGGGAACCACGAGGGCATGAATGAAGGGGATCACTTTAACGGGATCATGGCTGTTAGACAGTAACACCCGGGCCATAACTTCGGTGATCCGGGAAATAAGCTCCAGTGGTTCATCGGGAATCGCTACCAGGTTGATGACCCCGGCGAAGGGAGAGAACCCACTCAAGCCCTCCAGTCCGGCGCTGGTATTTTTGAACCGGGGCGAATACTTTTTATGCTGCCACTTGATGCGTGAGAGGGCCTCGACGGGCGTGAGGCTTCCGGCGGATTCGCTGCCGATAATCCCCGGCAGTTTCATAAACCGGGCTGCCCAATAACCCAGACCGATAGCCAGCTCGCCCTTAAGCAGATCCGATTCCTTAATTGCTATGTTGCGGATGGCATGAGCCGTGCGCAGGAACCCATGCCCCGCAGCCCCGGCCAGTCCCGGCGCCAGGCGGGGAATCCAATCCTCCAGTATAACCGGCCAGTGTTCCTGCCGCAGCTCCCGCCGGAAAAAGGTCACCCAGTCGCTGACCCGGGCCATATCCCCCAGCGCCGACCTCCAGTTGTGGCGGGTGACAGGTCGCTCGGAGGCAGGTTTTGGTTCCAGGCGTCTCAAATAGCCCTGCACCCAGAGATCTACCACGTAGGAACGACCCATGGCTACCAGGGCATCAACCACTACGGGGCCGGTATTAGCCAGGCCGTCGCCGTACTCAGGCCCGGTCCCGGCGAGCATAGTGAGGGCGTCATCGTAGACACTAGACATGCTGGACCTCCTCAGCCTAGAGAAGAATTAATCCGCTATCGGCATCAATACGCTGGAAAATCATTTTTGCACAGCTCATAATAATAGTGATCCACCCGCTGGCCCTTGATGACCAGGTATTTCCGCTTGAGACCCACATACCGGAATCCGCATTTCTCCAGCACCCGCCGGGAGGCCGGGTTGTTCACAGAACAGTCGGCCTCAATGCGTTCGATGGGCGTTTCGGTGAACAGCCGGCGGACGATGGCCTGGACTGCGGCGGTAGCAAAACCCTGTCCCCAGTGCTCTCGGGTGATGGTGTAGCCGATGCGGGCCAGGCCGTGTAGGCGCGACATGATCTCCAGGGTCATCCAACCGATACCCTCGCCCCGATCCTCATCCTCAATAATGAAAATGTAGTCACTATCGGCCAGGTCAGCCAGCTCGCCGGAATTGCGCGTCCGGAGGTATTGTTGAAGCCGTTCCCGGCCCAGGGCCGTGATGGGCTGGTGCTGCTGAGCCTCAGGTTGTGATCGCCAATGGACGAGCCGATCCACCATCTTCTCGGTGAGGGGCGTCAGGCGGACATGTTTGTCGGGCTGGGGGGTGGTATCGCATTCCCCTTGAGGAAACTCACTCATGGATGTGTCTGCCGGACTTATCAATCATACATCCTCATAGGCTCCCTTCACATAAGCGGGGTTTTTTTACCCAGCCCCTCCAGCATCGCCGGGGATATTTCCCCCAGGGAGTCCACCACCGCATGGGCCGGGGGCAAATCCTCCATAGGGACCGATCCGGTCAGGGCGATGGTCCACGCACCGGCCGCCAGGGCCGACGTCAGACCATTGACGGAGTCCTCCACCACCGCCGACTCTTCGGGCATCACCCCCAGGCGGCGCATCATCTCCAGGTACGGCTCGGGATGGGGCTTGCTGTTGACCGTCATCCCGCCGCAGATTACTTCCGGGAAGTACAGCTTAAGGCTAAGTCTTTTATCAATCCAGTGAAAGAGATCGCCCGATGTGGAGGTGACCAGGCCCAGGCGGTAGCCCCCTTCAAGCCGCCGGTATAGCTCCCGGAAGCCCTCGTTGTAGTCCAGCTCGGCATCGAATGCGGCCAGGACGTACTGCCGCCCCTTCTGGCGCAGGGTCTCCACCGCCTCGGTGATGCCGTAGCGATCACGGGCCAGCTGGTAGAACCGCTCCTCACTGCAGCCCCGGAACAGCTTCCAGTCGTTCTGGGGAATGGTGACATTGTACTCCCGGAAGAGCCGCTCTTCCGCCTTCTGATAGAGCGGTTCGGAGTCCAGCACCACCCCGTCCATGTCGAAGATGACAGCCTTGATCTTGCTCAACGCAAGACGAGTCATCTCAGGCGCGCTCCGTTCTCTATCGGCCCGTCAGGCTGCAGCAGGCGGACACTGCCGTCAGCCTGGTAAGCCCCTAAGACCAGGACCTGACTCTCGAAGTCCCCGATTCGCTTGGGAGGGAAATTGACCACCGCGATTACCTGCCGTCCGACCAGGTCTTTAGGTTGGTAGTGATCGGTGATTTGAGCACTGGACATCCGCTCTCCCAGCTCGCCGAAATCGATCTTGAGCTGGTAAGCCGGCTGGTGGGCTTTCGGGGCCGGGCGGGCCTCCACAATGGTCCCTACCCGGATGTCCAGCGCCATAAAGTCGTCAAGAGTGATCATCTTATTCATGGTGCACCAGGGAATATGTCGCAATTTAAGGTCTTCAAGATATTAGATGCGCTTATCATTCTTATCACAGTTATGACCTGTCCCGGGGGATTTTTCCCTCCAGACTCCATTCCCGCTTCTGCTGGGCTAATCCCTGACCAACCTTTTACATTTCTTTGACAATTCCATGACAACGGCGCTGGCCGGGATGCGTATTTTCGGGCGGAAGATAAAAACAGGATGAAAATGATTCCAAATACGCATAATACCAGTTTCACAGGCGAAAGCCAATCACCAACGCCTTATCCTATGGTTTGTAGGAAGTGTGAGCGTCATAACCATCATAAGGAGAAAAAGTCATGAGAACCAAGACTCACTGGATTCTGGCCGGCGTGGCTGCTTTTTCGTTCGTAGGACTCCTTTTTCTGAACAGTCTGGCTTCCTGAATAATTGCCGCAGGTCTAATTATTCTACCGTGTACAAAGGCAAATTAGGGCGGGGTTTCCGGGGACATTATCCCTTATATTCCGGCTGGCGGATATAAGGAGCGCCACCATAGACCATGTTAAAAAACCATAGCCATCGGCTGGGTTAACATACTATGCTGAGACAGCAACATTATATGATCTTCGTTATCGCGGCCCTGTTGGCTGTTGCGGGGTGGCGTTGCGAGCCCATCGTGACCACCTTCGACGACATCGAGGAGGCGGAGTATTACCAGGCCGCGGACATACCCACCACTCTTCCCATAACACCGGACACCCTGCTGGTCATGACCTGGAACATCAAGTACGGCGGCGGCGACATAGACTTCTGGTGGTCCTGCTACGACGACCGGGTGCTGATGACCGAGGAGGAGGTGCTGTCCAACCTGGAACTGGTGGCCGACTATATCTACCAGGCCGATCCGGACATCCTCATGCTGCAGGAAGTGGCCGTGGATTCCAAGCAGGCCGCCTATGTGGACCAGATGCAGTACCTGCTGGACCACACCAACCTGAACTACGGCGTGTACGCCTCCATGTGGCGGGTGCAGAACGCCCCCTCGGATGGGTTGGGGCGAACCGACCTCGGGCTGGCCATACTGTCGCGCTGGCCCCTGGACAGTGCCGAGCGCATCGGCCTGCCCCTGAGAACCGACCAGGACCCCCTCACGACCTACTTCTACCTGCGGCGGTGTATTCTCAAGGCCAGGATTCCCGATCTTAACGATATACATGTGGTGAATGTTCACACTTCGGCCTGGCAGGCAGAAACCAAGGTGAAGCACGTCAACCGGTTCAAGGAGGAGCTGGACGCCATTAATGCTGATGGTGGCCTGTTCGTGGCCGGCGGTGACCTTAACACCCTGCCACCCGGCTCCCAGATCATTTCCGATTTCCGGGACAATAAGTGTGGAGCGGGCGATTTCGAGGGCGGCGATTATTCCGGCGAGGAGCACTGGTTGGACGATCTTTATGCCGATTATGATACTGCCATACCTCGTGAGGAGTATCAATCAGCTGACGACCAGGCTCCTTACTTCACCTACGGCGATAAACCCGATTCGCTCGGGTTTACCCGCAAGCTGGACTACCTTTTCACTAACCACCTAGACGGCTGGGTTCTGAGTTCGGACAGCACCCACCAGGACATCGCCACAGCCGGAACCACCCTGTCCGACCACTGCCCGGTTTCCGCCAGGATAGAGCTGCCATGATAACCTTAACTGGGTCCAGGACAAGCCGGTGTATCGTTCTTCTCAGCTACTTGTTGGCCTTTACCAGTGCAGCCACAGCAATGGATAACGCCCGCTGGTCCGCCGGCACCGCCTATACCCTGCCCGAGGGGCGCTGGGAAAAGGGCCTCTTTCAGCCCCTGCGCTACGGGCAGACGGAGCGCCTGGAGTGGGCCACCCACCCGGTGCTGAACCTGGTGGTGCCCAACCTGAGGGTCAAGGTAGCCCACCGGGAGTTCAGGGGGTGGGCCCTGGCGACGCGCCACGGCTTTCACTACCCGACACCTCTGCTGCGACTCGTAAAGAGACCGGGCATCGGCGGATTGATTTCACCCGAGAGCGATATCCCGGACATCCCCCACATCCTGGCCGCGCGCAGCGAGCTGCTGGCGACCAGGGTCATAAGCCCGTCCCTGTGGCTGACCGGCAAGGGCGGTGTGAGTATAGCGCTGAAAACCGGGGAGATGGACGAGCGCACCACCATTGATCTGCCAGTGGTCTTTCCCCGCATGGCCCTGTTCCTGCACGGCTACCAGTTAAACCTGGGAATGGACCTGCTGGGCAAGCTCCGCGGCAGATGGGCCATTTGGGCGGATGTGGACCTCCTTATGATACCCGGCGCCGAGGAATCTTTTTCGCTTGAGCACAAGGGAATGGCAATCTGGTCCCGCAGCGAACGGTTCCAGGTACTGATTGGCTACAAACTGGTCTACGGGGCCTACCCCCATTACCCCCGTGCACGTACCCAATGGCATCTCCTGCCCCTGCTGGACCTGCAGTGGGCCCGCCAGCGAAAGGCCAAGCGATAGACACCCGGCCTCCGAAGCGGCTTTGCCTGGCCGTCAACCCTCATGGTGGCCGGAAAAGCGGGTCCATTGTCCTGCGACAGGTTAAGCCCATCTTTGACGCCGCAGGTGTTAATCTCACCATCTTCGAAACGGAGTATGCCGGCCACGCCAGGGAGTTTGTCAGGAGTCTTGACCTGTCGGAAGTGGATGGCTTTTGCGCCGTGGGGGGTGACGGTACCATGCACGAAGTAGTTAACGGACTGCTTTCCCGCCCCGATAATTCGTTAACCCCAATAGGCCTGATCCCCGCCGGCACCGGGAACTCCTTCATGCGTGGCTTCGACTGTCTGGACCCGCTTGAAGCCGCCCGGCGGATTATGACCGGCCGGACCAGGCCAATTGACGCCGCCCGGGTTTCACTGGGCGGGCAGATCCTCTACGCCTTCAATATCGTCGGTTGGGGGCTGGTTACCGATATCCTGATCCGGTCCGAGGGGCTGCGCTGGCTGGGCGAGAGTTGCTATACCGCCGCCGCCGCCCTGGAGGTGCTGAAAGGGCGGAGGAGAGCGGCGCGGCTTATCGTGGACGGGCGGGAAACCAGCGACAAATTCTCTTTTGTCCTGGCGTGTAATACTAAGTATACGGGCAAGGGAATGCTCATGGCCCCCTACGCCGACCTGACCGACGGGCTCATTGACCTGGTGATTGTCAGAAAGGCTTCCCGGGCGCAGATGCTGCGGCTGCTGCCCAAAGTCTTTAACGGCTCACACGTCCACTCGCCCCTGCTGGAGTATGTCCAGGCGAAGGAATTTTCCCTGATCCCCGAGGTTGATGAGACTGTCAATGTGGATGGTGAGCTGCTGGATCGCAGCCCGGTCCAGGTCAGGATGATCCCGCACGCTTTCAGGGTCTTTATCTAGAGACAAGGGACCAAGGTGAACAACAGTAGTAAGTAATTTGTGCCATGCCTTCTGCCTACCGCGATGACATCCTGGAAGTCCTGGAAGACCAGTTCGCCGACCTGCCCGGTGTCCACCCCGGGATGATCTTCG
>CAZQOY010000049.1:0-13784 GCA_964595095.1 uncultured bacterium | reverse complement strand
CCGCGGCGTCAACCTTATCCCTTTACTAAGAAAAATGCTCAAACAACCCTTTCCACGTTCTAATTAGTGCAACTTTCATGGGGAATTACCTTAATTAATAGCTTATATTCTCAATCACAAGCAAGATATTGAGTTGATTATGAATAAATTAATTAGATTTATTAGATTCATTTTAGGTGTTTTTTATATTATTCTGACAATTGCAAACAGTTCCTGCTTGAAAGGATCTGAGCAAATATTATCGGTTACATCGCTTCGATGTGAATACAAAGTTAATCCATTAGGAATTGATGTGTTACAACCTAGATTTATCTGGATTTTGGAATCGAAGTATAGGGGTCAGGAACAATATGCATATCAAATATTAGTCTCAAGCAGTATTGAGAAATTAACCGAAGAATCAGCCGACATTTGGAACAGCGGAAAAGTCGTTTCTAAACAAACTGTCAATATTCCATATCAAGGCAGATCATTATTATCTGGTCAGCGATGTTTTTGGAAGGTTCGTGCTTGGAATTTGGATAGTATTGTTTCAGAGTGGAGCAATCCCGCATGGTGGGAAATGGCTCTGTTGAATGAAGAAGATTGGAATGGAATATGGATTAATGATGGTAAATTTACTTCAGAGAATGAGGAAGAACTATATCTTGAAGATCCTGCGCCATTATTCAGAAAAGAATTTAAGATTTCCCAAAAAGTCAAAAGTAGTCGTTTGTACATTTCTGGATTAGGTTATTATGAAGGATTCTTAAACGGTAATCGAGTTGGCGATCTTTATCTTGACCCTGGTTGGACTAACTATTCGAAGCGAGTGTTTTATCAAACTTACGATGTAACTGATATGATGGAAGAAGGTGATAATTGCATAGGTGTAACTCTAGGTAATGGGTGGTATAATCCTCTTCCTCTTCGCATGTGGGGCCATCTGAATCTTCGAGAACATCTGACGATTGGCAGGCCCCGATTTATTCTTCAACTCGATATCAAGTATGAAGATGGTTCTTCTTATTCAATTGTGAGTGATACTGACTGGAAAGTAGCAGAAGGGCCTATATTAAAAAATAATATTTATCTTGGAGAAGTATACGATGCCAGAAAAGAATTACCAGGCTGGAATCTTACAGGTTATAATGATTCTTATTGGAGGAAAGTGACTGAATCTCATGAATCAAAGAAAAAATTACAATCTCAACCACAACCCCCGATTAGAGCAACCACATTATTGAAAACTGTCAATGTTACTGAACCCAAACCAGGCATTTTTATATTTGATATGGGTCAGAATTTTGCCGGTTTGATTAAATTAATGGTTCAGGCTCCAAAAGGTACAAATATAGTTTTACGGTATGGAGAATTGCTTAATGATGATGGGACACTGAATCCAATGACCAGTGTTTGTGGTCAGATCAAGGGGAAACGTAAAAATAGAGCCGGTGAGTTAGTGAATATCGGCGGTGCAGGATCACCGGAAATTGCTTGGCAGCAAGATATATATATTGCTAAAGGATTAGGGCTTGAAGAATATATTCCTCGGTTCACATTTCATGCTTTTCGATACGTAGAGCTGACAGGATACCCTGGAAAGCCAACTCCAGATATGATAGAAGGAACTAGATTGAATAGTGACGTAAAACAAGTCGGAGTATTTTCCTGCTCCAATGAGATGTTGAATAAGATCCAACAAATATCCCAGTGGACATTTTTAAGCAATATATTTAGTGTGCAATCTGATTGTCCCCATCGGGAGCGTTTTGGTTATGGCGGTGACATAGTCAGTACATCTGAAGCCTTCATGTTTAATTACGATATGTCAAGTTTTTATGCAAAAACCGTTAGAGATTGGCACGATAGTGCGATGGAAGATGGCATGTTAACCGACACAGCACCATATGTTGGTATTCAATATTGTGGTGTGGGTTGGGCCATGATTCATCCATTGCTACAATTACAATTATATCAATATTATGGTAATAAAAGGCTATTAGAGGAACAGTATGAAACTTCCCGCAAATGGTTAAATCTTGTATCTAAACAAAATGAAAATATTATTATTGAATCAGGACTGAGCGACCATGAATCTCTCGAACAAACGCCATCTGGTGCCCTCGTGACGCCTCTTTATTATAAGAGTGCTTTGATGCTATCCCAAATGGCTAATATTTTAAAAAATAACGATGATGCCGCAAAATATGCAAATTTGGCAGAACAGATTAAAGATGCTTATCTAAAGAAGTTTTTTATACCTGACAGTGGCAAGTTTATTCCCGGAACACAAGCAAGTCAATCATTTTCATTGTATAACAATTTGGTCCCATCTGAAAGTAAGGAATCTGTCATTCTGTTATTAAAAGATATGATTCAGAAAGAAAATCAGGGATATCTTACTACTGGAATCATTGGCACTAAATATATGCTGGAAGTTTTATCGCGAGAAGGATTTTCAGACGTTGCCTATCAAATTGTAAATCAAAAAGATTATCCGGGGTGGGGGTACATGTTAGAAAATGGGGCGACTACTCTTTGGGAGCACTGGCAATTCAGTGATAACACGTTTTCTCATAATCATCCCATGTTTGGATCCGTGGGTCAATGGTTTTACCGCTGGTTAGGAGGTATTCAACCTGAACCGGATGCCGTGGCATTTGATAAAATTATTTTACGACCTCAGGTAATAGAGGATTTAGATTGGGTAAAATGTAGCTATAACTCAATTAGAGGCAAAATTATGAGTAATTGGCAGCGTCATAAAGACTCTATAATATTTGATTTTGAAATTCCTGTCAATACATCTGCATCGGTATATCTACCTTCTGATGATATTAAAAATATTTTGGAAAACAATAAACCATTAGACCAGATAGATGATATTCATTTCCAGGGGAGAGATAATGGCAGTTTTGTTTTTCTAATCAATTCTGGAATATATTCGTTTCAAATACAGTCGCTAGTTGAACAAAATTGAGTGTATTTCAGATTTATGTTAAATGGTTAATCTGGGAAAATTCAATGAAAATTTCAAAGAGAAAGACGTACTATCATTTATTGCACAGGTTCATCCCAACACGTGAAATATGAAATTATTTGGATAAAATATTAGATCAGATATTTCGGAAGAGCGTGAATGAAAAATAAATGTATTAAAAGGCGAGAGTTCCTCAAATCTACAACGGCAGGCATAAGTCTCCTTTCTTTAGGGCTATCGCTAAATTCCTGTTCACCTTATCAAAAGAAACCGAACATTATCTTTATTTGTACCGATGACCAACGATGGGATGCAATGGGTTGTGCTGGAATCCAATGATTCAAACGAAAAATATGGATAAGTTGGCGAATCAGGGTATCCGCTTTGAAAAGACATTTGTTACTACACCAACATGTGCGGCCAGCCGTGCCAGTATTTTTACGGGTATGTATGAGTGTAAACATAGGTATACCTTTACTAAACCTCCTATCCGAAAAGAATATACCGATGTCAGTTATCCGAAAATGTTGAAGGATGCAGGTTACCGCCCGGGTTTGATAGAATAGGATGGCCCCCGGAAAAGGCCAGCTGGGGCGACTGGCTTTCACCATCCGGCATCACGATAGTTCATAATAAAGAAGGTAATTCCTCATGAAAGTTGCACTAACCGGAACTTGGAAAGGGTTGTTTAAGCATTATTCTTAAGGTAATCAAGCCTTACCGGTGAAGGCGCATAACCACCTGCCGGCGTGTAAAAACCATGACGGTTTTGATAACCTGCATATCGTATATTTCACCCCTGAATGCTTGCCAGACCGACACAGGAACCGCGGGTCGTTATCATCGTCCTGAACTGGAACAGACGGGAGTTGACCCTCCAGTGCCTGCGTTCCCTTGAGCAGCTGCGCTATGGCAACTACGCTACCTTGGTTGTGGATAACGGCTCACGGGATGGCTCGGTACAGACCATCAGGGCGGAATTCCCCCGGGTGGAGGTGCAGCCTTTGCCGGTGAACCTGGGCTATGCCGGGGGCAACAACGCCGGGCTGGAGGTAGCACTGAAGCAGAACCCCGACTGGATCATGTTCCTGAATAACGACACCGAAGTGGCTCCCGACCTGCTGGCGGCGCTGATAAGCGGGGCCGAGCGGTTTCCCGACGGCGCCGTGTTCGGCCCTAAAATCTATTATGGAGGGCAAGAGGATCTCATCTGGTATGCCGGCGGCCAGGTAAGCCTGCCCCTGGGTCGCACCCGGCATCGCGGTATCCGGGAGCCGGACCAGGGGCAATACGACGAGTCCGGCCCCACGGACTTCGTCAGCGGCTGCTGCCTGCTCATCCGGGCCGACCTGGTGCGCCGGCTGGGCGGCTTTGACCCGGGCTATACAATGTACATGGAAGACGTAGACCTATGCTGCCGGGCCCGGCAGATGGAAGCCGGCTGTTATTATATACCTGCTGGCCGGGTCCGGCACTACTTGTCCAGCAGCGTGGGCGGGGAACTCTCCCTGCGAAAAGTATACCTTAAATGGCGGTCCGGTATGCGGTTCTTGAGGCGCTACGCCAGGCCCTGGCACTGGCCGTCAATCCTGGGATACCAGCTGCTGTATTATGGGGTGCTGGGACCGGTGAAGTATATCAAGCGCAGGTGACAGATAAGGCCGGTAATGGGAATGGCTGCGATATAAATCACCAACTCAGGGTAATCTCAACTTGACTTCCGGCCACACGCCGTGGTATCATTCAACTCCTGGCTCTGCCGGGGGCAACAACGCGGGGCTGGAGGCGGCACTGCAGCAGAGTCCCGATTGGGCCTGCCCCTATTCTTTGAACCACTTTCAAAGTTAGGATTTTTGGTTTCAGTTAGCATATAATAAACCCATCCTGGGTTGTTCTTGATTGATCGGGATCATTGCTTCGGGTGCTGGTGGCCGGTACCCTAGAATGCTGTGGGGACGGATGTGGTTATACTCCCGTCTCCATCTCTCGATCAGTACTTTGGCTTTCAGCAGAGTGTCGAAGATCTCCATATTTAAAACTTCATCTCGCAGTTTCCCATTGAAAGACTCGATATGGCAATTCTCCCAGGGACTTCCTGGAGCGATGTAGAGCGAGCCTGCTACGATTTTTTCACCACAAACCCGATCCCGGAGCAAAAAATGGCCTTCGAGAGCCGGTTGGTGAGCCGCGCCAGCCATTGCCCCGTCCAGATCAGTTCCCAATCTTTGCCTCCTTTTTTGCGCAAAAACGGTAACTCGAGATAGATACCCATATGCCGATTTGAGCTCCCAAATTCATCGATGTAAAAGACGTCGAGAATCGTGAACTGGGCTGCGGCGAGGAAGCGTCTCATGTCCCGGCGGGTGTAGTAGTACTGGTAAAATTGGCGGTTCCGGTTCCGGAATCCGGGTTTTATCAACTTCAGCAGCGGTATGACGAAAAATCGCCGTAGGGTGCTACGGTAGATGTTCTGGTAGGGGACCGTGACCAGCAGAATACCCCCCTTTTTAAGAATGCGGTGCGCCTCGCTCAGGCAGAGGCCGGGACCTTCCTCGAAGTGCTCAATCACCCCGCCTGATAAGTAAAAATCGACACTTTCATCCTCCAGAGGGATGGACTCTACCGATCCGTGGATAACCTCGATCTCGGAACGGTATTCATGAAGGATCTTGAGCGGCTCGGCATAACTGTCCAGCCCGATGACACGCTGACCGCCCTGATCCTTGACGTAAACGGGCCATTGCCCAAGACCGCACCCCCCCTCGAAAAAAACGGTGTTAGGTGTGACATACCGGGTAAATATGTCCTTGGTAATCGAGTCGTTATTGCGTGCAGCTTCCGACATTTCCAACAGAGACTTGCCCTCCCAATATTTACCCCAAGACGCCTGGTTTGGGGTCAGGTACCATTTAATGGCCATATTGTTCCTCTTCTTCGGTTTAATCCGGCATGGAGATAACCATCCCCAGAAATCGCTGCAAATTCATCATTACTACCTGCCTCTCTTGGCTGTAGTCCTCCATACCCTGCCGGACCAATTAGAAGTTAATTTAAGATAGACCTCAACACTTCATAAGGTGTTTTACTATCAAGCGCTGCCTGGCGCCGGTTGACTACCAGCGCTACACCATTCGTGGTCTCGAAACTCTATTTGCCCGCCAAGGCTATAAAACAGAAGAAGTGGGCATCTGCTCCGGGCCATTTACCGCTATGGCTCTCCTGTTTCTTTACTTTATGATCACCATCGCCCCCAAGGGATCGAAGATAGTGGTGAGAACCTTGTTTTCATGGCTTGTCCAACCGCTGAAATATTTTGATCTTTTGTGTGAGAACGCTGAATGGGCTACCTATCATGCATACAATTTTTACTATCTGGGACGTAAGCCTGAAGATACCGTCAGGTAATTCCGGCACGGCATAAGCTGCTCTCTTAAGCTGTATTAAGCAAGTTTTTATAGATGGTTTCATAGACCTGGAGCGTCTTGGCGATGCTGAATTTTCGCTGGGTTGTCCGGGCCGCTACGTCCGACAGCCGCTGTACTTTTTCAGGAGTGTTCAGTAACTCTGCCGCCAACTGGGCCATTTCCTCCGAATTATCCGTTACCAGTAGGCCCTCTTCCGGTTTCACATCGATGCCCTCTGCCCCAATACTGGTGGTAATTACCGGCGTCCCGCAGGCCAGGGCATGCGTGATTTTCATTTTCAGGCCGCCGCCCAGTCGAATAGGGGCGAGGAAGACCGAGCACGAGGCGATAAAGGTATCAATATCCGCCACAAAACCGGCATATGTTACACGCTCATCGGATTGAACACACGCATGCAGCTTTCCCGTAAGGTGTTTGCCGGCGATCATGAGCCTGCAGGCAGGGTGCTTACGCCTCACTTCCGGCCATATTTTTGAAAGGATTTCGCCTAAGGCTTCCTGGTTCGGCCCCCGGTTGAAGGACCCTACAAAACAGATGGCCGGGTTTTTCTCGACCCGGATATCCGGGCGGACGCTGACGGGAGGAGGGATAACCCGGACCGAGACGTGAACACCGCGATCCAGCAGGTATTTTTTATCTTCCGGGGTAAGGGTTATCACCGTGTCGAACCGATTGCACAGCGCCGGCTCGGTGCGCCGCCAGAACCAGGACTGAAACCTGCCGACCAGCCGCGACAGGTTCGAACCGCCGGAAACCGCCAGGCGGGCATAAGGTTTCATGGAAACATCGTGCTCGACCAGGACCTTCGGGACGGCTATGCCTCCGGGAAGGTTCAGGGCCATGAGGTTGTATTCACACTGGACCACGTCAACCTTTTCTTCGGAGATTACCCTGACGGCCAGTCGCCTCATTGCCCGGCTCCGATACTTTTCCAGCTCATATGGCTTGAAACGGAGGATGCTGATCAGCAGCTTTAATCCTCGGATAAAGAGCATCCTGACAGGCACGGTAGTCCAGCGGCCGTAGTAGCGCGAGTAGGGCACCGCGTGAAGCCGGATGCCCTTCTCTTCCAGGGGAGCGGGATCATCTCCGGGGTTGATATAGGTTATGAGAATAATCCGGTGAACTTGCGCCAGGCCGGTGATGATCCGCCACATGAGCTGGGCACCGGCGGCTCCGGCGTGTTCATCGGGCAGGTAGGGCGTGAGGAAAAGTAACTTCATATGTAGCAATATTGTACTACCTCGGGTTTAAAAATCACCGGTAATATGACGATTAAAAGATTCCGATCTTTGTGATAATCGTTGAGTAATCCAACCAAGATTCACACTATGGCCTACCTTTACCAATTAGCAGCGTGAATAATTCTCCTCATATAGTTTCTAATTCTTGATTTTCCCCACCAGAACTTGAAAATCGGCTTCGCAAGGAACCGGGGAATATGCACCAGACACCACCATGTGTACTTGTTCCTGCCCTTCGGGAGTCTTTCGACAAATTCACGAACACTATCGATCCGAACATCAAACCTAGGTTCGCCCTCAAGTATATAATAGGCGAGCATATTGTTCCAATAGGTGGGGTTATCTTCCACTTTCAATCTGCTGGATACCGATTCGCTGTATGTTGATTTTAAAAAGGATCTCAGAGCCTTGGTGTATTTCACGGCATCGTCAATAACGATCTTTGCGGCTTCTGCGCTTGGGTTGTACACGCCCAAGATATTGGTTCCATGGACTCTGTACAGAGCCAGAATATCATCAACGGGCACGATATTGGTGATAAAGAACGCTGCCCTTACAAGAAAGGCATCCGGACTTGTCCGGAATTGTACCGGCATGGGGAACAGACGATCTGCAACCTGTCTTCTGAAACTTAATCCTAACGTTTGTGGAATATTGGCGCTGTGGGCACCTTCCTCTAGCGCCCTCGGTCCGATCCAACCGCTCTCAAGGAACCTGGGATATGGAGGTCCGATGGGTCTTCCCTCCCCGGAGACCGGTTGTACCCTATGAATACAGAGACCACACGACGGTGCACTGGTAAATGCGGAAACAACCCGGTCCAGTTTCCTCAGGTGAAACGTATCATCTGAATCCAGGGGGCAGATTATTTCCCCTTTGGCTTCTTTATATGCTGCGTTCAGAGCAGATGCCTGACCACCATTTTCTTTCGGGATGAACTTGATCCTCCGATCAGTAAGGAAGGTGTTGATGACGGCGCAGGAGTTATCGGTGGAGCCATCATCGCAGATGATCAATTCAAAGTTCTGATAGGTTTGATCCAGAACGCTTTGAATGGCTTCCTTGATGTATACTTCATAGTTATAACTTGAAAGTAATACAGAGACAAGGGGATCGGTACCAAGATGGGGTAGATCGATGGGCTGGAGTGAGGCCAGGCCAGGCTGTTTCTGTCTGCGGGTCACCACTTATGCCCCATGAGAACGATTTCTTCTCCCCAATCCTTGCCAAGCAGCACGGTAGCAGATTCGTATAGGTCGAATAAGCGTATTTTCAAGGCAAGCATCAGTCGGCCAAGAGGTCCCGTATGCGGACGGGATTGCGTGGGCGGCAGGCTTTCCAAGTACATCCATTTGGCAGCAAATGCCGTGGTGTGAACAGTGGTTCGCAGGCCAGTCCTTTCGGTGATTTTCTGAAGGGCAGGAGGAGAGAAAATATAAATATGTCGCGGCGGTTCCAGACCTCGCCAGTATTCGCGGAACCGCTGGTGGGTTGCGCTACGCACGTTGGGCGTGATAGCAACCAGTACCCCTCCAGGCTTCAGAATCCTACAACATTCCCGCAGCAGCTGCGATGGATCGTGTACGTGCTCTATCACATGATTGAGAGTGATCGCATCAAAGGAAGCATTCTTTAAATGGCAGTTTTCCAGACAGCCCTCATGGACGGTGAAGCCCAGATTCCTTGCCTGTTCGACAGCTTTGGGATCGATTTCCAGGCCTTCTACATGCCATCCCCATTTTTTCATGTTGGCGAGATACAAGCCATTGCCGCAACCGACGTCCAAGAGTTTTCCATTAGGCACATAATGTAGGTAGCGCAGTTGCTTGGCCAGACGGCGCGTTTCCCAGGAGTAAAGTTTCAATCCGTAGCTGATCAGGCGCTGGAGCGGGCTTGTTCCGGCCATATAACCGAAGGCTGTGGCCAGGTACCCCTTTTGCAGATATGCATAGACTTGCTGGAGGAACGCTGACCTGCTGAGGAGCGACCGCAACCCTTTCCTCTGTGCCGGTGGCGTGTTATCCGTATGGCTCTGGTGGGTAAAATAATGGGTGTAGGCTTTACTGATATCGGTATCAGTTGGCTGGGGGTTCAGCCAGATAAGTTCACAGTCTGGTACCGGGCATTGGTCGAGGCTCCATCTGCCCGGAGCTCCGAAGAGACGGTCTTGCAAGCCAACATAAAGGGGCTGGCCCGGAGTACCGCAAATATAGCAGTCGAGGCGGGGGGAAGATCGTATGCTGTTGTCGCTTGGTGAAGAGGTCATAATCTTTTTGGTAGTTAGTTAAGGGTAAAATTATAATATAGCATACGAAATTAAATTGCTTTTGAGCTTGCTGTCTTGAAAGGCATAAGGTTCATTGAGGAAGCTCTTATTCAGAAGAGGATTCACTCATTTCCAGCTCTAGAAGCCAAGTTCTTTCAAATACACCGCGGAGCATGGGGCGAATGCCAGTAAAATAAAACCACCAGGGTTGTGTGGTAACCTTTTTGCGACGTAGTTCTGTAAACCCAGCTCTCTTGATCAATGCTGTCAATGAATGATCGGAAAATTCATGAAAATGGCTCGGACTCAATAGGAATTGAGGTTTCCCAGTGGGAGTTGAGAGGTACAGGCGACCGTCTCTGACTAAAACCTTTTTAATTTGAAGGAGACAACGGAGAGGATTGAACAGATGTTCAAGTACTTCGAAGCAGGTTACAACATCGTAGCGTCCTTGAAGTTCGCCTGTATCCAGGTCCACTGTAGTGTTAGTAAAAGGGCAATGGAAGAATTCTTCTAATTGAGCTGTAAGAGTGCTTCTATCGCCTACATCCAGTCCACCAGAAGCGTGTGCCATTGGCCGGAGAAATTCAATTGTCTTCCTCCACCGAATCTGCGTATGCTTTTGCATTTCATAGGTTTGGCCAGGTGTTTTGCGAAATGATGAGACCATCATGTATTAAAATCTCTAGACAATAGAGAGTAGTCGGGAATTTTCATTGGAAGCAAGATAACGAACCTTTTAAGAATCTATAGAAAGTACAATTGAACAATTTCGTTGGATTCATGCTGTGGTTTATCCCTTTAAGGAGCGGTAAGCTAATTCTTTTCTTTTCTCCTGAAAAGTGTTGATTACTGTCTAAACTCCTATTTTAATTGTAATCATTTGTCGAAGTCACTGTCATATGAACTGAAAATCACCAAAGAGGCATCCATCACCATGGGCAGCCCGGGTCATTGGAGTGAAATCGGAACTGCAACTAATTTTGGCATTAAGTTACCACCCTAATATGATTCTGTGAAGGTTTGTGCATAATAAAGGTTACTCTGGAGTATAATTGAAGTCAAAACCACTTCCCCCAGAAATCAAGATCGCCAAAGAGGCTTCCATCACCATGGGGGGGAATGCCATCGGGGGGCTATTCCGGTACCTGTTCAACGTTTTTGTGGCCAGGTTCCTGGGGGTCGAGGTCCTTGGCTTTTACGCCATCAGTACCGCGGTCACCCAGGTAGCCGCCGTGGTGGGCAAGCTCGGCCTGGATGCCGGGATCGTCCGGTTTGTTTCCCGGTTGCACGTCCTGGGCCGCGTCCCGGAGGCCGTTGCCACTATCCGTCGGGCGATCACCTACGGCTTGCTGAGTGGACTGGTGGTGGCTTCTATCCTGATGTGGGGCGCCGGGCGTATCAGCGTAGGTATTTTCCATGCCCAGAGTCCGTTTCTGGGCCAGTTGCTAACCTGGTTTGCCCTGATGGTCCCCCTCATGGTCGTGGCGCAAATCACGGCTGGGGGCAGCCAAGCCTTCAAGGTGCTCAAGTATCCAACGCTGGCCCTCCACGTTTTACCCCCGATCTTCCTGTGCTTGGCCTTCCTAATGCTGGTATGGTGGGCGGGGCCCCTCTGGTCCATTGCCGCGGCCTGCGTCGGTTCGCAGGTTGTTTCCATGGGGTCGGCAGTGTTCTTCCTTACGAAATTGGTGCCTGTCCACCATAAAATAGTCAAACCTCCTGAGCCGGGACTGCTGCGCTTTTCTATCCCCCTCGTGATGGCCGCCGTGATGACGATGCTCATCCACTGGAGCGATATTATCATGCTGGGTATTCTTACTGATAGCCAGACAACAGGTCTATACCAACCGGCGGTCAGGACGGCGGGCATGATGGCCCTGTTTACCGCCTCTTTCAGCGGGATCCTGGCACCCATCGTATCGGGACTTGATGCCCGTAATGAGAAGACAAAGATTCGCGACCTCCTGCGGCTGGTTGGCCGCTGGAACTTCGCCGTTACCTGGCCAGCCTTCCTTTTCCTGTTGTTGTATGCGCCCAAGGTGATGCTTGTGTTCGGCGCAGATTTTCTGGCAGTGTGGAAGGTCTTACAGGTGCTGGCCCTGGCACAGGTGATCCTGTCACTGGGGACGAGTAATGCTCTGGCCTTGGTAATGACCGGGTATCCCAAAATCGCTCTTGTGAATAACACCATTTCCCTTGCCGTCAATGTCCTGGCAAATCTGTACCTGATTCCCCGCTATGGGCCGATGGGTGCGGCCCTGGGAACCACAGCCGCCATAGGAATGCTAACATTATTGCGTCTGGTTGAGTTGTGGGTCCTGCACCGAATGCATCCCTTCACCTGGAAATATACCAAACCACTGCTGGCCGGTGTGGTCGCTTTGGCTGTGTGTTTTCTTACCAACAGGGTTATATTCGACTGGCACACGGTGGCCGTGCTGCTGGTGGGGGCAGCGGTTTTCGTGAGCGTTTATGCCGCTTCCCTATATCTCCTTCACTTGGACGAGACTGACCGGGAGGTGCTGGCGGCCGTACGTCGCAAACTGGAAAGGGGCATGTTTTGAATCTGTGGCCCCGCTTTAAGTCCCAGCCCTGGACATGGGCGTTGCTGATTCTTATCGCGGCGGGGATAGCCCTCTACTATAAACCCTTATCGGGCGCTCATGTCTTCACCGGACCTGATTCACTGGCCCCGGCGGCAATAGGTACCGGCCTGGAAGCTCTGGAGCAGGAAACCGGTGAGTGGCCCCTTTGGAATCCCAATATCTTTTCCGGCATGCCCACCCTGCATGCCTTTACCGGCACTTCCCGTTTGTACCTCCCCGAATTCATCACCAGGTTTCTTGTATCCATCGGTCTGCCGGGCTTCTGGGTATTCCTGCTGCACCTCGTCTTCGGCGGGCTCGGGTGCTTTGTCCTGCTCCGCCGCATCGGGGGATCGTTCGCCGCCAGCCTGCTGGGGGGCACCGGCTTCATGCTGATGCCCTACATCAACACCATGCTGGTCCATGGGCACGGCAGCCAGATGATGACCCTGGCCTACCTGCCGTGGGTGATCTGGGCTGTTCTGCGGCTCTACGACAGGGCTACTTTTATATCGGCTGCCCTGCTGGCCCTGCTGGTGGGTTTACAGCTGCAGCGGGGTCACGCCCAGATCGCCTATTACACGCTGCTCCTCCTGGGACTGTTCTTCCTGGTGATGGTGGTCAGGTCATGGCGGGATCCGGAACGCGGTGCCGGCCGGAACTGGAGCTTCATCCTTTTGTTTGCCCTGGCCATGGTGGTAGGTTTCGGGCTGGCCACCTCCCTATTCCTGCCGGTCATGAGCTACACCCCCTACAGCATTCGCGGGAGCGGGATGGGTGGCGGCACCGGCTTTGAATATGCCACCCAGTGGTCCTTCAGTTTCGGCGAGACCCTCACCTTCCTGCTGCCGTCATTTTACGGCTTCGGCGGCGTTACCTACTGGGGCGATATGCCCTTTACCGATTACCCCAACTACATGGGCATCCTGCTGCTCCTTCTGGCTGTCTGGGCAGTGGCTGCTCCGAATGGATCCCTTTCCCGTCCCGGAGGGACCCCTTTTTGGGGAAGGGAACCCCTTCGGGGTCGGGACAGGCGCACTTGGTTTGTCTGGACGCTGGCCGCCGGGGGGGTCCTGGCCTACCTGCTGAGCCTGGGGCACAACTTCTTTCTGTACAAACCGTTCTATAACCTGTTCCCCTATTTCAACAAGTTCCGTGTCCCGACCATGCTGCTGGTTCTGACACAGTTCAGCGTGGTTGTGCTGGCGGGGATCGGGCTTGACTCATGGCTCCGCTGGCTGGCAGGCCGGAAGGTGGAACAGGTACGCCGCGTCCTGCTGTGGATGGCCGGCGGCATTG
>CAZQOY010000048.1:0-13815 GCA_964595095.1 uncultured bacterium | reverse complement strand
ATAAATAGATTGGAACATACATACTCTGCGACGATATTGTAACATATGTTATGCTATTCAACAGTTAGCAGTTAGCAGTACCAGCCACCAGTCACCAGTCACCAGTCACCAGTTTTTAGTCCCCCCCCGGATTAATCTCCCTATAGCGCAGGCGCACGGCATCGCCGTAGATGCTCAGGGGATAGGTGTCCAGGAAGGCAAGGTAGCGGGCGGAAGCCGTCTCGGAGTCCGCCAGCAGGTAGTCGGCCAGCTCGGCGGCCAGCAGCTGCCCCAGCTCGGAGAACTCCGTCTCTCCCGGGATGGTAAAGCAAAGGCCCTCGGCCTTCACATAGTTGCCCTGGAGTGCCTGAAGGTGGGCCAGCCGGTATTGGAGAATGGGTGCGACGGGCGTGGCTTCCGCTTCCAGGGCGGCGGTAAGCAGGGCGATTGCCTCGCTGCGCCGGTCCTGCCGGAGCAGACGCTCGCTCTGCACGAATGTTTGATATTGCTGCGGCCAGTCCCGGAACCGGCGCACCAGGATGGACAGCTCCATCAGGTCGTTGAAGTATGGGTCGCCGGGGCCCAAGGCGGCCATCTGCCCACCGGTATATGCCAGGAGAGAGTCCTGATCGCCGGAGAGGAACAACAGTTCCACCTCCTTGACCTCCACCCGGTTCAGTTGGTCTTTGGTTTTCAGCCGGGTAGCGGCTTGACGGCGCACCTGCTCCGCCGTTTCCAGGTCCCCTTTGGCGATCAGGACGTCCACCAGGCGCAGGAAAGCTTCCGGATGGTACTGGCTGGCGGAGCGATTCGCGAGAATAGCCTGGAAGTCGTCAATAGCCCCATCGAAGTCATCAAGGATAAGGTACCTGATGTCCCCCAGCCGCAGGCGCGCCCGCGGATTCCGCCAGGTGGCGATCAGTGAGTCATACAGTATTATTGCCTGCCGCAGGGGGTCGAGCTGGGTCTCCGCGACCCGTATGTATGGGAGAGCGAAAAAGTGGTTCCCCTGACAGAAGCCGGAAAGGGGCAGGTTCACCTGGTGGACCTTGCTGCGTGCTTCGTAAATCTCTGCCAGTGCCATGATTGCCTGCTCATACAGGGCGACGGCCTCAAGATTGGCGAGAAGCTCCTCAAAAACCTGCTGTGCCAGGTCCCCCTCCCCTTCGGCCATCAGGTCCCGGCCCAGGTCGAACCACTCCTTTGGCTGTACGTCCAGCTGCGAATATAGCTCCACCACCCGGTTGAAGTTCCGGTGTTTGAATTCCACACCGGCCAGGATGCGCAGGGCAGCCGGTGAGCCGTGGCGGGTGAGCTTTTCCCGCAGCATGGCGATTACTTCCGGCTCGATGGGAAACTGAAGGATCTGGTTGATCACGTTGCTGACGGCCTGCGGCTGGGTTGATAGGTGGCGCAGGAACTCCTCGGTGGCCAGGTCATAGCTCAGCCGGATGGCATACAGGCGGCCCATGTCCAGTGCGAAGAACCCGGAATCACTCTTGGCTGCCCGCAGGCGCTCCAGCAAAACGATACCTTCATCAGCGAGGTTGTTGGCGAACAGATGAGTAAGCACCAGCCGTTCCGTTATGCGGTTCCCAGGAAAGCGCTGGATGACACTCTCCCACGTCTGCAACGCCTGGCTCTTCTGACCCAGGGCCAGTTGGACGTCCCCCAGCTCCACCAGGCTCTGGATATCAGCGGGGTACCGCTGCAGGTGATTTTCAACGGCCTGGAGCAGTTCATCATATCGGGCGGAGTTTCGCAGCAGGTATTTTAGCCGCTGGTAGTAACGCACGTTGCCCGGAAACTCCTCTACCAGGCGTACATAGATGGCAAGGGCCTGTTCCGTGTTGCCGGCTTGCTCCAGCTTAAGGGCCAGGTTAAATGACTGCTCGGCTTCCTTGATGGCCTGCCCGGCCAGGGCTTGCTGGGGACTCCCCGTGGGTCCGGCCTCCCCGGACTCGCCGGAGACGGCACGTCGAGGCTGGCCGGAACGGCCAGGGCCCAGGGCCGGTGTCTGGCCGCTTATCACTGACCCTGCGAAAACCAATCCGGCTGCCAGCCAGGCCAGCAATACGATACCGGATTGTGCCTTTCCGATCATTGAACCCTAACGCTCCGGATTTGATCTGCCGGCCAGCCGCTGGAAGTAGTTCTGGATGATCACCTGGTAGCCCTGTGAATAGCCGGTGCGCAGAGCCTTTTCCATGGCCTGTATGATGAGGTCTTCCCGTTCACCCAGGTTGGCGGGCAGGCCGGAGGGACCGGTATAGGTGAGGATCCGGGTAGGAGCCTCTCCCCTGCGCTCTTCCTTGAAGTCCTGGACGGTGAGGGACTTCTGGCTGTCAAGCAGGCGCGTTACGATCTGCTGCTGCCGCTCCAGCGTCCGGCGGGTGACCCGGCGCCGCTGGAAGTCTTCGATCACCTCCTCCATGTCCTGGAGGGCCTGACCGAGTCCCCCCTGCTTGCCGCCGCTCTGGGTGGGGTAGTCGTCCAGAATCTGCTCCAGGACCTGGGCCAATTGCCGCTGTCGGGCCTGCAGCCGCCGCATGAGCTCAATCTGCGACATACCTGTCATCTGCCCCAGCTGCATACTCAAAACCTGTTCGTTCAGCCCTTGCTGCCCCTGGGAGAGGTTCTGCATCCGCTGGAGGAACTGTTCATATCCGGAAGCGGAGCCGCTCTGCTGCATCACGGCCATAGCGTTGCTCAGGGCTATCGCCGTCTCGTTGAGGGCCGCCATGCTCTCCCGCTGTGACCGCGCAGCTCCCGGGGGATCATTGGCCTCCAGGCTCTCGACGGTCTTGTGCATGGCGGCGTTGGCCAGACCCACCTTGCGCCCTACTTCCGGCGTGATATGGAACGACTGGCGGCTCAAGTCAATCAATTGCTCGATGAGCCGGGACATTCCCCTGAGCAGCTGGTGTTGGGTCTCCGCAGCTTCCCTGACCCTGGGTGAATTTTGGCGGAGCTTCTCGGTTTCCAGAAACAGCCGCTCCTGCTGCTTGGACGTGGTCAGCACGCCGCTTATAACCCGCTGGAACCGGGCCAGCATCTCGTTGACCGTCGCCCGCTGGAACTGATCCCGGATGGCGGCCGCCTCATCCCGAAGAGCGCGCAGCAGCTCTTCGCTCTGTTGCAGCTGGGACTGACTGGCGTCTATCTGCTGGCTTTGCAGAGACCGGGTTCCCTCTTGGAGGCTCTCCTCCGTCTCCCTGGTCAGGTCGGAGTTACGGAGATCGCTGAGCTGCCGGGCCGACTCAGGACTATAGGGCACGACGGCTTCGGCCGCCTCCCCCATGGTCTCCCGGACGGCGTCCAGGGCACGCTCCTGTTCCCTGTGACGGGCAGCCACGTCCTGCAGCCGACGGGAAAACTCGGCCCTGTTCCCCTGCTGAGATTGGCCATCCTCAGGGTGCTCCTGCTTTTGCTCCTCTGCAGTGTGGTTGAGCTGCTGTAGCAGCTGTTCTTCGGTAACCACCATGTGTTCCAGCCGTTTTACTACTTCATCCAGTTTCATCTCCGCCAGCGCCCGACGGAAGATGTCCAGAAAGCGGTCTAGTTGGGCCTCAAACTCGCTGGCCTGAAATTGCATGTTCTGCAGGGCGTTCTTGAGTCGCTCGGGGTCCATTTTCTCCAGGGCGTCCCGGAGTCGGGCCATGGCTTCTTCCAACTCCGGCGTCATAATCTCTTCAAGCAGGTTCTGTATCTCGTCATACTTCTGGAGGATTTCATCACTGAAGAGGCTGTTCTCCTCGGCCTTGGACCCCAACTCCGCGATCTGGTTCTGAACCGACTCCATGGCTGCGACGATTTCCTCCAGGGTTGCCAGGACTTTCTTGCCTTTCTGTTGCTGCTCCCAGGAGACTTGTTCCTCCCCCCGGAAAGCCAGTTCCATTTCTTCCAGGAGGGCTTTCACTTCTTCCAGATCATCCAGTGCATCTTCGGTTATGGCAGTGGCTTCATCAGAACGTTCAGCGATTCGGGCGAACAGGTCAGCCAGGGTGGGAATACGCGCAACCAGTGTGCCGGAAACGGCTTTCCCCGGGCCGGAGATAACATTGTTGTCGTATACTTCCACCTGGAAGTGTACTTCGTCGCCCGGAACCAGGTTTAACGTGCCCAGCTCCCACCCGTGTGCCACCCGCTGGCTCCGCCTGTCGGGCAACAGCTCAGGAATGCCATGGGTGTAGATCTGGTCATCCTGGGTCAGGTAATCGGGATGGTGGATTTTGAAAATAGCCTGCGCCTGACTGAAGCCGAAGTCATCGGATACATCAAAGTGGATGGGCACTATCATGGATTCGTCCAGATCCACTGCCACCTTCGGCAGAATCATAGAAAGAATGGGCGCATAATCCGGAAGGGCGGTGAAAGTATAATGGATAGGATTGGTGTTAATCACGTCCCGCGTGTCCACCACCGAAATGATCATGCCGGTGGTCTGCTCCAGAGTGAAGCCGCCCGCAATTGAATTTCCTTCCACAGTGAGGGGAATCTCTTCTCCGCTCAGGTCAAGGAATGCTGAATCGAGGGGCAGGTTGGTCCTTCCCGTAAGATCTACCTGGCTGCCGACAAGGGCGGTAATGTCGGCCACATTTCCACCAACTTCCTCGGGCGGTTCACCGGTATATTCCGGAGCGGTGATGTGGAATGTCAACTCCTCGATGACGGGACGATCAATGAGGGTAATGGTGTGCGTCTGCGAGGTAATTTGATTCCAGGGGGAGAACCAGGCCGGGTTAACAAACCGGGCGTGGTATTGGATGTCGTCACGGATATTTTCAAATTGATAAATGTAGCGGTCTCCCTCCAGCGGCAGGCTTGCAGTATAGTCCCGGCCCCGGTGGTCCTCCCAGGCTAGTTTAATAGCCGGTGGTAACCCACCAATAGCGGTAAAGAGCACCTTGGTGGTATCACCACCGAGGATATGCGTATCACCTGTCAGGGAGAGGAGGATGAACGGCGTCGGGATAGGGTACTCCCACTCGGGATGGAGCACTCGTCCCGCGGCCTGGAACATGGCACCGGGGGCGATAGCCCAAGCCAGCACCAAGAGCCCCAGCACGGCCCCTGTCAACCGCAAAGGCAGCCGGTAACGGCGGCGGGTCAAGTCGTGCAAGTCCAGTTCTTTGAGACGTCGCTCCATTACACTTACTGACCGGGCGAGGAGATCGGCATTGGCTGGGACCTCCGGGGCGGCCAGGCGGCGCTCCAGCTGCAAGGCGTTGAGAAGCCGGTCGCCTGCCGTGCCCAGCTGGCCCCCAATCCGGTCGGCAATGGCCTCGATCTGTACCCACGGCCACCAGCCGCGCCAGGTACCCAGCCACCGCAGGATAATTACCAGGGCCAGAAGCAGCATCAAGTCTATCAGACCCCACATGATCACAATCCGCACTGTAGTGGACAGGTAAAGGTGGCGTTCATACCATGTACCCGTAGTAAAGAGGGCGGTCAGCAGCATGGCGGACAGGAACAGATCGTATCCCAGCGTGAGGCGCGCCATTCGGTTCCGGACCCGCCGCAGAGTTTGCTGTATCGGTCGACCGGTCATTACCGGCTTAATGCGTAGACGATGATGTTGGCACCCATCTTCAATGCCGCCTCCCGCAGCTGGGGGGTTACGTCGTGCACCTGCGGATCTTCCCAGCCGTCACCCAGGTCGCACTCGTGGGTATAGAAAGCAATTAGGCGGCCTTCATGGAACAATCCCAGACCCTGGGGCCGCTTGCCGTCGTGCTCATGAATCTTGGGCAGGCCTTCGGGGAAGGGAAAGACGATATTAAAGATCGGGTGATCGGGGGGCAGCTCCACCCAGTCCTTATCGGGGAAAACCTTCTTCATCTCCCTCATGAAGGCACGCTCCATACCATAGTTGTCGTCGGCATGGAGAAACGCCCCTGCTATGAGGTGGGACCGCAGCAGGGCCGCCTCTTCGTCGGTGAAGTGGATATTGCCGTGTCCCGTCAGGTAAAGATAGGTACTCCCCCAGAAAGCGTCCTCACCGATTGCTGCCCGGGCCTCTTCAGGGGCAATACGGATACCGGTCTGCTTCCGGGTATAAGCGATCAGGTTGGGCAGGGAGCTGGGATCGGCATACCAGTCGCCGCCGCCCCCATAATGAAGTCTGGTGATAGTCAGCGCGCCCGGCCCCGCCTGGCTCCAGCCTGTGGCCGGTGCCAGAGAGATGAGCAGGCCCACGGCCAGACCGACGGGAATCAGGCCCGAGAATCGGCGGCAACAAAACCCTGGCCGGCTAGTCATGGCGTTCCTGAAAAAAAAGTGGCTCAGTCTGCAAAGTGGTATGTTCAATTCCCCACTGCTCCCTTAAGAAGTTCTGGGTTTCCCGCAGGCACTGGGGCCAGTGTCCTGTCATGACACATTCGTCGCTGAGCTGGATATGGGCGCTCAGCGCCAGCACTCCCGACGATATCGACCAGATATGTAAATCGTGCAGATCGACAATATGTTCCCTGGATTTAAGCGCTTCCAGGACCTGGTGATAATCGATTTCAGGAGGGGTGCTTTCCATGAGAATATCGATGGCTTTCATGAGCAGGCGCCACCCGCCCCGGAGGATGAGGACGGCAATAAGCACACTGACTATGGTATCCACGGGTGTCCAGCCGGTAATAAGAATTACCCCGCCCGCTACCATGGCACCGATGGAGCCCAGGGCATCGGACAGCATGTGCAGGTAGGCTCCTTCCAGATTTAGGTTTGCGCGATGCCCACGACCGATAATCAGGGCGCTGCCCAGGTTGACCGCCAGCCCCACCGTGGCGATAGCCAGTACCGGTCCCCCGGGAATTGGATGGGGGTGCCCGGTGCGACGGATAGCTTCGACCAGGATATAACCGCACAGCAGGATAAGGGTAGTGCCGTTAGCCAGGCCGCCGAGAATCTCCGCCCGGAGATAGCCGTAGGTTCGGCGGGGATCCTTGGGCCGTAAGGCCAGCCAGCTGGCAAAAAGTGCCAGGCCGATCGCACCCACATCGGTGAGCATGTGCCCGGCATCGGACAGCAGGGCCATGGAACCGGTGATCAGGCCGCCAAAAAGCTCCACCAGCATGAACATGAAATTCAATCCCAAAGCCCACCACAGTGCCCGATGGTATTTTTGCCTGTCGAATGCGGGCGGCTGTTGATGCGGTTGTATCTTCATGGGACCCGAAATCTACAACCCCCGCCCGGGATTGATTAGGATTTTCGCAGCGGATGGTACTCGCAGGGCTACTAGTCAGTTATTATTGCCGGGTTGGGGCTGAACCTGGTTGCGGCCGTTTTCCTTGGCTGCATAGAGCCATTTGTCGCTGCGGTTGATGAATTCGTCTATGCTGGGGTCGTCTTCGTACTCCGTGGCGCCGATGCTGATGGTGATGTCCTTCAGAACCTGCCCATCGGCTGGGATAACCAGCTCGGCTACCTGCCTGCGCAGTTTCTCCGCCAGGATTAAGGCCTTATCCAGGCTGGTTTCGGGCAGGATGACCAGGAACTCTTCACCACCGTAACGGCCCACAAAATCGCTGCGGCGGGTTTGTTCTTGCAGGGTCTGGGCTATTTCCTTGAGAACGACGTCTCCGATGAGATGGCCGTAGGTGTCGTTAACTTTCTTGAAGTGATCGATGTCGATCATCAGGAGGGAGAGATCCCTTTTATACCGCTTGGCGCGCTGTCTTTCAATCTCAGCCTGCTCGAGGAGCGCACGCCGGGAGAGAAGGTCCGTGAGCGCATCGTACATGGCCATGTGAGTCAGTTCTTTCTGCAGCCGCTCCTTCTCCTTCAGCAGGTTCCACTTTTCCCAGGCGTTAATCAGGGCTTTGGATATCAAGTTGTAGGTCAGGTGGGCCTTGGGGATATAATCGGCGGCACCGCTCTTCATAGCTTCCACCGCGGCCTGTTCACTGCCTGATCCCGTGATAATCACCACCGGGGCGATGTCGTGGTCCCTGATCTCCCGCAGCCATTCCATACCAGACTTTCCTTTAAGCTCCAGGTCGAGGATGATCATTTCCGGTGGGTGGTGTGTCAGTTCCGACTTCATCTGCCTCGTATTCCCCGCTTCCCGAACGTTAAACGTTACTTTGTGGAACTGGCTCAACATGGTGTGGAGGAGGTTGCGATAGCTTTTTTCATCGTCATAGACTAATACATCCAACGTGTTGCTCCTGCCGGTCGTATCCTTTGGATGAGGTGTTTGTTTAGACATGGCAACGAGTGTCCCTTAAGACTGGTCTTAGGTTAATATTGTAACCCTGACAACACAATAATAAAGTACAATATGGTATACACCCATTTGGAAACATCATTTTTTTTCCGTTAAGTTTCAGCAATGTACGGTGTCACGAAAATTTTGCCCGGATCATCGAACCGGATCGCGTCAGCTACCCGGCTCCTGTTTTACCTGGTGCTCGCTGCCATGCCGGTGATAGTCCGGGGGCAGACTCCCCCCTGGCAGCCCCATCCTGTCGTGCGATTCTGGGACTTGCATGTCAATCCCCTGGAATTCCGCACCCCAGTCCTGCTAGTGCCCTTTGATGTGAAGGGGAGCTTAACGGTCTATGGCGGGCCGGATATGTTCCGGGCCTTTCCCCTGTCTCTTTTGCGGAGGGATTACTCAGCGGTTATCCTGGACAGTACCGAATCGGAGATGACATCCATCCAGTCCCTTTTTTCGCGATTGACATTTGTCTATGACGTGGACCTGGTGAAATTCAACCCGCTGTACCGGTTTATGCCCTTCAGCATAGTGGATGTACTGGTGGGGGTAGGGCTGCGCACTAACCAGATTCCTTTCTCTCCGGCTTTACCCGGCTACTGGCCGCAAGGCCCCTTTGAATATGAGTTCGCACCCGTCTTCCACCACGCACTGGTAAATATGACCATCGGCTACCAACGGTCAGAGAACTGGTATGCCTATCTCGAATTGGGCCGGGGCATCGCCGTGGGAAACGTTTATCGGGCCAGCGTCATCAAGCGGTACCTGGAAGGAACAGGTTCCAGCGCCGACTTTGCCGTGGGGTTTAAATTTCTCCGCCCTGGATCGGGCAGAGTCAGATACAGCTGGGGTGGTGAACTACGCTACTTTTCCCTGGATGTTCCCGATCTGGCCGATCCGGACCGCATCTCACCTATCGAGGGACTCCAGGTGCGCTGCCTGGGATTGTTCTTCACCTTTGGTACCATTCTAGGTGGCCGTCCCTCAGCCGCTGACCGGGCCAAGCGGGACCTGTACAGTGGTGATTACATGGCAGCCGAAGGAAATCTGCGGGCTTTCCTGGGGCGCTATCCGCAGCACGGAAAAGTACGCCGGGCCCAAAGGCTGCTGTCCCTGGTCGAAGGGTTGGTCCCCTACCAGCAGATCGACCTGGCCCGGACCCTGCAGCAGGAAGGCCAGCTCGAAGAGGCGCTCCGCTGGCTCGACCGGGCGGAGACCAGGGCCGACTCCACCCTTATGCCCACAATTGACCAGGGCCGTGTGGAAATCGGCTATGTCTATCTGGAACGCGCCGACCGCTCTCTGCGTCAAGGCGACCTGGATAGAACGGATCAAATCCTGCGAACCGCCAAGCTGCTGCTGCCGGCGGAGGAAGGGCTGGTTGAACGGTACGATGCCGAGGTGCTCATCCGCCAGGGGCACAACCTTCGATCACAGGGGGCTTTCACTGCCGCCCTTAAGAAATACAACCTCGCCATTGCCGCCGACACCTCCCGGCGGGTGGAGATCGAAGGCTACCAGGTACGCATAGCCGAGGACCTGCTGCGGGCAGCGGAAGCGGCCTCCAACCGGGACGCAGTGGCTCTGGCCCTGGAGGCACTCAGACTCAGCCAGACCCTGGACCCCCGGCGAAAGGCCGAGCTGGATGAGATGATTGTCGAGCTGGAGGGCCGCCTCAAGCGCCTGGCCCAGGGGGAAATCCGCCGAAGTATGGAAGACCAGATGCAGGAGGCCCGGGAACTCCGCCGGATGATACCTCCCTCCAAACCCCGTATCGGCCTGCTGGTGGCCCAGATTGAGGATATTCTGGGGCCGCCGGATCACGTGACCCAGGAAACCGACCGCTTCGGCATCAACCACCAGCTGTGGGAATACAAAAGCGGGGAGTATCCCGGATTGTACTATTTTGAAAACTATATCCTGACCAGGGTGGAGACTGCTGCGAGGGAGTGAGGGCTTGGGGCATTGATGACCTGTCCGGCGTAGCACAGCGTAGACGGATTGTCGAATGTCGAATGATGAATGTTGATTCTCCGTTCTCTATATTCATTGGCAGGCTTAATCCTCAATCAACGCCAAAGCCTCGCTGCATATGATTCTCGGAATTGTCTCTTCGGCCAATCGGAGAGACTGTCTTGCCGCATATTCCTTTAGATTATGTTGGTAATAAATATCTTTGAGGTTTTTCAATAGAGCCTCCCCGGTTACTCCATTTCGACGTAACAGGTTGAGCTCCTTGATGACGGCTCTACTTAGCGGCCCGCGGAAGATTTTGTCGAGCATGGATATCTCGGCCTTGTTTTCCTCATCCTTCTGCTGTTCGTACTGCAGTCGCAGCTCCCGAAGAACGTACCGCTGGCCGTGAGTTAAGGATAACCGATGCTTCCTCTCTGACTGTATCTGTTTGAGTTCCTTCTCAAATAGTTGCCTGATCCGGGTGACTGTGCGATTATGCTGTTTCGGAAGTGGTAATGCAGGGATGTCAGGGGAAGCTTTGATCGCGCTCAATATGCGTGGGATGTCACGTGATACGATCTCTCCACTCTCATCCAATTGGAATAGCTGTAGGTAGCGACCTGCCAGGCAGAAAACGTAGTACCCAGGCTGATCTGTAGCCTTGGCGGTCCGAATGCCGTCCCTAAGATTTGCGATTCGGTTATACTCATCTGGGTTTTCAGCACGCAATTGCCGCATTATCTGCTCGGCTTCATTGATATCAAAAATCTCCTCATCTTCATCCTCCAGGTGTGCCAGGTAATCACCCTCCTTTTCATAGATAGCATACATGGCTTCCTCGTTCAGCCGCTCGCTCGGATCTAGGATAGCTGCGTCCTCACCAATGGTATCGTGAATCTCCTGGATACGGCTATGTAGTATATCCTTGAGTCCTAATTGCCGATCTATCCCGGTTTCTGGCAGGAAGTTGAAACCGTAGACCTTATCGTGCTGGCTACCGATGCGGTCGATGCGACCGAACCGTTGAATAAGTCTAACGGGATTCCAATGAAGATCGTAGTTAATCACTTTATCACAATCCTGGAGATTGAGGCCCTCTGCAAGGACATCCGTAGTGACCAATGTATGTAACTCAGATTCTCCCTTGCTGAACTTATATTCAGGATTGGCTTTGGGAGCAAAACGCCCTACGACTCGCTCCTTACTCTTATCACCGCTAAAGATCACATCAATTTCATCTGTCGGAAAGTCGGGCGTCAGATTCTCGAAAAGGTATCGGGCTGTATCCGCGAACTGGGTGAAGATTAGTCGCTTCCCGGGTCTGACATTGGACCTCTTAAGAAGACCCTTGAGCACATGCAGCTTGGCATCCTTTTCTGGTATAATCGGTTCAACCATATTAAGGAGTTTACCCAACATCCCTACATCATGTTCGATATGCCTTTTGAGCAGGCTGACATTGAAATCCGCTGCATTGTACGTCTTGGATACTTCCCTTATAGCATCTAGAAAGGCCGATTCCTCGTCGTAGTCTGATGCATAGAGGATAGCCTGAGCGTCCTCTCCAACCGGAACGATTCCGTTCTCAAGAGCGGTCAAGAATAACTGGTGAATATTGAGAAGTCGGCGTATGGATTCCTTGAAAGCGTATACACTGGACTCAAAGCGCTTGAATAGGAGGACTCTCATAATCCCGCGTAGGTTAGATCCCGCCCGATGCAGACTTGCATAAGGCTCCTTTCGCTTCTTCTCATCTTTCACATAGTGCCACAAACCGTAACGGGCATACGTTAATTCATCTGGCAACGGCTCTTTGGGTAGGCGCTTACGAGGTCGACCGAGATAGCCTCGAATATGCTGGTATAGGCCCTGGTAGGTCTCTTCGATACTGTACTCAACCGTTTCGAGTTCGCGCTTGGGGAAGAATTGCGGTTTCCCTGCTACCATAACGTAGGCTCGTCGCTTCCCTTCCCGATATTCCTGGAAGGCGGATGGATCTACAGGCTGGTTTGTCTCCGAGTCAAATCCGTACCAACGTAGGATATGATTGCGGGTTCGCCGAATAAGAATATTAGAAAGCAAGTCTGGAAGTCGTCGTTCCCCTGCATCAATGAGTTTGAAAAAGTCTCTGAGAATTGGGGGGTCAATGGGGAGATCGGTCCGCTCATCCTGGTGGAACAGCTTGGTCTGATGATAGATATCCCAGGCGCTCTTGTTGCGGGGAGTTGCCGTGAGGAAGCAGCAGAATCGGTCCGCTCTGGCCCCCAGATAGCTCTGTAGGATTCGATACCTCTGCGTATCCGAGTGGCGAAAATTATGACTCTCATCAACGAGGATGAATTCCCGGTCACGAAAGCGTACATCTTCGAGTAAGAGATTCAATGATCCATCCTGGTTTTCCCGAAGATAGCCCATTGACAGTACGCGGGCATTCAACTGATATACTTCGTTATAGCGTTCCCACATGTCCACCAGGGTTGCCGGACAAATAATGAGCGGTCGCTTATGGTAAGCCCGCTCGAAGTGCTTGATAATGGCCGACCCAATATAGCTCTTTCCCAGCCCAACCACGTCGGCGACAAATGCTCCTCCATAATCCTTGACGATCTGGATAGCCTGACGTACCGCCACTTCTTGAAAGTCGGCTAGTTCCCTTTTTATCTCATCGTCCCAGAGAATCTCCTTTTCATCATCCTCTTCAATACGATCACGGACCAGCGTATACAACGTCTTCATATAGATGTCGTAGGGACTCACTTCCACGGCTGCCCAGGACTGGCGCATCTCGTGCATTAGGGCTTCGTCGAAGTCCTCTGCCTCTGCCCACAGCTCTTCAAACCACCGCACCAATTCGGTATGGTTATCATTTCCTTGGACGATCACATTCAGTTCAGTGTTATGGGTGATCCCCGATAAAGTCAGATTGGAGGAGCCGACAATGGCGATACCGTTCTCATGGCGTTCTACAGGTCTGCCTTTATCATCATAGACCTTGCCGTAATCAAAGATGTAGGCCTTGGCGTGAAGACGTCCTTTGGTATAAACCTTCACCTTAAGCCGCTTTTCTTCAATCAATCTGATAAGGCTCCTGATGAGATCCTCGCCCTCATCTGTCTGGTCCATAAGTTCCATAGCCGTCCGGACGTTCTCGGCCGTCTCTTTCGCCATTCGCTTGGAGTCTGTACGTCGGGGATATGCCTGGCCTTCCAGTGAATCCTTCACTTCCTCCAGGCGTTGATAGCCTTCAGCAAGCTGTTCTACGGTTTCGCGATTAGTGGTATTCCCGATCAGCAGACGTAACTCTTGGATACGATCAAGCCGCTATGCTCACGCCTATAGACGATTTGCAGACCCATCTTGAGCAATGCATACGCGCGGTCGGGAAAGGCGTGCCCGTGGCCGTTCTGCCTGACGGCCCACTGAGCATCCCGTACGTTGTCGGGTAATCGGGCGGCTTTGGAGCACCTGCGGGCCTTCCGGCGGCGGCGGCGGTCGCGGCACAGTTAGAGCATCTGATGGTCAGAGAATGAGAACCAGTTATCGTTGCCGATGATGAGGTGATCATGGAGGCGGATTTCGATAGCTTCGCATGCTTGTTTGATGGTCTCCGTGACCTCCTGGTCATATGGGCTGGGTGACACCGACCCGGAAGGGTGATTGTG
>CAZQOY010000047.1:0-14027 GCA_964595095.1 uncultured bacterium | reverse complement strand
CGGCGTTGTAGCCCTGAATCATGATTAACTCGATAGCGCTACTAAGAAGGTGATCTTTGGCGTCGCTGGCTCGTTCCATGATGGTAATTAGTTAACCGATGGTAATGGATTATCAAAATTGCACTAAAAGTATTCATATCATACTGTAAATCTAGTATTTTAGGAGTATGAAAGAATGTGCACGCTGCGCTTCTTCCGATTTTTGGGTTCTTGGAACAGGCCAACATAGGAGCAAGCGGTGTGGTTTACCACATCGCGTAATTTGCTCGGAAGAAACGCTTTCGGGGGAACTTTGAACTTGAAACCCGGAACTATGGAAAAGGGGATAGGGAGTGGCACATCTGTGCCAGTCGCACGTGAGGATTTGCGCGAAGCCGCCCCCCCGGGAAGAAATCATCATATAATCAAACTCATCGTCAACATATCATACGTAGCCTTACAATTGACAACCATTGCATGATAATTTACGCCCAGACAGCCCGTCAAGCAAGTATTGTTTGCACACTTAGGGTAACGCCTGCAATGAAGGCGGGAGTAACGAGCAGGCTGTGGAATGTTGAGTACTTGTTGGCTGAGGCTTTAAATTAGGTAATTGATTAAGGTCTGGCACCAGTATTAGATTGGTATCATGGATATAAGTACATATGAACAATTGATTAAGAATGAAGCCACGGCCAAGATCAGCCCTTCAGGGGCTACCAGCTTCGGTGCCGGCCTGGTCCGGTGCATGGCCGAGGCGGTGCTGGACAAGTAGGTTTTGGAAGGACGTGAACGTCCTATCCAGGAGCTTCCTCGCTTCTATTCCCGGCCGTCCATAGGATCCTTCGGATAAACGGCCGGGCCAGTCGTCCTTGGCTGGCCACGGCTAAATGTTAAGGAATTAATAGGATAGAACACTAGGTGCGGAATGACATCATACGGCGTGTGTTTCGAGAGCGCCAGGTGTTGAGAATTACGGCTGAGCGAGTTCGAGCTTGCCCGGTGTAGTCCGGCTGGAGCCTCCCTGCCCATAAGGTTGATCAAAAGAAAAACCCAAATCACCCGATTCATCATAGAATAGGTTCATTGGGCTTCCTAATTGTTGTGGAGGACCCTGGGGCCGGCGCATTTACAAGACGCTTATGATAGCCTTACGGCCCGTCACGGTTGTCCCAGGATTTACCCTCACACATCACAATGACCGTACCAAATACTTCCTAAAGCAACCTCATTTCATATTCTCGGTTACTAAGATTAAAACTTAAGTCAAGAAGCCTGCTGTAATGAAATAATGTCAAATACTATGCCAATCCGCAGTGATCCCTGTTATTCAGCCTTTTTATAGGATGGATGTAAGGCCGGGGAATACCCCCCCGCCACTCTCTCCCGTCTATTCCCTCGATATGGTAGGCGTCGCAAAGGGTCATAAAAGGTCTGGAAGTTTCTTCTCTGACCATTTCCGCATGAACTCTGTAAGGACGCTTGTCCTGCTGAGCGATGGAAGGGGTCTGGGCCGAGGCCTGCCAACTGCCCCCGCCTCAAATTCCCGCCAACTAGCAACTAGGAACCAGAAACTAGAAACTAATTTTCGCGCACCAGGCGAACAACAGACCTTGGCTGCTGGCTTATATTCCGGCGCTATGCTGATGCCGCCGCCATATCGCCCTGCTGCCGCTCCCGTCTTAAATCCCGCTCCTAGTCCCGCAGAATGCGGGGCCAACGGCGGGGCCTCTGGTTTTGGAGCGGAGATATTTTTAAACAGGGCGATTTTCGCCTCTCGTCGGGGAGTACCCTTAAAAATGCGGAATTTTGTACAGGTTTTGTCTAATTTTGCGCCGCAAGGAATCCATCCTGGATATTCTGCACCGTCACCCATAGTGCCCGCCGGCAAACACTACACCACCTCAACAGTGCTCTCGTCGGGGGAAGCCCTAAAAAAATGAATTTTGTATGGATTATGTTGAATTCCAGGGTCTCTTCCTGGCCCCGGTTGGAGACCGGCCCGCGCTCCCCTTCCCCTCTTCTCCCGTTCTCTTCCTGCCGGCCTTCCAGCCCCCAGCATCCAACATCCAATATCAAACATCCAACATCCAGGCCCAAGCCTCTAGCCTCAAGCCTCAAGTCCCTAGAGAATCCTATACGCCTTGAGTCCCCACACTACTTCAGACAGCGTCACTTTAAGCACACCGAAAGTGGGCACGGCAAACAGCATCCCCAGGGGGCCCATGAGGGACCCGCCGATCATGATAACCACGATGACCACCAGGGGATGCATCCCCACGCTGGCGGACATGATCTTCGGAGAGACGAAGAAGTTGTCAATTGCCTGGACGGTAAGGAACATGCCGATGATAACCACGATCATGACCAGGTTAATCCCGGCCGGTTGGGGAGTCATCAGGTAGACGCCGATGGCGGGGATCATCCCCACAAAAGGGCCGATAAAGGGAATCAGATTGGCCGCCCCGGCGAGCATACCAATAATGACAAAGTAGGGGATTGCGGCTTTTCCAATCTGGGAGATAAGGAACAGCCCGATGGTTGAAAGGACGCCCACCGTCAGCGCAGCCATCCCCTGACCCCGAAGATAGCCGCTTACCTGCTTGTGTATCTTTTCCAGCAGGTTGAGGATCATTTCGAAGTAGGCGTTAGGCACCGCCCGCACGAAGGCCACCTTGAAGTTCCTGGATTCCAGCAGCAGGATAAAAGTGAAGACCAGAACGAGAATGAGCTTCCCTACCAGATCGGCGAGTTTGAATACAATACCAGCCAGGCTTCCGGCAAGATCCGAGAGGAAGGTAGGAGGATTCTCGACCATTGAAAGCAGGTATGCGTCGACTTTTGGGCGCAAGGACTGCGGGACGAACGCCAGCACCGATTCCTTCAGGTTGTTGATAAGTTCCTCAAGATTTTTCCCTTGAAAGGACGAAACCAGAGTGTTCGCCTGTTCGATCAGCGTACCACCCAGCATATATACCGTTCCGACTATGATGAGGATGATTGTAGCATAGACTGCCAGGACCGCCAGCAGGCGAATGCCGCCGAACCGGGTTTCCAGCCAGTTAACAAGAGGCGAGAGAATGCTGGCCAGCAACAGAGCCAGAACCAGCAACAGCAGTATAGGAGCTACATGCCGCCATAGCAGTATCACTGCCGCCAACGGTACAATGATCTGTGATCCTCGCACCAGGACCTTGAGAAATCGCCGTGTTGGTGTGGTTGGAGTAGATGTCATGCCAGGAGTTTATTGCGAGGTAAGGCCCCGGCTCCCCTTTAAAATAATACCGCGCTTATTTCGGCCCACCGCTGGTCTGCTGTTGAGTTTCTATGAGCAGATCGTTGGTTTTACGCAGCCGCTGGGCGATGACTTTCGCCAGGTTTATGAGGATCTTATTGCCCAGGCTCGGAAAATGGGTGAGGATGTCTTTCAGTTCCGGTCGGAAAAAGGCAATGATTCGGGTGTTTGCGCTGGCCAGGGCAGTAGCCGACCGGTCGGCTTCGTCCACCAGGGCCATGTCACCAAAGAAATCGCCATCACCGAGTTCGGAATAGATGATAGGGTTATCCGGATCCTGGTTGTTGACAATCTGTACCTGCCCCTGGACGATGATGTACATCCCGAGACCGGGATCACCCTGATGGAATATGGCTTCACCGGCCTGGTACTCCCGCTGGTGGATTATGTGCTCTATCTCCCTTATCTCTTTTCGCGACAAGCCGTTGAAGATAGGAACGTTGCTGAGAGCCAGGGCGTTTTCGGATAACTGTTCGCCCTGCTTGCGAAAAATGTTTTCCCATATGGCACTACGCATACTTACAAATTGGCCCTTTAATAGCTGCCATGTCAAGGATTGGGATTTAAAATGGGTATTCTCCCGAAAATTTGTCTCTTAGGTTCATAACCTATCGTTCCGTATAGTGTTACAGAGATTGACAAGTGGAGATGACTGTTTTTAATCGAGGACTTGACTCACTACCGCCAAAGCAGACCTCTCTGTGAGAGATCCTGAGTTTCACCCGATTATTTCGGGGGGACTCCCCGAACGGTATTCCTTGACGACCGCCATCAGATCACGTAAGTTGGCAGTGGTTCTTTGAAAACATTGCCCGTGGGTTGACCTGTAACTCAGATCCTTCAATCTTACTCAGTAGGGAGCCATATTCGGTTAACGCAGCGCAGGCCTTTCCCGATTATTCGGGATTAAGGAAGCCTGTTTTAGTTGAGAGGCACCCACCGTTCCTAAAGGACGGGGTCTTGAGTGCACGTTGGTTCGCGGGCATGTTTTTATTGGTACCCTTTCCGTGAAAAGCCCCCACCCGTAACCGTTCCGCAGTTACACCTCTTCGATGATCTTCGCCTTGATAGCCTGAATAACTTGCTTGGGTCCCCAGACAGTTAGAACAGTCATATCCTCCTCAAACGTCCGCTCATGCACCTCCAGCGTCTGATAGACCGTGCTGATCAGTTTCGACTGACGGGAGGGAATCCGCAACCGGCAACGATCATAGTCGCGGGTGCAGGCCTGCCGGATGGCCGTTTCCAGCTGAGCCAGGCGCAGCCGCTGTCTGGCAGAAACCACCACCGCCCCGGGAAACTGGCGCTGGAGCCGTATCAGGACAGCCCCGTCATCGATGGCGTCCAGCTTGTTCAGAACGACCACGCTCGGTTTTTCATTCAATCCCAGGTCCTGCAGAACCTCGTTCACGGCTCGGAAATGCTCTTCCGCCAGGTGCGAGGAGGCATCGATGACCTTGAGGAGCAGGTCGGCCTCGGCTACTTCAGCCAGGGTTGAGCGGAAGGAGGCGATGAGATGGTGGGGCAGTTTGCGGATGAAGCCCACCGTATCACTGAGGAGTATGCTGTGATTCTCGTCCAGCTGCAGCTTCCGGGTGGTGGTATCGAGGGTGGCGAAGAGACAGTCCTCCACGAAGACGTCGGCATTGGTCAAGGCATTCATCAGGGTCGACTTGCCGGCATTAGTATAGCCTACCAGGGCTACTCGGAAAGTGTCCCGGCGTCTGCGGCTCTGAGTAGCCCGCTCAGAGGCGATGTGTTTCAACTCGCCTTTGAGCTTATTGATGCGCGACCGAATGAGGCGACGATCCGTTTCGATCTGGGCCTCGCCGGGGCCGCCCCTGGTGCCGATGCCGCCCATCTGCCGCTCCAGGTGGGTCCACTGCCGGGTCAGCCGGGGGAGCAGGTACTGCAGCTGTGCCAGCTCTACTTGGGTCTTGGCCTCCCTGGTTCGGGCGTGCCTGGCGAAGATATCGATGATAAGCCCACCGCGGTCAATGATCTTGATGCTGTTCCCGGCTGCGCGCTGGAGGTTCTTCTGCTGAGAGGCGGACAGGTCGTCATCGAAGATGATCAGGTCACACCCCAACTCATCGGCCTGCCGCATGAGGGATTCGGCTTTGCCCTTGCCGATGAAGGTAGCGGCATCAGGACGGATCCGGCGCTGCACCACCTCTCCCACTACCTGTCCCCCGGCGGTTTCGGTCAGCAGGCGCAGCTCCGTAAGGTGTTCGCCTACAGCCTCAGCCGGTGTGTCGCTCCAACGCACGCCAACCAGGATGGCGTTCTCTTTAGGGGCGTTCAGGCTCTGTCCGTTTCGAGCGCGGGGACTCCCGGGCAGGTCTTCGGGGTGAACGGTATACATTTCCAAATATCATTTCCAGGACCAGCAGGATAATCAACAGGTACAACAGCGGCCGCCACAGCTCTCTACCAAAACGCGCCTGCTGAATCCACTCCTCAACCGGACCACTTCCCTCCAGGATAAAGGTCCGGTCCGGGTCCAGCAGGTTCAGAAGCGATGATCGGTTCAGGGTGCCGCCGGTTAGTTCTTCATTTGGAATGTTGACCCGGAATCGGATCTCTTCGTCAGGAGTTTGCACGGCACCCGGTTGACTTTGCCCCTGAAAAGCTAGGACGTAGTTCCCGGGCCGGTTAAGATCCCTTAAGGTGACGGTACGGGTTCGGATATCAGGTATAATAAGGCTGGTCACATCAGTAGGTGCTATTAACGTCATGGACTGGGTCGCCTGACGGGGGTTAATGGTCAGAATAGGCGTGTCTCCCACCCGCACATCAGTAAGCGCCGGATTCACCGCTTGCCAGTAAATCAGGTGGTGCCACAGGGAAATGAAGCTCCCCTTCAGCGGGAGGTCGGTCCATTGAAGATGAAAGGGAAGCGAGAAGAGGAAAACAGTTCCATTGTCATAAGACCCGCGGATAAGCATCGGCATATTTTCCGTGAGCCAGAAGACAACTTCATGGGTGCCGCGGGGATAGATGGGGTAGAGGCGCGATACCTGGGGCAATTCGTCCAATTCCGCTTCCCGTTGAAATACCTCCCCGAGAAAGGATGTCTCCAGGGCTTCCCTGTCAAGAGAGAGGGGCGAATCGAAGACCAGGGGCGTTGACCCCATGGCTGGAAGTCCTAACTGTTCCTGAAAGGTGCTCAGGGACAGACCGTCATCCGCACCCGGACCGGGAATGACAATCAGGTTCCCCCCGTCACTTAGGAATTCCTCCAGCTTTCGTACCAGAAGGCGGGGGACCATCGTCAAACTGTTCAGGATGACAACCTCCACATCCTGTGGTGTCCAGGCAAGATCGGTGGGAAGTATTACCCGCAGTTGGATATAGGGTGTTTCAGCAGCCAGTGAACGCAAAGCCGACCGGAGAAAAGAGGGGTCCACTTCCGGCGGTTCGATGAGTAGAATTCTAACTTGAGGTGGGATGTAAGCATGGAAATGAAAACGGTTATCATCCGGACGTTCGTCCCGGTCAACTTCCGCATAGCCCAGCTGATCACCTGGTTCGGTGGGTGCAACCTGAAACCTGACGGTCTTCGGTTTGCCGGGGTTCAGATCGATAACCAGCTGACCTGAACGTACATCGTTCAATACTACCTGAACGGGGACTTTCCTCCGGGTTTCGTGGCCCGTATTCAGCAGGGTAACGGCCACGTCCATGAGCTCACCCACCAGTGGGATAGCGGTCTCTACTTCCGCCTGAATAACAGCCACATTGTTCTCCTGGGGGTGTACCGGAACCAGGAAAAAGTGCCAACCGTTCCAGAGAGCGGTGTCGCTCATGAAGTGCCGGAGCGCCCTCTGCTGATGTACCTGGAAATCGCTGATTAAGAAGAGTTCCCGATTAGCGTATAGGCGGGCAGTGTTCTGAAAGATACTGCTGCTCAGCGTGTCCAGCACCGTTGATAAGTTATCCCGCTGATAGCCGGGCTTACACATGCCGGCGATCTCGTCTACTTCGGGGAGGTCGGCTACGGGCCCTTCATAGATGATCCTGGCATCGGAGGACCGCAGGACAACCGCCCGGCCCCGGCTGCTCTGGTCGGCCAGGACTTCATAGAGGGGATCAAGCGCTGCCCTGGCCCGCCAGGAGGCACTGGCGGTGGTCTCGCCTGTGCCCGTCCGCAAAGTCTCTCCGCTCATGCTGAAGGAATCATCAATGACCAGAACCGAGAGCGTTGAGGCGTTATCGCCTATCCAGCCCTGGAAATACCCTTTCACCACCGGTCGGGACAGGAGCAGCACCAGCACCAGGATCAGAAGGGTGCGTAAGAGAATGACCAGCCACTGATGCCACCGCAGCCGCCGCAGGGACTCATGTTCCATTTTACGGAGAAAGTGCAGGGTACTGAAATCCACCAGGCGGGTATTGGTCTGGCTGATCAGGTGGATAATCAGGGGAAGGGTGATGGCCGGCAGTGCCCAGAGGGCCTGGGGGATGAGAAAGCTCATAGTCCGGCGGCCATGAGGAGCGTCATCGCTGCTCCCGAAAAGACGGGGATGGCGAGGTTATCATTAAGGAGGGGCTTGGGGATAAGTTCGGTAATGGCAGCCACGGCGGCCCCGGTTACGGCTAACGGCAGGGTTAACCCGGAGGGCAGTGTCAAGAGCAGGCAGGCAAAAAAGCAGGCCAGGGTTCCTTCCAGGGACTTTTTGCCGATGGGTATGCGTCCGTAGCGCTGGCCCACAAAAGCAGCGGCGCTATCCCCGACACTCATGAACAGCATGGACAGGATGGCTACAACAGGCTTGAACAGAATAGCCGCCAAAAACGCACCGATGAAGACGTAGGTAGCACCGGTCGGGCGACGCTCTTCCGTAGGGCGGGTAACTGAGCCGAGGAAACGTTGATAGATGCGACGGCCCCTGGCGGTATATATTCGGGCAATTTCAATTCCAATCATGGCGATAGCCAGAAAGAATAAGACCACGACGGCCGTGTCCCGTCCAGCGATCCAGTATCCAAGGGGAAGAACGCTGGAACCCAGGTGGACCAGCTTCCGCCCCCCTTCGCTGGCGGCCGGCTGCATAATCAGCCCTGGAGCTCCCGGAATCGTCGTGGGATGTCGGGCGCTTTGAACAGGCCGGAACCCACCACCGCTATGTCGATGCCGGTGGCGATAACGCGCTCTATGGTACCGGTATTTACGCCGCCGTCCACCGCGATAAGGTAGTCATAGTCCTTTCTGGCGGCAACCGCCCGGCGCATATTTTCCAGAGTGCTCTCGATGAACGCCTGCTCTCCAAAGCCGGGTAATACCGACATGATAAGGAGATAGTCGAAGTCGGCCAGGTAAGGGCGAAGGGTATTGAAGTCGGTGTCCGGGTTGATGGCCACACCCGCGGCCGCCCCCAGCTCCCGGATAGCGGCCAGGTCACGGCTCAAATCCTCACTGGCTTCGACATGTACAATTACCGTATCTGACCCGGCCTCTATGAACTGTTTGAGGTAGCGGTGGGGTTTCTCGATCATCAGGTGGGTATCCAGGTGGATGGAGGCCAGCCGGCGGATGGCTTCCACGATAAGGGGGCCGAAAGTCAGGTTGGGCACAAAGTGACCATCCATAACGTCCAGGTGAAGGCGGGTGGCGCCGGCTTCTTCCACCAGGCTGATCTGCTCGCCTAGGCGGGTGAAATCGGCGCTGAGGAGACTAGGTGATATAATACGCATGACTAATCAAATTCCCTGTTTGGGGTTACCGCCGGTGAAAGTAAGGCCCTTGTCCTTGCAGCGCATCATTTCTTTTCGAGCAGGCAGAACCAGCGGTCCCTGCTGCTCGAGAGCCAGTCTGGACGTTCATTCCTTGTCCTGGTCGTAGGTGCTTACCGTCAGGTTGATGGCCCGCCTGACCTTCAGCACGGTCCCCCCGGCGATGCTCTGATCCACAATAGTATTAGGCAGGAGGTTCGGGGCATAGATATACTTAACATGCCCGATTTCAAGCCCGGCATCGAAAATCTCGCGCCGTCCGGTCTGATATCCCACACCCACGACACTGGGAACGTAGTATGAAAGGGGTGGCTGGCCCCGGCTTATTATCAGGGACAAGCCCGACCCCCGACGGAGCAGGTTACCGCCCCGGGGTAACTGCCAGGTAACGACACCGGCGTTATAATCGTCGCTGTAGGCGGTCATCACGGTGTCGATGATCAGTCCGGCCCGGGCCACCTCAATCTCCGCCGCCCGCAACGTCTTGGCTACCAGGTCAGGAACCGGCACCATTTTTTCCTCTTCGGTCACCGTCAGCTGGACGATGCGTCCCTTTTTAACCCGGGAATAAGCCTTGGGATACATTTCGAACACCTGGTCAGGGGGGTATTCCTGGGTGTGGGCCACGTGGGTCTTCTCTACCCTGAAGCCTTCTTTTTTCAACAGCTTGACGGCCTGCGGATAGGACAACCCCACCACGTTAGGCAAGTAGCGCACCTGTCCCTGTCGTACGTACAGGGGCATGATCACCTGATCCATTACCACCGTGAGGATAACACCCAGAACCACCAGGGCCAACAGATATTGAATGAGGGGCTTGTATTTCATAGCAGCTGGAGACGGACGGCAAAAAGGCCATCCACCTGGTTATCAGGTGGAAAAGTATTGAGACCACCCTCCGCATCTATCCAGGCCCGGGGTATGTTCTCAGGCATGGGAACGACGCAAAACTTGGGATGCTCATTTTGGAAAGCCCGCACGAGTTCCCAGTTCTCTTCCGGTTCCAGGGAGCAGGTGGCGTAGACCAAGACACCTTCCGGCCGCAGGTATCGGGCGGCGTGCTCCAGAAGAGACAGCTGGAGCGCACTCATTTCCGCCAGTTGTTCCGGCTTCAGCCGCCAGCGCAGATCCGCCCGGCGGGCCATAACGCCGGTGCCGGTGCAGGGTGCATCCACCAGGATCTTGTCGGCTTCAGGAATTGCCTGGGTGGTGGCGTCTCCGGGGTAGATGTCCACGTTAGCCAGTCCAAGGCGGTTGAGCGTGCTGTTAATCAGGCTGATCCGGTCGTGGTCGATCTCGAAGGCCAGGACCCGGCCCTCCGGCGCTACGGACTCGGCCAGGACGGCGGTTTTGCCACCGGGGCCGGCACAGAGGTCGACAATGACCTCACCGGGGCAGGGATTCACTGCCTCCACCACGGCTCCGGAGGAGGGGTCCTGGACAATAAACAGCCCTTCTTTCACCACCTGAGGCTTAAGCAGGGGAGCGGGGGATGGTGAGGCGGACACATAGTCGGTCATTACCGGGTGAGACTGAAGGGATATGCCCCCGGCAGCGGCGATTTCAGCCAGGTGCTGTCGGGCTGCTTTTTCCCGGCGCTGACGGAGCCAGATTGTAGGGCGGCGGTTATTCCATTCCATTAGAGCAATGGTTCGGTCACGGCCCCACCGATCCAGCCATCGTTCCACAAGCCAGGCGGGATGGCTGAAGGCGGCGGCCAGTTCCCCGGTCGATGCTTCCGCTGGCGGCATATCCGGTGGAGACTGCCGGCTCAGCTCCCTCAGCACCCCGTTAATAAGTCCCGCCGCCCGGGTAAGGTTTACGGCCCGGGCCAGCTCAACGGTGGTGCTCAAGGCAGCGTGGGGCGGTACACTATCCATGTAGTGCAACTGGTAGGCGCCCAGGCGCAACAGCCGTTTCACACCCCGTTCCATGCGAGCATATCGCCCACGGTAACAGGTGATCAGGTCGGCATCGAGGCGTCCGCGCATACGAGTAGTGCCCATGACAAGCTCGGTGATAAATCGTCGCTCCTGGTCAGTGAAAGTAACGCCGCTCAGGGTCTGGTCCAGCACCTCGTTGATCCTGCCGCCCTCATCAGCCTTGGCTAAAACCTGAAATGCGGCTATACGGGCTTCATCTACCATGGCGTGGGCTGTCATCCTTTTACGGACCAAGAATTATCCCCGGCTCAATTCGGGTTCCTCGCAGGAATTCTTCTATCGTCATACGCCGCCGTCCTTCAATCTGCACCTCCGCCACAGCCAGCACCCCGTCGCCGGTGCCCACCCGGAGCCGACCCTGGCTTACGCCGAGTACCACGCCCGGTTCCTCCTCACCGCTGACAGCCGTTGCTTCAAACAGCTTCAGGCGCCGTCCATCCAGGAAGGTGGCGGCCCCCGGACTGGGAGAAAAAGCCCTGGTCTGGTCGGCGATAGCCTTTGCCGGACGGTCCCAACGGATTACCAGGTCTGCCGGCTTGATTTTAGGGGCGGTGGGAATTTCTCCGTCAGCCAGCTCAGCCTGGGGACGGGGGGTGATCTTTCCCCGCTCCAGCCCGTCCAAGGTTTCCACCAGCAGATCGGCACCAAGGCCGGCAAGTTTTTCCGACAGGGAGCCGAAATCGTCCCCGGGATTGATGGGATACTCGCGCTGGAGCAGGATACCACCCGCGTCAACCTGTGGCGTCAGGGCGATAGTGGTCACGCCGGTAATCGTCTCGCCTGCCAGCAAGCTGTGTTGGATAGGCGCGGCACCCCGGTATCTGGGAAGCAGAGATGGGTGGAGGTTCACAGCGCCTCGCGGTGAGATTGAGAGGAGGGCATCGGGCAGAATCCTGAAGGCTACCACTACAAACAGATCAGCGACCATGTCCGCAAGGTGGGACTGAAACCGGCCATCCTTGAGGCTGGCGGGCTGGAGGACAGGATAGCCCAACTTGCCGGCTAACCTCTTCACCGGTGGTATTTCTACCTTGCGTCCCCTCCCAAATGGCTTGTCTTGACCGGTAACAACCGCCACTACCTGATGGGAAGACTGGTGCAGTTTCTTAAGAGAGGGGTTGGCGAACTCGGGGGTCCCCATAAAGATCAGACGCACAGCAGTCCCGCTAGCGTTTAGAGGGTGATGCCAGTAGACGGTGCTCCCGTTTCGGCAATTTCGGCCAGTCGCTTATCGATCATGGCGCGTTTGGCAGGGGTCAGGTGGTCAATGTAAAAGACACCGTTCAGGTGATCCACCTCATGCTGAACGACCCTTGCCAGCAGCCCGTCAAACTGCTCCTGGTGAGTCTCCCCGGTCACGTCCTGATAATGAAGGATAACCATATCAGCGCGTGAAATAGTGGCCCTGATCTCGGGAATGCTCAGGCAGCCTTCCTCCCGGTCATTACTGCCGGAGGATTCGAGTATCTCGGGATTGATAATAATGCGAGGGTATTCGTTCTCTTCTTCGCGGCTGATATCGATAACGGCGAAATTCATATCCAGCCCCACCTGGTTGGCCGACAGCCCCATGCCGTCCCGCTCATACATGGTCTCGAACATGTCATCCAATAGGTCCCGGACGGCCTGGACATCGGTCACCCGCTCGGTTTTTTTCCGCAGAATCGGGTCGCCGTATATCACAATGGGCAGGACGGCCATCAGCCACCCTTGGGCATTTCGACCGCCTCGGAAGCCGGTCCCACGATATAGGCCCGGGCCACGGTGATCTTGTTACCCTTCCCCACATCCAGCAGGACCTGGCTGCCGTCCTTGCCCTTGAAAGCTTCGATTCTACCGTAAATGCCCCCGCGGGTCAGCACCTGATCACCCTTCTGGAGATTGCTGATCATTGCCCGCTGCTGCTTCTGCTTCCTCATCTGGGGCCGGATCAACAGTAAATAGATAATGGCAAACATCAGAATCATGGGCAGGAAAGCCATCATGCCGCCACCTGATCCCTGGCCGCCCGGTTGGCTGAAAGCGTGTAATAGTTCCAAATTATCTCCTTGGTTTTATCGATAAAATTTACGATGACTACTTTCGATTAACAACGTCAGCCGGGCAGAACTTCCCCCGAAATAATCAGGTGAATCATCGATGTCATCCGTTCCCTTTCCTTACCGGTTATTGCGTGGCCTGTCCCGGCAGCATTCCTGGAAGGGTTATGGATTTCTTACCCCACACCGCAATTCTTTTGAATAGCTTTAGCAGAATTCTCAACCGACGGAGCCAAGCTATGAAACTTGCATCCAGTTTATCCCGTCTCGGCACAGAGACTGCCTTCGAGGTCCTGGTACGGGCCAAGGAGCTTGAAGCCGAGGGCAGGAGCGTAATCCACCTGGAGATCGGGGAGCCCGACTTCAACACGCCAGTTAACATCAGGGAGGCGGCCAAGGCGGCCCTGGATGAAGGCTACACCCACTATGGCCCACCCGCCGGTCTGCCCCTCCTCCGCCAGGCCATTGCCGAGGAGATCACCCGTACCAGGGGCGTGGGGGTAGGCCCGGATAACGTGGTAGTCACGCCGGGGGGCAAGCCCATCATCTTTTTCTCCCTCCTGGCCTGCGTCGATCCCGGTGACGAGGTAATCTATCCCAACCCCGGCTTCCCCATCTACGAGTCGGTGATCAACTGGATGGGTGCCAGGGCCGTTCCCCTGCCAATCCGCGAGGAGAACGATTTCAGTGTGGACGTGGACGAGCTGGCCGCCCTGATCACTCCCAAAACTACCTTCATGATCCTCAACTCGCCCGGCAACCCCACCGGTGGCCTTATCAACCGCGATCAGCTGGCCCGCATCGCCGAACTGGTGACCGAGCACAACATCACCGTCCTGGCCGACGAGATCTACTCCCGCATCATCTACGAGGGCGAGCACGTTTCCCTCCTGTCATTCCCCGGTATGCAGGAACACGTCATCCTGCTGGACGGCTTCTCCAAGACCTACGCTATGACCGGTTGGCGGGTGGGCTACGGCATCATGCCGGAGGAGCTGGCCTTCCGGGTCGCCCGGCTGATGACCAACAGCAACT
>CAZQOY010000046.1:0-14133 GCA_964595095.1 uncultured bacterium | reverse complement strand
GGTCCAGGGCGAGTTTGGCGCAGCGCAGGGCATCAATGGCAACACCGGCAGAATTAGGGGAGTCCTCAACCGACAGACGCAGCTCCAGATTCATGGGAACGTCACCAAACAGCTTGCCCTCCATGCGGATAAAGCAGAGCTTGTTATCTTTTTGCCAGGCCACCCAGTCACTGGGGCCGATGTGGATGTTCTCATCTTCCAGACGCTTCATGGCTACCGATTGCACGGCTTCCGTTTTCGATTTTTTCTTGGAGATTAACCTGCTGCGGTTGAGCATGTTCAGAAAATCAGTGTTGCCGCCGGTATTGAGCTGGTAAGTGCGTTCCAGCTTGACACCCCGTTTCTTGAATAGATCGGTTAGAACCCGGTGAACGATAGTAGCGCCTAGCTGGGATTTGATATCATCCCCAAGGACTGGAAGGTTTTTCTCTTCGAAACGCTTGGCCCAAGCAGGCTCGCTGGCAATGAACACGGGGATATTATTGACAAGAGCGACCCCCGCTTCCAGCGCGCACTCCGCATAGAAACGTGTGGCTTTCTCGGAACCTACCGGAAGGTAATTCAATAAGATTTCAGCACCCGTCTCTTTCAAAACACGGACGATCTCCTCATTACCGGGTTCTTGCTCATCAACGGGGAGAAAAGTATACTTATCATCGTAATCTCGCATGTGCTTGGAAAAACCGTCCAGAACCCGCCCCATCCTCACGGTCACTCCGATTCTTGTAAGGTGGTTGCAAAACACCGTGGTACAGTTGGGCTTTGCGAAAATCGCCTCGGCTACATCCTTGCCAACCTTTCTTTGGTCAATGTCAAACGCAGCTACCACTTCAATGTCGCCAGGACGGTAACCTCCGATCTCCCAATGCATGAGTCCAATAGAGTCATCCTCATCCTTTTCTTTATAGTAATAAATTCCCTGCACGAGGGAACTGGCACAATTTCCAACTCCAACAATGGCGATCCTAATGTTGTCCATCCGCTTTTCACCTTCTTTCTCGAAATTCCTCAGATACACTGAGCAGTGGGATACGGAGCGTAATGTGCCCCTTACATTTATCACCTTATGACATTGATAAGGCCAATACCAATAAAAAGAATAGCTTGTAAGTTTACAAAAATAAACGAACATATTCAAATATATAATTCGGGTACGCAATCACTCTCTGCTGAAATTGTGTTTAATTGCTGGTATAGGGCCTCGCCATAGAGGCGGGTTTGGGCTCTCCCCAAACTTCTACTCGCGATACCTGCTGGCTTGGCGAGGTGAAAAAGGGAGCTTGCTGGATAGTATTATCCGGGACCCGGGCAGCACCGCTCCGGACGAAGCAGACCCCTTATTTCGCTTCAGTGGTTTGACCTGCCGTATCGGCTGCCGGCTTCCCGCCTGGCCGATCCTTACCGTTACCGCCGCTCTCCTGCCGGGCCAGGTTCTCGTAGAAACGCCACCTCTGATGGATGCCGGCCTGAGCCTGCTTCAGGAGCTGCTTGGCCCGCTCCGGGTTGCTCTTGGTCAGCATCTTGAAGCGCGCCTCGCGGTAGGCGAATTCCTCCAGGGGGAGCTTCGGGGGTTTGGAGTCCAGGACGAGCGGATTTTTCCCCTCGTCAGCCCGCCGGGGATCGTAGCGGTAGAGCAGCCAGTAGCCGGCATCCACCGCCAGGGTCTGCTGTTCCAGCCCTTTAGTCATGTCAATGCCGTGGGCGATGCAGTGGCTATAGGCGATGATCAGGGAGGGACCGGGATACGATTCGGCTTCAATGATGGCCCGCACCGTCTGGGCGTCCTTGGCCCCCATAGCCACGCTGGCCACGTAGACATAGCCGTAGACCATGGCCATCAGGCCCAGGTCCTTTTTCATTAGGGGTTTACCCCCGGCGGCGAACTTGGCTACCGCACCCATGGGTGTGGCCTTGCTCATCTGGCCGCCCGTGTTGGAATAGACTTCCGTATCCAGTACCAGGATGTTTACGTCCTTGCCTGAAGCGATCACGTGGTCCAGGCCGCCATAGCCGATGTCGTAGGCCCAGCCATCCCCGCCCATGATCCATATGCTGCGCCTGACGAGGAAATCGGCCAATGCCAGCAGGCGCTGGGCCTCGGGGGTGTTTATCCCCTGAAGTTTCGTCTTCAGGGCGGCCACCCGCCGGCGTTGTTCAACGATGCCCGGCTCGTCCGACTGGTCGGCGCTAGTCAACTCATCCGCCAGCTGTTTGCCAACCTTAGCTGCCAGGCGCTGGAGCAGTTCAACGGCCTGAGTGTGCTGTTTGTCAATGGAAAGGCGGAAACCGAGGCCGAATTCGGCGTTGTCCTCGAAGAGGGAATTGGACCAGGTGGGTCCGCGTCCTTCGGCATCCGTAGCCCAGGGAGTCGTGGGCAGGTTGCCGCCATAGATCGATGAGCAGCCCGTAGCGTTAGCAATGATAGCCCGGTCGCCGAAGAGCTGGCTTACCAGCTTAACGTAGGGGGTCTCACCGCAGCCGGCACAGGCTCCCGAGAACTCGAACAGGGGGCGCAGGAGCTGGGAGCCCTTCACCGTATGGATATCGGCCCGGGTCCGGTCAAAGTCGGGCAGTGAGAGGAAAAAGTCGAAGTTGGCCTTCTCCTGCTCCCGGATAGGCAGGACATCCACCATATTGATGGCTTTCTTACGCTCATCGGTCTTGCTCTTTACCGGACATACTTCCACACAAAGGGTGCAGCCGGTGCAGTCCTCCGGCGCTATCTGGAGGGTATAGACCTCATCCTCACCAAAACCCTTACCACGGACTTTCGCGTGTTTGAAGGGGTTTGGCGCGCTATCCAGGAGGGCCTTATCGTAGATTTTCATGCGGATGACCCCATGGGGACAGACCAGAGCGCATTTATTGCATTGAATACAGATGGCCTCATCCCACTCCGGGATTTCCAGCGAGATGTTGCGCTTCTCCCATTGGGTCGTGGCGGTTGGCCAGGTACCGTCAGCGGTAAAGGCACTCACCGGCAAGGCGTCACCCTCACCGGCCAGCATCCGGGCGGTGACCGTTTTAACAAAGTCCGGCGCGCCATCGGGAACAATCTCCAAAGCTCCCACCGATTGTGAAACTTTGCCGGGGACTTCCACCTCGTGCAGATGCGCCAGGGTCTCGTCAACCGCCTTGTAGTTCATCTCCACTATCGCTTCACCCTTGGCGCCATATGTTTTTTTGATGGCATCCTTGATCTTGACAATGGCTTCGTCCCTGGGCAAGACACCGGAGATGGCAAAGAAACAGGTCTGCATGATGGTGTTGATGCGGGTTCCCATACCGCTATTACGAGCCACTTCATAAGCATCAATCACGTAGAACTTGAGCTGCTTATCGATGATCGCCTTCTGAACCCGGCCCGGCAGATGTGACCAGGCCTCCTCGTGGGGATAGGGGCTGTTCAGCAGGAAAGTGGCTCCCGGCACGGCATTTTGGAGAACATCAAACTGCTCCAGAAACTGGTACTGGTGGCAGGCCACGAAGTTGGCCTGGTCGATAAGATAGGTTGAGCGCAAAGATTCAGGCCCGAAGCGCAGGTGCGAGACGGTCTTGGCTCCGGCCTTGCGGGAGTCGTAGACGAAGTAACCCTGGGCACTAAAATCCGTCTCTTCACCGATGATCTTAATGGAGTTTTTATTGGCACCCACAGTACCGTCGGCGCCCAGCCCGAAGAACATCCCCCGGAAGACATCGTCCTTTTCGGTGCTAAAGGCGGGATCGTATTCCAGGCTGCTGCCCGATACGTCGTCGTTGATACCGACGGTGAAATGGTTCTTGGGTTGATCCTTGCCCAGCTCGTCAAAGATGCCCTTGACCATGGCCGGGGTGAATTCCTTCGAAGATAATCCATACCGGCCCCCGGTGATCTGCGGTACTTCCGACATGGGCAGGGAGCCGTTTGCGGCGGCCTCACTGAACGCGACTATCACGTCAAGGTAGAGGGGTTCGCCGACGCTGCCCGGCTCCTTGGTGCGATCCAGTACCGCTATCTTGCGGACGGTTGGCGGCAGGGCTTTCAGCAGGGCGTCGCCATCAAACGGACGGTAAAGTCTTACTTTAAGCATTCCGACTTTATAGCCGTTATTATTGAGATATTCAACCGCTTCATGAGCGGCTTCAGCACCGGAACCCATCAGGATAATGACCCGTTCCGCGGTAGGGTCGCCCACGTAGTCGAACAGTTGATAATTGCGGCCGGTCAGCTTGGCAAAGCGGTCCATCGCCTGCTGGACAATCCCGGGAGCTGCCTGGTAGAAGGGATTGACTGTTTCCCTGATCTGGAAAAAGACATCGGGATTCTGCGCCGTTCCGCGCAGGACGGGTTTGTCGGGATTTAGAGCCCGGGCACGGTGAGCGTGAATCCATTCCTCGTCGATCATCGCCAGCATGACATCATCGGTGAGCTGTTCAATCTTCATGACTTCATGGGAGGAGCGGAAGCCATCGAAAAAGTGCAGGAATGGGATACGGCTTTCCAGGCTGGCTGCCTGCGAGATACAGGCAAAATCCATAATTTCCTGGATAGAGCCGCTGGCAATAAGAGCAAAGCCGGTGCTCCTGGTAGTCATGACATCGCTGTGATCGCCGAAAATGGACAGGGCATGAGAAGCCACCGTTCGGGCCGATACGTGGAACACAGTAGGCGTCAGCTCCCCAGCAATTTTGAACATATTGGGAATCATGAGGAGCAGTCCCTGGGAGGCGGTGAAGGTCGTTGACAGAGAACCGGTCTGCAAGGCGCCGTGTACCGCGCCGGCGGCACCACCCTCGCTCTGCATTTCCATCACAACCGGTACCGTACCCCAGATATTTGGTCTACCATCCGCAGACCAGGCATCAGCCCATTCTCCCATAGCTGAGGAGGGGGTTATGGGGTAGATAGCACAAACTTCGTTTATCTTATAGGCCACATACGCCGCGGCCTCATTTCCGTCAATTGTTACTACCTTGGGTTCCATTGTCTATATTTTTCCTAATACTTGCGTTCCGAAAAAGAATGAGCAACGTGAGTGTTCACCGTTTGCTCATGCCAACCGTAAATATGCTCTTCAGATCAATTGAAGAGACGTAATTTACAAAAATAAGACCCGCTTCTCGATATTTAAGGGTAATCGGGGGGATACAATCAAATTACCTTATTCGAGGCCTGTTTATTTATGCATGTGTTTCCAAAAGCTGGCCGAGATCATCTCGTAGAAAACGGTTATTTGTTATCCTGGCATATGGTTAGCTAAAGGAGACGTCTATATTTAGAGATCCTTAAGCCGCACACGACTGTTTTGGGGGAAGTCCAGATAAAAGGCGTTGCGTATTCAGCTTGATTTAATTAAGATACAGAAATCCTGTTTCTTACAAGTCTGTATGAGAACTTACTGCTGTACTATGAAGATAAAGGTCCACACGCCGGTGATTTATCAGAAGATACAACCATGACCGACCAACAGCGACTACTGGACCTGGCTGCGGCTGGTAGCGAGAAAAAGGAATTTGCAGCCCTGCAGGCCAAGATCGATGAAACGATGGACAGAGTCATTTCAAACCTGATGTTGCATATCCAGAAAGAAGACAATATATACTACCCCCTGGCCCTGGAAACTATTGATGACCCTGCGGTCTGGGAAGAAATGCATACTCGGTGTGATGAGATCGGATATTGCTCTTTTACTTTCGGCAGTGGTCATTAATGAGGGTGGTATCCACAATAGGCAACCCCGGTGCGTTCATTGCAATTGCAGTCCAGCCCGATAATTTTGTTTGTGGTATCTAATATCTCCAGCGCCTTAATTTTCTCCCGAGTCAAATAAAACAGGAGGAGTTCACTATGGCCTTCCAGACCATCACCGAAATGTTTCTTCAGACTACATCCCAACATACAGACAAGTACCTCTACTTCAGCAAGCGCAGGGATCACTGGGAAGGGCTGCGGGGCAAGGATATCCGCGCTACTGTTGAGGACTTGTCGTACGGCCTTTTGTCCCTGGGAGTAGTAAAAGGTAAGCACGCCGCCATTATTTCCAACAACAGTCCCCGCTGGGCCATGGCAGATTATGGGATTTTATGCACCGGCGGCGCCACCGTGTCTATTTATCCCACCCTCTCGGCCTCCCAGGCAGCCTATATCCTCAAGCACAGTGAATCCCGCGTGGTCTTTGCCGAGGACGAAGAGCAGGCCGGGAAGATCCTGGAGGTGTGGGATGACTGTCCTGATCTCAAGACCCTCATTGTTATAAACGATGCCCAGGTTACCGGCAAGACTACAAAGGGAAGTGGCCGCACCATAATTTCTTTCATCAACTTTCTGGATCTGGGACAAGAGTACGGCAAGGAGCAGGGACTGGATTTTGAGGCCATTTGCAAAAAGTGCATGCCGGAGGACATGCTCACCTTGATCTATACCTCCGGCACTACTGGCGAGCCTAAAGGGGTTATGCTGACGCACCACAATATGGTGTCGAATATTGAAGGTGCCCTGAAGCACATCCAGATCGATGAGAAGGACTCGCTCCTTTCCTGCCTGCCACTAAGCCACTCATTCGAACGCATGGCCGGCCACTTCCTGGCTTTCAGTAGAGGTTCCGCCGTGTACTATGCCGAGAGCATAGAAAAAGTGGGGGAGAACATGCTGGAGGTCAAGCCCACCGTCATGCTACACGTGCCCCGGTTCTATGAAAAAGTTTACAGCCGGGTGCTGGAGAGCATCAGCCAGTCGCCGGGTATCCGGCAGAAGATTTTCTGGTGGGCCCTGGCTCAGGGTAAGGCCATGCTGCAGTTCACTATGGCCGGCAGGAAACCCGGCTGGTGGCTGAGCAAGAAACACGGCCTGGCGAGCAAGCTGGTCTTTTCCAAGCTCAAGGAACGGGTCGGGGGCCGGATAAGGTTTTTCGTATCCGGTGCGGCGCCGCTATCCGCGGAAATTGCCGAATTCTTCGCTTCCCTGGGCATGATCGTGCTGGAAGCCTATGGTCTTACCGAGACCAGCCCGGCCCTGACCACCAATAAGCTGGAGAAGTTCAAGTTTGGCAACGTAGGACCGGCCATTCCCAACGTGCAGCTGAAGATCGCTGATGACGGCGAGATCCTGGCTAAAGGCCCCAATATTATGAAGGGCTACTACAAAGACCCCGAGGGAACAGCTGAGGCCATCGACTCCGACGGGTGGTTCCATACCGGGGACGTCGGTGAACTTGACGAGGATGGCTTTCTAAAGATAACCGACCGGTTGAAGAGCATCCTGGTTACCTCCGGGGGCAAGAATGTAGCACCAGCCCCCCTGGAGAACGCCCTGGTTCTCAGCCCCTATATCGAGCAAGTAATGATTATCGGTGATAAACGGAATTTTATTTCCGCCCTGCTGGTTCCCAACTTTGAGAAGCTCGAAGCCTTTGCTGAAGAGAAATCTATCCCCAGCCGGGACCGGGAAGCGCTGGTCAAAAACCCTCAAGTTATTGATCTCTTCGAACGGGAGGTTGAGAAAGCTATGGAGCAGTTCGCCCGATTCGAGCAGGTAAAGAAGTTTGTACTCCTTCCCAGGAAATTCACCATCGAAGAGGAAGAACTGACGCCTACACTGAAGATTAGACGAAAGGCGGTCTTCGATCATTTCGGGGAGGAGATCGAGTCCATATACGCAGACACTACCCGATAGTTTGAGAGCCTCACTTAAAACCGATCGCCCCCGCCTCAGCTATAAAGCGGCGGGGGTTGACATCAATGCCGGTGAAGCGGCCGTTGATCGCATCAAGGAACTCGCCGCCAGCACTCACGGCCCCCAGGTGCTCGCCAATCTGGGCGGCTTCGGTGGCCTGTTCGAATTTCCCAAGGAGAACTATCGCCAGCCGGTGCTGGTCTCCAGTACCGATGGGGTGGGCACCAAGCTCAAGTTCGCTTTCCTGACCGGCCGCCACGACACCGTTGGTCAGGACCTGGTGAACCACTGCGTTAACGACATCCTGACCACCGGGGCTCTGCCGCTTTATTTCCTCGATTATTTTGCCACCAGCTGCCTGGATGGGGATGTATTTGAAAAGGTGGTAGAGGGTATCTCCAAGGCGTGCCGGGAAAATGACTGTGCCCTGATCGGCGGCGAGACAGCCGAGATGCCCGACTTTTACCAGCCCGGTGAGTACGATATTTCCGGTACTATTGTGGGGGTTGTTGAAAAGGACGAGATCCTCACGGGCCGGGCTATTGAAGTGGGGGATGTTCTGGTGGGCCTGCATTCCACCGGCCTGCATACCAACGGCTATTCCCTGGCCCGCAAGGCCCTGCTGCGGGAATGGACGGTTGACACCGAGGTGCCGGAATTAGGCGGCACTGTGGGAGAAGCAATGCTGACCGTCCATCGCTCTTACCTGTCGGTAATGCGGCCGATCCTGACCCAACCGTGGCTGCACGCGACAGCCCATATCACCGGTGGTGGTATCGAGGGGAATCTGAGTCGTCCATTTCCAGAAGGTTGCCACCTGGTCATCGACTGGTCCGCCTGGGAATGGCCGCCGGTATTCCGGGTGATTCAGGAAGCCGGCGGCGTGGATACCGAAGACATGCGCCGGACCTTCAACCTGGGGATCGGCTGGGTACTGATAGTTGCCCGCGATGGCCTGAGCTCCCTGGAAAGCTACCTCCACGAGCGTCGTGAACCTTACACCATTATCGGCGAAGTACGCTGATTCGATGGCTGTTTCATTTACCGTCCTGGGAGCCGGTTCCTGGGGTGCTGTCATGGCGGCGCACCTGAAAAATGCCGGTCATTCAGTTACCCTCTGGCACTTCCTGGATGATGAGGCCCGGGAGCTGGACAAGACCCGCCAACACCCATTTCTGGAAGGATTCGTCCTGCCTGCGGGAATTGCTGTGACATCTGATCTGGCTGGTGCTATTGCGAGCTCCGAGATTATCATAGTAGTAGTTCCGTCCCAGGTCGTCCGCAAGGTAATGGAAAAGGCTGCTACCCATATTGGCCAGCGAAGGCTAGCTAACCTGAGCAAAGGTATTGAACAGGGCAGTCTCATGCGGATGTCGGAAGTAATCATGGAGGCGACCGGACTGCCGCCCGATCGGGTCGCTACCGTTTACGGCCCCAGCCACGCGGAAGAAGTAATGTGCGGCATTCCCACAACGCTGGTGGCCGCCAGTGAAAATATCGAATACGCACGGGAGTTGCAGCGCCATTTGAGTACCGACCGTCTGCGGGTCTATGCTAACCGGGATATTATCGGTGTAGAGATGGGTGGAAGCGTCAAGAATGTAATCGCCATTGCCGCCGGCATCTGTGTAGGAACCGGCTTTGGGGACAATACCCTGGCTGCTCTTACAACCCGGGGGCTGGCCGAAATAACCCGGCTGGGTGTGGCCACGGGAGGGGATATCCATACCTTTGCGGGTCTCAGCGGAATCGGAGACCTGGTCGTTACCATGTACAGCCGTCACAGCCGCAACCGGCGCCTGGGCGTTGAGATCGGCAAGGGCCGGAAGCTGCAGGAAGCCATGGCCGAAATGGGCATGGTGGCGGAAGGGGTCTTCACGGCTCGGTCGGTAATTGACCTGGCTGAAAAGAAAAACGTCAATATGCCCATCTGTCAGGAGGTATACCGGGTCCTTTTTAAAAACAAAGATCCCCGGCAGGCAATAGCCGATCTGATGACCAGGGATCTGCGGGATGAGACCGCACCTTAGGGCATTGCTGGCGTTTCTGACGATCTCCAGCACGCTCCTGCCCCAGAAACCCGCCCCCATCTGCGGCCTGCCGCATATCGCCCAGCTGCCCGCCGGGGAGCCGGTTGTCCTGTACCGGCGAGGCGCTCCTACGGAAAATCCCACCTTCCGGATTCGGGAGCACTACAAAAGCACCACCCTCATCGAAGTCGAGTTCTACCTTATGCATGATGAGGCCGCCTTCAGTGTCTACGCCGAAGCGGAGGAGGTAGATGCCGGCAGAGTAGACGCTGCTGCCGTTGCCGCGCTGATAGCGGCTTTCGGGGACCGCACCTTCGAGGGCTCCATTGACCCCGCCAAGGGTATCAAGGCCATTGCCGAGGAGGTTTTCGGCCCGCCCCCGGACATTGATAATAACGGCAAGGTCTATATCCTCCTTATTGACGTGAGGGACGACTACGTTCCCGACTCTTCTGAAACCTTCGTGGCCGGGTATTTTGATCCACAAGACCAGGGGCAAAGCGGCAATCTAGCCGACATCATTTATCTTGACACCAACCCCGGCCGGCTATCGGGGGCTGACATCCAGTCTCAGATAAGAACCCTGGCACACGAATACCAGCACCTTATCCATTACGGCCAGGACAATAACGAAGAAATCTGGATAAACGAAGGCCTCAGTGAGCTCTCTCCGGTACTCATGGGACTGCCTCACAGGGAGTTTACCCAATATCTGGCCGACACCAACGTACGACTGGACCATTTTCCCGGCGAGCTGGCCGACTACGCCCGTACCGGTCTGTTCTTACTTTATACCTGGGTGCGGTTTGGGATGCCGTTTATCCATTATCTCGTTTCTCTGACTGCCAACGGGATCAGCGCCTTTGAAAGCGCCTTGTCCAACTTCGGTTACCCATCTTTCGATGACTACTTCTATAGCTGGCACCTGGCCAACTTCATCCAGGGTGATGGAACCTATGGCTATGGCGAGTACGGACCCCTGCCCCAACCCGTTATGCACGATTTCATCACCCGCTTCCCTGAGGACGATTTCCATCGTGATGTCAAGCGCCTTGGTGCACACTGGACAATAATAACGGGAGGACGGGACCTATACCTGTCAGCTTTCCGCGGCGGCAGTGAGCCGCGCCTGACGCTGATCAATGGCGATGACCGCACCCTGATAACTGCGCCGCAATTGACTTCGGCCGGTTTTTATGATCCCACCTTTGGCACGACTTATAGTAACCTGGTAGTACTGGCCACATCCTCAACGGCTGTCATGGACAGCGTATCCTACGCGCTGTTTGTGATCGCCGAGGGCGGGTTTGAGGAAACAATCATATCATACGATGGGGATAAAGGTCCCGACGAGGAGCTCCCCTGGATTAATCTTGGAAGCGATGGTATCGCGGGTGAGGCAGCCGTGGCCTTTGACATCCCCGTTGATGAAGGAGTGCTCTCCACTGTCAGTTTCAATGCCCTTACCATTGACTCCGTGCAGGTGCGCGTGTACCGTCAGGCCCTGGTGCCGGACAGTGTCATCTATTCGGCCCCGGTCAGCGCCCCGCTGGCTAACGCGTGGACCACCCACCGGCTCCCACAGAGCCTGATAGCCGGAAATCAGCGGGTCTATGTGTCCATTGCCAGCGTGAACAATGCCCTGGCATATAATGAAAACGATACTACTTCGCATTACAGTTATTATTATCGCCCCCCGGATATACCATCCTTTAGCCGGCTGGACAACTTGAAGGTGACACTGAATGGTAAGGAGAAATCCCTGGTCGGCAACTGGTCCATCCGGCTGTCTTACCTGGTGCCTGACACCAGCGAGGACGAAATCGAGATCCCCCTTGCAGTTGGATATTTCTATCCTAATCCTTTCATAATTGACCGTTCAACTCAGCCTGTGGTACTGTTAAAGATAATTTCGGAGAAGCCGGTAGAAGTCCGCCTGTACAATATACTGGGACAGGAAATCTGGAGACAAACCAGGTCAGCTGATGCGCTTATGCCGATTGCGTGGCCGGGCGTGATGAAGAATGGACGACTGGCACCCAGCGGAGTTTACCTGGCCAGGGTGGTGGTGGGCGAGACAATCGCTCACCGCAAACTCGTCCTGATACGGTAGCTGACAGTCCTTTTTTCCCGGCACTGATGGTTCTAATTTCGCCGGTAGCCCTTGTAGCTCAGCTGGATAGAGCATCTGCCTCCTAAGCAGAGGGTCCCCGGTTCGAGTCCGGGCAAGGGTACGATCCATTTCCCACTCATTCTTTTATCCAGGAGGAATCACCATGAAAAAACGCTCCAATCTTGCCAAGGTCTATCTGCTCTATGCTACTCTGTTGATCTGGCTGGGTATGTCGTGCGCTACCTTCACCAAGGTTGCGCCTGCCGCAGACATCACGGGTACGTGGAAAACCGGTTTCGAGACTTCTGAAGGTACCTTGGAAGTATTCCTACACATTCAGAAATCACCGGAGGGAACCCTGGCTGCCACCATTGATGCCCCCGGTATGGATGCCTATGACATACCGCTGGTCATCAGTTTTGATAATGGCATCGTGCACTACGAAATTGAATCTGTAGGGGTTTCTTTCGATGGGAAGCTGATCGATCCCTCAACGATTGAAGGGACAAGCAGTCGAGTTGGTGGCGACTCTATATCGGCTATATACAAGCGCGTGAGGTAGTCAGGCAGCTGATCCGCTTTCCAAGTTGTCTACTCTGAACACTGGCTTTGCTGTAAGCGGAACGTCCGAGCCCGGCCTCGACAAGCTCCCTGGCTGTGGCCATTGCTACCGGTGTGTCCATACCTGAAATCCCACAACTGTCCCGGAGGGATCCTTTCAGGATGGCAAAGTTGTGGGTCATCGGTTATCTTGATTCAACTTGGTCCACGGTTTTAACCGTAGGATTGGATTTTCGCTGCCAAGAACCTGCTATTAAATTCATCCTGGTTATTAAGCAAGAAAAATCCCGCCCTCACGCATTAAACAGGGGAACATCCATTGGCAACCGATGACGTTATCCAGGAGCCGCAGGTTGATGAGGGGCTGGCTATCGAGCACGGCCTCTCCCGCGAGGAATACGCCCGCATCGTAGACATCCTGGGCCGCACACCCACCTTCACCGAGCTGGGCATCTTCTCCGTCATGTGGAGCGAGCACTGCTCTTACAAGAGTTCCATCAAGGTGCTGAAGACCCTGCCGCGCTCCGGCGGGCGGCTGCTGGTGTCGGCTGGTGAGGAGAACGCCGGGCTGGTGGACATCGGCGACGGCTGGGCGGTGGCCTTCAAGATCGAGAGCCACAACCACCCCTCGGCGGTCGAGCCCTACCAGGGGGCGGCCACCGGCGTAGGGGGCATCATGCGTGATATCTTCACTATGGGAGCCCGGCCTATTGCCTGCCTCGACCCGCTCCACTTCGGCAGCCTGGACGATCCCCATAACCGCTACCTGCTGGATCACGTGGTCAAAGGGATCGCCGACTACGGCAACTGCCTGGGTATCCCCACCGTTGGGGGCGAGGTAGTCATCTCTGACGCCTACGCGGGCAATCCGATCATTAACGTCATGTCGGTGGGCATTGTGCGGCAGGACCGCGTTGCCAGTGCGGTGGCCAAAGGCGTGGGCAACCCGGTCTATGTGGTCGGCAGCAAGACCGGCCGGGACGGCATTCACGGCGCCACCTTCGCCAGTGAGGAGCTGACCGAAGAGTCCGAGTCTCGCAAGAGCAACGTGCAGGTGGGGGATCCCTTCACCGAAAAGCTGCTCCTGGAGGCTACCCTGGAGCTGGCCCGGCGACCGTTCCTGGTAGGCATGCAGGATATGGGGGCGGCTGGAATCACGTGCAGCAGCTCGGAGATGGCCGCCAAGGGGGAGGCGGGCATCCGGCTGAACCTGGACGCCGTCCCGCTGCGGGAGAAAAGCATGAGTCCTTACGAAATCATGCTGTCAGAGTCCCAGGAGCGTATGCTGGTGGTGATCCAGAAGGGTTTCGAGCAGGAGATCGAGGAGATATTCGAGCGCTGGGACCTGGACTGCACCCCCATCGGCGAGGTTACCGACACCGGCAAAATGGAGGTCTATTCGAATGGTGAAAAGGTGGCGGAGGTACCCTGCTCGGAGCTGGTCCTCGGCGGCGGGGCGCCCCAGTACACCATGCCGGCCCGGAAACCGGCCTACCTGGATGAGGCCCGCCCCCTTGATATAAACGCCCTGCCCGAACCGAAGAATTATAATGACACCCTCTTGAAACTCCTTGCCCGGCCCAATATCGCCCACAAGGGCTTCGTCTTCGAACAGTATGACAGCACTGTCCGCACCAACACCGTGGTGGGTCCCGGGGCCGATGCCGCTGTTATAAGGGTCAAGGATACCAATAAGGCCCTGGCCCTTTCCACCGACGGCAACGGCCGCTATACCTGGCTGAATCCCAATACGGGTGGTAAGATTGCCGTGGCGGAGG
>CAZQOY010000045.1:4650-14294 GCA_964595095.1 uncultured bacterium | reverse complement strand
GCGGTTTGACGAGACCCGGGGGTTCAAGTTCATCTCCTATGCTGTGTGGTGGGTGCGTCAGTCCATTCTCCAGTCTCTGTCCGAGCATTCCCGCATGGTGCGGGTGCCTCTCAATCGGCAGGGTGATATTACCAAGATTGTGAAAGCGGCCGAGGAGTTGGAGCACCAGTACGAGCGCCCGGCCCTGATTGAGGAAATTGCCAAGCACGTGGAAAAGGAACCCCACGAGGTAGCCCATACCATTCAGATCAGCCGGCGGCATCAGTCCCTGGACATGCCCTTCTCCGACACCGACTCCAATTCGCTCATGGATGTCATCCCCGATCCCGAGTCTCCGGAACCGGACACGACCCTGATCCACGAATCCCTCAAGGAGGAAATCAAGGCGGCCCTGGCTACGCTCAAGGATCGCGAGCGGGACGTTATCAAGATGTACTTTGGGATTGAGCAGGATTACGCCCTGACCCTGAACGAGATCGGGGAGGAATTTAACCTGACGCGGGAGCGGGTGCGGCAGATCAAGGAGAAAGCTATCCGCCGCCTGCAGCACAAGTCCCGCAGCATCTTCCTGCGGCCCTACCTGTAAATAGCCGTCAGCCCCGCCGGTGGCGGGGTCAGCAGTCAGCGCTCAGCCGTTAGCCTCCTGCCCTCCCCGTCATCGCGATGGAGTCCGCCAGCTGGCGGATGACCGTGGCGATCCCGCATGGTAGGTAAGCAAGTTGACCAGGTTGCTTCGCTTCGCTCGCAACGACATCGGGGGGTGGCGGAGCTGGTGAATGGCGATTGGCCCGCCGGATACCACTAGGTGGTCTGGGATGGGCGGTTAGCCAATGGCCAGACGGTCCCCGGCGCCATTTACATCGCCCAGTTAGTAACGCCAGAGTATGCCAAGTCCATCAAGATGCTTTTGTCCCGCAGAATGCGGGGGTTCTGCTGAAGTAGGGGCGTAATGCATTACGCCCCTACTCCTTCATCCACCATAAGTCAGGAATGCCAGCAAGCTGATTATTCCGGTCTGACCCGTCGCATCAATCCTTGATACGGTACCCCCGGGCGAATAGAACGGACCCAATCCAGGTAAACAGAACCGCTGCGGAAACGCTGACAGCCAGGGACCACCAGGGGGAAGAATCGGCTACGTCCAGCACGGCGTAGCGCAGGCCGTTAATCATGTAGTACAGCGGGTTGAACAGGGAAATGCTGCGCCAGACCGGTGGCAGCATGTCGATGCTGTAGAATACTCCCCCCAGAAATACCAGTGGCGTCAGGAAGAAGTTTACCAGCAGCTGGATGTTGTCCCAGGTCTTGGCGAAAATACCCACCAGCAGGCCGGCGGCTCCGAACGCCCAGCCTACGACCAGCAGGAACACCAGTGCCAGGAAGGGATGAGCCAGGGACATGTCGGTGAGCAGCAGGCCTACCAGCAGCACGAGGGCACCGTTCAACAGGCCCCGGACAGCGCCCCCCACGATGTACCCCATGGATATCTCCATGCCGCTGAGGGGGGTAATGAGTATATCGTCGAGGAACCGCATGAGCTTGGCCTGGAACAGGCTGGAAGCACTGTTGGAATAGGCGTTGGTGATGACGTTCATCATGGCCAGACCGGGGATAATGTAGTTCATGTAGTCAATCCCTTTGACGTCCCCGATCCGGGCGCCCAGGGATTTGCCGAATACCACGATGTAAAGGACGGTGGTTAACAGGCCGGGTATGATGGTCTGGTTGTAAAGCGACAGGAAGCGCCGCAGCTCCCGACCGACGAAAGTGATAAAACCGGTGCTATTCATCGATACCATGTCCCGTCAGCTCCATGAACATGTCTTCCAGGGTGCTGCGACAGATTCTGACGTCCTGCACCGCGACACCGGCGGAGGTGATGCGATTGATTATCTCGGTTAATCGCAGTTCCGGGCGGGGGATGTATACCCGCAGGTGTCCATCGGTGAAATCGAATCGATAACCAGCCAGGGCTTTGGCTGCGTCCTGATTCCAGCCCTCCACCGTAAGGGACATGCCGTCTTTATCCATACCAGACACCAGCTCCGCCGGTGATCCCACCGCAATAATCTTACCATGGTCTATGATAGCCACCCTTTCACACAACTTCTCCGCTTCTTCAATGTAATGGGTGGTGAGTATAACGGTTTTGCCGTCATTGTTCAGGCGGGTCAGGTATTCCCAGAGCCTGTGGCGCAGCTCCACGTCCACGCCGGCAGTAGGTTCATCCAGGATCAGGATGTCGGGATCATGGACGAGCGACCTGGCGATCTGGAAGCGGCGTTTCATGCCCCCGCTGAGCTGTCGCGGCTTGGCCTGCCTTTTGCCGGAAAGCCCGAAGGTATCCAGCAGGCGGTCGGTGTTCTGCCGGGCTACCTTCCTGCTGACCCCATAGTAACCGGCTTGAAGCATCATCAGGTCTTCGATGGCAAAGAACCAGTCAAAACTGAGTTCCTGGGCCGCCAGTCCGATGTGCCGGCGGGCCTGACGGAACTGACGCACAACATCGTAGCCCATCACTTCAACTGACCCATCGGTGATTCGCACCAGGCCGGTGGTGATGCCGATGGTGGTGGTCTTACCGGCGCCGTTGGGTCCCAGCAGGCCGAAGAACTCACCCACCGGGACCGTCAGGTCGATGCCCTTGAGTGCCTCCACACCGCCGGAGTAGATTTTGCGCAGGTTGCGGATCTCAACGGCGGGTGTCATTGGTTATTTCTCAAGGACACAGAGGTTTTCAATGTGGGGTGTATGGGGAAACATATCCACGGGCTGGATGGTATTCAGCCGGTAGCCGCCGTCACACAACAGGCGCACATCCCGCACCTGGGTGGCCGGGTTACAGGATACGTAGACCACTCTGCGCGGCCTCAGGGCAATGATCTCCTCAACCAGCTTGGGGTGCATGCCGGCCCGGGGCGGGTCGGAAACGATGATATCCGGCGGAGGGATCTGCCGCTGCAGGCGCCGGCCCTGAGTACTAAAATACCGGGAGGAAAGGTCCGCGTGGAAGAACCGGGCGTTGTAGATTTCGTTGATTATGGCGTTCCGGGCGGCGTCTTCCACGGCGGGAGAGACTACCTCAAAACCGGCCACCTCCTGTGCCTGACCCGCTAGCGTGAGAGCAATGGTACCGGTGCCGCAATACAGGTCGTACACCACTTCCTTGCCGCTGAGGGCGCAGGCTTGCTCGATCAGCTCGTAGAGAACCTCAGCCTGCCGGGTATTGGTCTGGAAAAATGAGTTGGCGGAGATATCGAACGCCAGCCCCCGAATATGTTCCGTGATGATGGGCCTGCCGTGAAGCAGAACCTCCCACTCGCCATAGGCCACGGCGGCCTTGCGGGTGTTGATATTATTAACCACACTCACCACCTGTGGGTAGACGGTTACCAGCTCGTCCGCCAGGGGTTTCAGTCGCTGGGGCTCTTCACGGGAGGTGACGAAGTTGACCATTACTTCCGGCGAGTCAGCGGCATTATCGGAGGGGCCGGAGCGAGCGGTACGTATAACCAGATGCCGCAGGAAGCCGGTGTGGGCCTTGATGTCGTAAGGCTCCAGGTCGTGCTCCTCAACTTTGGTCTTTACCCACTGCAGGATGTCGTTACCCACCGGGTGCTGAAGCTGGCACTCGTGGATGTCCAGTACCTTGTCAAACCGCCCGGGGATGTGCAGACCCAGGGCCCGTGATGGGACGGGGCCGGGGTTATTCGGATCGATGATCCAGGGGTGGGGGGAAAAGGTGAACTCCATCTTGTTGCGGTAGTGGTAGGTCTCCTGGCAGCCGATGATGGGCAGTACCTGAACATCGGCGAAGCCTCCCAGCCGGGCGAATAGGTCTTCCACCTGGTTCTGCTTCTGCTCCAGCTGCTTCTGGTAAGGATAGTTCTGGGTGGCGCATCCCCCGCAGACGCCGAAGTGGGTACACCGGGGTTCTACGGCATCAGGTGAAGGCTGCAGCAGCTCCTCCACCCGGGCCTCGGCGAATCCACTACGCCGCTTGATAATACGCGCCCGCACCTTCTGGCCCGGCAGCGCCCGCTGGACAAACACCACGAACCCGTCCCGGCGGGCCACTCCCTTGCCGCCATAAGCCAGGCTGTCTATGGTGAGCTCCAGGAGCTCGCCTTTTTTGGGCAGGCGGGTGGTGGATTGAGAAGTGGTGGCTTGCGTTTCGCTCATTGAGGGTGAATTTACGGCGGTGAATGAAAAAATCGAGGAATAGAACCTGGTTTTTATGTATTATTATAATGTAACATGCCGACAAAAGGGGTGGAGTAAATGGAGCGGTCACACATTCTGGACAGCCCCTGCCGGAGCGTTTCGCGACCATGATCAATACCATCGATGAGGTTTGCCCGAAGTATGATAATGACTGTCAGCGTGCCAATTAGTCCTATCCTCTCGAAATCGGCCTTATTCTTATTAACCTTTTGGACTCTCGGAGCGCCTAATGAGTGGCATGGATGGAAGAGGACGGAGCACTCATGACCACGTTTCTATATGGGGAATGGGGGTTTTTTTGACAATTGGTGCTGAGGCACCGGGCAAAAGTCCTGCAGTTCATGTCTCGAACCACAAGGCATGTGGATGACACTGAGTGATGAGGGAGACCGAGTTGACACATGGAACAAGTTGCTGGAATATTTAGTTAGGCAGCTGAATAATAACAGAGGGAAGTTATGAATAAGCAAAAATACTTCATTATTATTGTGCCAATTATCTTGGTGATTATTGCGTTGTTTATCACGCAAGCCCGGACAGAAGATGCGGTTGATTTAGTGGTCAATCCAAGTACAGGACCATTTCGGGTCACGGTGACGACCACCGGCGAATTACGGGCCCTAAAAAATACCCCGATTATGGGACCTGGCGGACAGGTCAGACGATCACGAGGCATGGGGGGGGGCATGACCATCCAAAGACTAGTCCCTGAAGGAACTATGGTGGAAGCGGGTGACTTTGTGGCAGAACTGGATAGACAGAGCGTTCAGGATCAAATTAACAGTTTACAGCTCACGTTGGAACAATATGAGAACAACATTGAACAGGTAAGGTTAGACTGTACCATGACTTTAGCTAACGCCCGGAATGATCTAATCAATTTAGAGTTTGCCACGGAAGAAAGGTTATTATATGCGGAGCAGTCGAGGTTTGAAGCGCCAACCATAGTTCGCCAGGCAGAAATTGACTACGAAAAAGCGGTTCGCGCTTTAAATCAGGCCAGGGATAATTACATCACCAGGGTGCAGCAATCAGTGGCAAGAATGAAGGAAGCGGAAAACAACTTGCTCAGAAGAACAAGAGATATGCAGCGATATTATGATTTGTTGTCACAATTCACCATTACAGCTCCAGATAATGGGATGGTTATTTATTACCGCGAGCGTAATGGGAGTAAAAGAAGTGAAGGTTCATCGATCAGTCCCTGGGATCCGGTTATCGCTACACTGCCCGATTTATCTGTAATGGAGTCCGTCACATTTGTAAGTGAGGTAGATATTCAAAGAGTTCAAGTTGGCCTGAAGGTTGAAATCGGTATAGATGCCGCTGCGGATAAACATTTGACGGGTAAGGTGACTTCGGTAGCCAATATCGGTGAACAGCGCCCCAATTCAGATTCCAAAGTGTTTGAGGTTATAATATTGATCGATGGAACCGACTACGAATTGCGTCCGGTTATGACCACCAGCAACACCATCATTGTAGCTGAAGCGGTTGATGCACTATACGTTCCCCTGGAAGGGATCCATTCGGCTGATACTCTAACCTATGTATATAATAAAGGCAGCCGAGGCAAAGTGAAGCAAGAAGTGTTGTTGGGTCTCATCAATGAAAACGCAGCTGTTATTGAAATGGGGCTTGTGCTAACGGATGAGATTTATCTGACAGTACCCGAAAACGCCGATGAATTGGCATTTAGCTATCTTCAATAAAAGGGACAATATGATAAAGGAATCTAATTTCCAGACGATCATTCGCCAGATCGTCTTGAATACTAGCGTTGCATTAGATGCAATTGTACTAGGCAAGATGCGGGCATTGCTGACTTCGTTGGGTATCATTTTTGGCGTGGCTTCCGTAATTGCGATGGTTGCCATCGGGGCAGGAGCAAAATATGAAATTCTGTCGCAGATGAAGCTACTGGGAGTAAATAACATCATTATTAAACCGGTAGTTGAACAGGAGGAAGGCGATGCACTCACCGGGACTGCCCAAGATCAAATAAAAGAAAGACGGTGGTCACCCGGTATCACTTTGGCCGATGCAAAAAGTATTCAAGAGACTATTCCGTACGTTGAATACGTCAGTCCCGAAGTCGTTTTTGAAACTATGATAGTTCGTGCAGGCCATAGACGAACCGGCAAGCTTGTCGGAGTGGGCGAACATTATTACTCCAATACGGACTACGAGCTATCGGAGGGGGATTTTTTCAATATGTATCAATTGGATAATTCCGTTCCGGTATGCATTATCGGGCACGGCATCAGCACAAAATTCTTTGTAGAAGAAAATCCAATTGGAAAGAGAATTAAATGCGGGAACCTATGGTTGACAGTAATAGGAGTATTAAAAGAGCGGAAAATTACTGAAGCGAATATCGAGCATTTAGGGCTCCGTGATTATAATATGGATATCTACACTCCTATTAAAACGGTGCTTCTCAGATATAAAAATCGAGGCCTGGTAACCAGAAAGGATATTCTTGGCACGGCAAGATCAGGAGTTTTTAGCCACCGTGGGGGGGGTGGTGGTGTTATACAGACCACTTCACAAACTGTGGGTCAGGAGACAATAATTAATTATCATCAATTGGACCAGTTGGTTATTAGAGTCGCAGAGTCTGAATTAATTACTCCGGTTACAGAAATACTCACACGAATGTTGCAGCGCCGGCATAATGAGGTAGTGGATTATCAGATCATCGTACCGGAACAATTGCTGAAGCAAGAGCAGGAAACCAGACGGATCTTTAACATGGTCCTGGGAGCTATTGCCTCCATATCGTTGATTGTTGGTGGCATTGGCATCATGAACATCATGCTGGCATCAGTGATGGAGCGGATCAGGGAGATCGGGATTCGGCAGGCATTGGGAGCAAATCGCAGGGACATAATATTGCAGTTCTTATTGGAAGCGATCACCATCAGCATTGCCGGGGGAATATTAGGAATAGTACTGGGGATATTGATGAGCTATGGTATTGAAAAAGCCACTGGAATTGCAACGATTGTAACGGGGATCCCGATAGCGATTGCGTTTTTTGTCTCCATAACCATCGGACTGGTATTCGGCAGCTATCCTGCGAAACGAGCTGCTGAACAGGATCCGATCGTTTCTTTGAGGCACGAATAGCTATGACTAAAAATGGAGGTGGATTAATGGTATCGCCTATCCGATTGCTGGCGTTGATCTGGCTGGGAGGAATTTTTCATACCATTATGGCTCAAGAGGCTGAACCACCTGTGGTATTATCGCTCGAGCAGTGCATCCGGATCGCCCGGCAGCAAAGCCCGACAACATTGGCTGCCCAGGAATCATTCTCCGATACCTACTGGCAATATAGCGCCTTTCAAGCGAGTTTTTTCCCTCAACTGACCCTGAGCGGCAGTGCACCGGGATTTAACCAATCCATCAGGTCGGTGATCCAGGATGATGGATCGTCGAAAATTCGCGCGCAGAATCAAATATCCAATTCATTAAGCCTTGGTATCTCGCAACAAATCCCCTTAACAGGTGGCCGGCTCAGGCTCTCCTCCGATTTACAGCGGGTGAATGAGTTCGAGCCGATAAAGAATTCTTATTGGTCATCATCACCGATGGTCGTGACGTATAGTCAACCGTTTTTTACCGTCAATTCCATGCGCTGGAACCGGCAGATGGAGCCGCTGCGCTATCAATTGGCTGAAAAACAGTACCTGGAAACGCTGGAAGACATTAATATCAACACAACTCGAGTATATTTTGACGTCTATATCGCTCAAATTGATAAAGAATTAGCGAATATCAATGTAACTGTCAATGATACAATATTTCGCGTTTCCGAAAAAAGGTACAATGTCGGGAATATTGCTGAAAATGATCTATTGCAGAGTGAATTAGCCTTAATGAATGCTGAAAACGATTTTAGCGTAGCTGAGTTGAATCTGGAACGAGCCATGAGAAATCTTAAAATCAGTCTGGGTCTGCCTCTCACTCGCCAGATCATATTAGAAGCGCCACAGGATTATCCTCAAATCAATGTTGATCCGGAATTTGCTCTGGCGCAGGCCAAAGCCAATGGCAGTTTCCCATTAAATACAAAGTTGCAGCTGCTGGGAGCCGAACGAGCTGTGTACCAGACTAGAGCTGATCAGAGACTTTCAGTCACCATGAACGCCAGCTTGGGATATGATCAAACTAGCGCAAATATTGAGGATCTATTCCAATCGCCCTCTAACCAGGGAAGATTTTCCGTATCGTTTGACATACCTCTCTTCCAGGCGGGGCAGGGTAAGGATAGAATAAAGGCCGCATTAGCTCGCCAGAGAGGAGTTGAGATCTCCAGCAGCCTTAATGAGCAGCAATTTGAACATGATGTATATTTTCGGGTGCGAGAATTTGAACAATCATATCGGCTGCTCCAAATTTCCGCAAAGGCGGACACCATTGCCGCTCGTCGTTTTGAAGTTACAAAAAATCGATATATGATCGGCCGGGTGGATATTACCAATTTATTTATAGCCCAGCAGGAAAAGGACCGAGCTCGTAAAAGCTACATCCAAACCATGCGGAATTATTGGATATCCTATTACAGTCTGATACGACTGACGCTGTTTGATTTTGTAAAAGGGGAAGAACGGAAATTTGTCCCACCGCGCGGCTTGTAGCCGTTGCGGTGGCCTTTTCGATTCCGCGTCCACTTAGACCTCGCCGTAGACCCTGGCCCTGGGCGTATCCGCCTCGGGGAGTCCCGGGCTCGCCGGAGATCATCCGCAGGCAAACGATATAAGGAGCTAGACTCATGTCTGATCATATCGCATCCCGCCGGGATTTCCTGAAGCTGGCGGCTTTGGGGTTGGCCGGGGCTGCCGGTGTGGCCCTGGGCACTACTCTGACCGGTTGTGCCGGGCATAAGTTAAAAAGCCGCTACACCAAAGTAGCCACACCCGAATGGGCTTCCTGGCCCATCAGGTTAAGCGTGGCGAGCTACTCCCTGCGGACCCTCAGCCGCGCTGAGGCCATCGAGGGGATCAAGGAGATGGGGGTCAGGTACGTCTGCATCAAGTCGTTCCACCTGCCCTATGAACTGACCCCTGAGGAGCTGGCTGCCGGTCGCCGGGAGTTCGAGGAGGCCGGGCTGACGATTGTCGGTGGCGGCAACAACGACATCCGGGAAGACACCGACGAGGCGGTCCGCAAGTTCTTCGAGTATGCCAGGCTGAGCGGCATGCCGCTGCTGGTTATCGCCCCGACGCCGGAGGTCATGCCGCGGGTAGAGAAGTTCGTCAAGGAATACGACATCAAGGTGGCGATTCACAACCATGGCCCGGAGGACAAATACTTCCCCGCACCGAGCGACGCTCTGGAGGTGATCAAGGATATAGATCCCCGGGTCGGGGTGTGTGTAGATGTGGGGCACGCTACCCGCACCGGTGCCGATA
>CAZQOY010000045.1:0-4640 GCA_964595095.1 uncultured bacterium | reverse complement strand
GGGTGACCGGGTCCTGGACATGCACATGAAGGACCTTAAGGACCTGATAAAAAAGGGAACCGATTGCATCGTCGGCCAGGGCGCCATGCCGGTGGTGGATATTTTCAGGCAGCTGAAGAAGATAAAGTATAGCGGCTACGTGAACCTGGAATACGAGATAGATGCGGAGAACCCGGTCCCGGGCATGGTACAGTCCTTTGCCTACATGCGGGGGGTGCTGGCTGCCTTGGGGAGCTTAGCCACGAATTAGCACGAATTGGCACGAAAGAAGAGATTTAACTGCGGAGCACGCAGAGCGCGCAGACCGGCGCAGGCGATAGCAAGTTGAGAGTAGGAATATGTCTAATGATAAAAATTTTCCCCCGACCCTGATTCCGGCTTGAACTGTCCGTACGCTACCCATAACCTTGCTTGATCATGAGTGACGATTACACCAAAAGGAGCGATTGACAATGACGAAAAGGCAGCTTCCTATCAGACAGCTCCCCTTGACCATGAACCAGTGGCGGAGCCTCCTGTTAGCCCTGTGCGTCGTCCTGACGTGCACGCATTGCGCGGTGGGACTGAACAGCCGGAGCAACGGCCGCTGGATCAGCCTCTTCAACGGTAAGGACCTCAAGGGGTGGAAGGTCAAGATCACAGGTCATGAACTGAATGACAACTATGGGAACACCTTCCGGGTGGAGAATGGAGTCCTGAAGGTATCTTACGATCAGTACGACAACTTCGATGGTAAATTCGGGCACATTTTTTACAGGGACAAGTTCTCACACTACATCCTGCGAGTGGAATACCGGTTCGTGGGAGAACAGGTCCCCGGAGGTCCGGGATGGGCCTTGCGGAACAGCGGGATCATGATACACGGCCAGTCGCCCGAAAGCATGACAAAGGATCAGAATTTCCCGGTTTCCATCGAGGTTCAGCTCCTTGGAGGTAACGGCGTAGATGAGCGTTCAACCGCCAATTTGTGCACCCCGGGTACGCATATCGTGATGGACGGAAAGCTTGTCACCCGCCACTGCAACAATTCCCGTTCAAAAACGTATCACGGCGACCAGTGGGTGACGGCGGAAGTTGAGGTCCACGGCAACTCCACTATCAGGCACATCATTAACGGTGAGATCGTGCTGGAATATGAGCAGCCGCAGCTTGACGAAAACGACCCTGACGCCCGGAAACTGATCGACAACGGGGACAAGCTGCTGCATGAAGGTTCCATATCCCTTCAGTCCGAGAGTCATCCTATTGAATTTCGAAAGGTGGAGCTCCTGCCTTTGAAGGAATAACGTCGGGGTCAAGCAGGATCGGTTGTCATGTTCTCTACGCCGAGGCTGGGCGAGGCTGACGGATCATTCGACAGTCGTCAATCGACAATCGTCAATACCCCAGTCCCAAATCCCAAATCCCCGCCCCCCCCTACCGAATCCTCCGCCCGTATTGATCGAAAACTTCCGGCACCCCTAGTTTTTTCAGCAGGGCCTTGAACCGGGGTTCGGTCCGGAGAAAGTCAAATGCCGGGTCGGTTTTGATCCAATACATATCTGGAGAACGCTCCTGGTAGATCTTTTCTAACCAATTCAGAGCTTCTTCCTTATCGCCCCTAGTGTCGAGCAATGAGAAATATGGAAAAATCTGGAACAACGCAGCTCCATCTTTCTCCCATACCACCTTCAGGCTATCAAAATAGGCCAGCGCTTCAGTTTTTCGGCCCATAGCATAATAAACGCTCATGACGCCCGGTCGAAATCCCAGCTTTTGATATTCTTCAAGAGCCTCCGCATACATCGATTTACCGGAGTATGCCGCCGCCAAATTATATCGCGCCGACAAGTAGCCGGGATCCAGTTCAAGGACCCTTTTAAACTGTTCGATGGCCCTATCAAACTGGCGGTTGTTCAGGTACACCTCTCCGATGCCGTAGTCGGCTTGAAGGGATAGTGGATCGAGCTCCTTGGCCCGTTGCACTTCAACCAGGGCTTCTTCAAACCGGCCCATCCGGCTCATGAACAGGCCGTACTCGAAGTGGGCATGCACATGATTAGGATCCAGCTCGATGGCCCGTTTGAAGGCCCGCTCCGCCCCCGTCCAGTCCCATTCGTACATGTACAGGTAAAATCCCAGGTAGAGGTGAGCATCAGGGAGACTGTTATCCAGCTCCAAGGCCCTTTCAATAGCGTCTCTCGCTTTGGTTCGGGCTTCCCGGCTGGATATAACGCCCCAATTACCAAGCATCCAATACCCCAGAACCAGCAACGCATAGGCCGGGGCAAAACCGGGGTCAAGCGCTACGGCCTGCTCCAGGTAATCCACGGCCTTGGGTATGCTCTCTTCACTCTCCTGAATACGAAAATGCCACCCTTTGAGATATAGCTCATAGGCCTCGGGATTCACCTGCGGGGCGCTGGCCAGGTAGGCCTCCTCCTCCGGCTTCAGGGCCAGCCCGATCTCCCCGGCGATAGCCCGGGCGATGGTCTTCTGCAGGGACAGGATGTCGGTCAGGTCCCCCTCGTAATCGTTGGACCATAGGTGCTCGTCCGTGGCACCATGGATGAGCTGGGCCGTGATGCGCACCCGGTTCCCGGCCTTTAGGACCGAACCCTCCACCAGTGCGTCCACATTGAGCTCACGGGCTATCTCCGGCAGCAGCTTGTCGGTATCCTTGTAGCGCATCGCCGAGGTGCGGGAGATCACCGTCAATGCGCTGAGGCGGGACAGGTTAGAAATGATGGCATCGTGCATCCCCTCCACAAAATATTCCTGCTCCGGGTCGCCCATCAGGTCGTCCAGAGGCAGGACCGCAATGGAGGTAATGGGGGCGGTGCCCGGTGAAGGCTCCCTGAGCCACGACCACGCAGCAGCGATGATGGCCAGCGCGGCGATAACGGCCAGGGTCTTGTTGCCAATTACGATGTGGTGTGGGGCTTTGGCCGCGGTGGGGTCCCGTTTAACCTTGGCCCGCACCAGGCCCTCGGCGGTCAGGTCGAAGGCCCAGGCCAGACCCACGGCGACGAAAAAGCCCAGGAGCAGCAGGACCACTACGGCGCTGCTGAACCAGTCGGGGACATGCAGGGCGGGAAAGGTGAAATCGGCGACCTGAAAAACGATAAAGGCCACCCCCGCGTATACCACCGCCACCCGGAACACCCGGCGGCGCCGGAGCTCGGCGATTATTGCGGCAAACCTGGAAGGAGGTTCAGGCATAGTCTGGTTCCCTTAATGGACCAATTGCAATATAGTCATATTAATGTGGGGAGAAAAGGAGGATAATACAAGGGATTTAGAAAAACCTTGATTCAGCTTAGCCCATGGTTTTCCCGGAGGGACTCCTCTGGAGTAACCGTGGGATTGGGGAAGCTGCCGGAGACCTCACCCACCACCGCCTCTGCCGGAAGGGGGTGAGGTCTAAACCGCCATCTCCGCTATTTATTCTCCGTATTTGAGTGCGGATTAGCCTGGAGTTCCCCCAAAAATAGATACTAACTTTCGTTAAGCTACTGATATGCTGAAAGATGTAGGGATTGGCAAGTGGAGACGGTTGTTCTTAATTTGTGTTTATAATTTTGGGAACAATATAAACCGTTGAAACGGTTTTCATTATTCCGGCATATTAATAGCCCACGACTTAAGTCGTGGGCTAACACGATGATACGAAATATTAGCAACCGCTTTAGCGGTTTTTACTAAGGAGGTATTATTAAAAATACCACTTACAGCCACTAAAGAAGACCCCCCTATGAGAGATCCTGAGTTTTACCCAATTATTTCGGGGGAAGTCCTCCATATTAACAGGTTAAGAACACAGAAGTCAGATTTTAGGGGGGAATCCGGTTTTCACGACGGGACGCAATGAAGCTTGTTTCTTCCCGCCGTCGAAGGTAAAATACATTTACTATGAAGCTGACCACTATTAGTGATTTCCAGGAAAATATCACCATCCAGGGCTTTTTCCTCTGCCTTGAAAAGCGCCTGAAAATTACCAAAACCGGCGATTACTACCTGGACCTCGTCCTTCAGGATGCTACCGGTCGCGTTAAGGGTAAGATCTGGGAGCAGGTTGATCACTTCCGCGACCAGTTTGATTCCGGCGACCCTATCGCCGCCAAGGGCGTGGTGGAGAAATTCGGCGGCGCGCTGCAGCTGAGCTGCACCCACGTGGCCCGGGCCACCCAGGAACGGTACGGCCAATACGGTTTTCGGGAAGAGCTCCTGGTTCCCACTATCCAGGAAGACCGCCGGCAGTTGTGGAAAGCCCTTATGGGGCTTATCACCGGCATGAAGGATAAACACCTTAAAGGGCTCCTGCGCCACATTTTCAGGACCTACAAGGATACCGTCATGCGATTGCCGGCATCGGTTCATCACCATCATCCCGAGCGCGGGGGCTTCCTTCAGCACCTGGTATCCACGGGGCAGATTGCGTCCATGCTGGCCGGGCATTATCCCCGCATCGATGGGGACCTGCTCCTGACCGGCGTCCTGCTCCACGATATCGGCATGATCAGAGGCATGTCCACCGGTCTGGAGGGGGGGTATACCGATGAGGGACAGTTGATCGGCCACGTGGTTCTGGGCCGGGACATCCTGCGGGAGGCGGTCCGGACCGTGGACGGATTCCCCCCGGAGCTGGCCATCAGGCTGGA
>CAZQOY010000044.1:0-14488 GCA_964595095.1 uncultured bacterium | reverse complement strand
TGGCATCGGCCAGCTGGGGATCGGTCATGATAGTAGCCGGATTTGAATTGACCAGGATAACCCGGTAGCCTTCCTCTTTAAGGGCGCGGCAGGCCTGGGTACCGGAATAATCAAATTCGCAAGCCTGACCAATGATAATGGGACCGGCGCCTAAGATCAGGATGGAATGCAGTTCCTTATCCCGAGGCATATAATCTCATCCTTTCCGGGAAAAACGAAATGAATAATCGTGCGAGGAAGTAGAACGATTGGTTCTGGCGCTTTATTGCATCCTGCAGAAAGATAGTCTTATTACAAACGGCGGTAGGGGCGTATTGCAATACGCCCCTACATGAGGACATTACATTAGCAGGATTCAAAAGTCTAAGTGCCACCGTTGATATAGGCCAGGGCCAGATTCTGTTTACCGTTCATTCTTAAGTGCAGATGGCGCCCCGGGATTGCCTGGTGGACATCAATCACTTTAACGTAAGGCGCAAATTCGCTGGCGTCAGGAAATAGGGACACCAGAGCGTTGGGGACGGCGGTGAAAAACTCCTGCTGGAAAGTATTGTCACTATCGTTGGGGTACAGGGGCAGGTAATGAATGCCCTTCTCAACAAGGTCGAGGAAAAAGTGGGTTCCGAAGGAGACGTCCGGCGTGTAATCACCCTCCCGGTGAGCGATCTCGATGAGGGCCTTGGTGTTATTAATCTCGCTGTACTGGACCGGGATGCCCAGTTGGATGTTATTGCTGCCCCAGCGCCCCGGCCCCATGAGGATGAAGTTCTTCTCCGCCAGCTTCTGGTTGAGCTTGCCTACAAACCGCGCGAGTTGGTGGCGGGAATGATCATTCTTGAGCTGGATGTAGGCCCGGGGGTCACAGTAAACGATATATTCGATGTCGTCCACCCGCCCGTTGCGTACGTAACGCCGGGTGCTGAAAATCCGGTCCCGTTGTGGGACGTTCTTGGGGATGACTACAGCCTCATCTTCCATCCGCGCGGTCATGGGTCGGGTTTGCAGGAGATAGAGATACTTCCTGTCGTGGGAGAATTCGATATCTATAGGACACTCGTAGGCTTCCTTCAGAACCTTAAGCACGTCGCGAATGATATCCGGGAAAGGAGTGTTTTTCAATAGGTTTTCAAAAGTAATCACCCCCCGCGGGTAGCGTTCGGCGGGTATCTCCGCATACGGGGCCTGGAGGTAGCCATCCTCCTCCAGTGAAACGATATTTTCAATCCCGGGCATTTTCTCCGGGCCCCACAGATCCCTGAGGCGGATAATTTCGAAGCTGTTGGTCTGGAGGTTGATAACGTCCACGTGGGTCTGAGAATACCTTTTCTGTTCTTCGAGGGTGGATTCCGGCCTCAGGGTAGGGTTGGAGAGAGCCACCAGCCGGGGGTAATCGTCACCGACGCGGTCCACCGCCCGGGTACCCAGCCCCATCACGATACGCATCAGGCCGTCCGCTGCCTTGATGCGGGGGCTCCAGGTGTAGTCGTTGCGGGAGAGGGCCACCCCGGCATAGGCCGGCAGGAAGTAATGGTCATACCGAAATCCCACCACCTTCTGGATGAGGACACCGATCCTTTCATCATAATCCAGGAGCTCGCGTTCCTGGCGGTAAATCAGGGGGTCCGGGGCCAGGGCGCTGGAAAATACCTCACCGATAGCCGCCAGCAGGTGGGACAGGCGCTGGTCCAGCGAACCCTGGTTGCCCAGGAATACGCTCTTGTACTTGCCGCAGAAGGCAGCTTTAAAGTTGTCCTCCAGGAGGCTTGAGGAACGGACGATGATGGGGTGCTTGCCAAATTTTTTAAGCATGGCCCGGCACTGCTTGGTAACGTACTCAGGAAACTGCCCGTTGCGAAATACATCCTGGATCGCCGGGAATTCGTTCCTGATCTCCTCGGTGGTCTTATACTTCTGATTCTGGTATTTGGTCAGGCCGTTGAGACTGAGGAAATCTTCAAAAACGTCTGTGCGGAGGTAGTACGACTCGGGGATGCGGATGAGGTCTCCGTACCTGTCACCCAGGGTGGATTGGATGATCTTATAGCCCAGGAGCATCCCCGCTGCTTTGCCGCCGATCCGGCCGTGACCGGCGGCGGAACCAATGGCATGATCTACTACCGGCTGCATGTCCCTGACGGTCAGGTAGTGCTTGGCAATCCGAATGTACTCCAGGTGTTCGCTGATGAAATGACGCAAAAGGGACACCCGCAGCCCCATGACCTCCTCCTTGGGCAGGGGCTTCATCAGGGGGATGCTGCAGTACTCGCGTACCTTGTCGGCCAGTATGCCGAAGGAGACATCAGTCAGGTTGGCGATGTTCTCCAGGGCATAGATATAGTCCCGTTTAACCACCGAAAAGATGATCTCGTCGATTCTCTGCTCGGTAAGGTGCTTGCAGGCCGCTTCCAGTGTGAGCCGGCGGATGAGACACCGCTCTTCGGATGACCACTGTTCCTGGCCCACATTGGGACTGATCAAATCGTGATCGTGTTGGAAGGTTTTGGCCTCCTTGCGGGCCTGCTCGTAAATGTCGTCAATGGACACGTACCGTTTTTCGTGGAGGTGCAGCAGCAGCTGGAGGTAGATCCTTCTCTTCAGATGGGGATAGGCGCGGATTTTTTCCCGGATCTTCCGGGATGACGGCCGGGAATCCTGCTTTGCTGTCTTGTTTATCGTGGACACGGTCATAGCCTATCCTTAAGCGAACTATCCTTAAGTTAAGGAAAAGCGGGAGTGAAAAGACAGGTTCTGCGACGTGATTATCAGGCCTCCTGAGACCTGACAGGTGGGGCTATCTGCCCGTGGCGCGGTTCATACCCAGCCCCGCAAGCGGCACGCTTCGGCCACCCGGGAAATGGCGATCATATAGGCCGCCTGCCGCATGTGGATGTCCTTGCGGCTGGTATACTGGTTATAGACGTCGTGGAAAGCCTTGGTCATCTTCACGTCCAGGCGACGGTGCACATCCTCCAACTCCCAGTAGTAGTTGTAGGCGTTCTGAACCTGCTCGAAGTACGAGACGGTAACACCACCGGCGTTGGCCAGAAAGTCGGGGATGACGAAGACCCCGTTTTCCCACAGGATCAGGTCCGCCTCCGGGGTAGTGGGACCGTTGGCAAGTTCGCACACGATTTTGGCCTTGATCTGCCCGGCGTTGTTTTTGGTGATAACCCCCTCCAGGGCACAGGGGAACAGCACGGTTACGTCGAGCTCCAGCAGGTCTTCATTGCTGATTGGCTCGCAGTTGGGAAAGCCTATCAGACTGCCGTTTTTCAGCATGTAATCAACCGCGTCTTTGGCCGATATTCCCTTGGGGTTGTAAATCCCACCCTCTAAATCGCCGACCGCCACCAGCGTGAGGCCCACAAGCTCTTCGCCCCGCAGGGCGGCGAATTGGCCCGCGTTCCCGAAACCGTTGATGGCCATGGTTCCGTCGTCGGTAGTTATATTCAGGGTCCTGGCGGCTTCCCGCACGGTGCAGACTCCGCCCCGGGCAGTGGCGTCCCTGCGGCCTTGAGAACCACCCAGGGGAATCGGTTTGCCGGTGATCACCCCCGGATGACTCTCACCGATAATTTTCTCGTACTCGTCCATCATCCAAGCCATGATCTGGGGAGTGGTATAGACGTCCGGCGCGGGTATGTCTTTGGTAACACCCAGAATGTGGGCCACCGCATCCATGTAGGCCCGGGCCAGGCGTTCCCTTTCCCGCTCAGACAGCTCCTTGGGGTTACAGGTAACACCACCCTTGCTTCCCCCCAGGGGAATGTTAACCACTGCCGTTTTCCATGTCATCCACGCCGCCAGTGCGCGTACGGTGTCAATGGTCTCATCCGGGTGCCAGCGCAGACCGCCCTTGGTGGGCCCTCGGGAGGAGTTGTACTGCACGCGGTACCCATGAAAAACCCGGACCCGGCCGTCGTCCATCTTCACGGGCAGGGTGACCTTGAATTCACGCTGGGGCCAGCGTAGAAATTCCCGCATGCCGGGATCAAGTCCTAGCAGCTCGGCGGCTTCATCAAACTGTTGCTGGGCGATAGTAAATAGAGTAGTTTTACTCATGGTTCAGTTCTCGTATTATGAATTGGTGTAAAGGGTTGTGGTATGAAGTTCCTGGAGAGGCTTCGCGGCGTAACCTATGTAGGTCAAATGAGATTCATTGCGATAATTAAAGTTATCAAGGCGGAAAGGTGTGTCAAACATTCTATTCGTGTCGTTGAGGCTCGTTCCCGGTATCTCTTGTGGGCGGGCTATCTGTCAGGGAAAGGGGTTGAGCAGCGAATCACAGCTTGAAACAACTCGACTCCGGCCTCGCCAGCCATCGGGCCAGGGTCTGGGCGTCCCGGTCCTTATCGGACAGGATCGGCTCGGCGGTTGGCCACCGAATACCCACTTCGGGATCGTCCCACCGGATACCCGATTCACAGGCGGGATTATAAATCCCGGTGCACTTGTACTGCACTTCGGCGAATTCGGTGAGGGCGCAGAAACCCCTGGCAAACCCGGCGGGAGCCCATACCTGTTTCCGGTTCTCCGCGCTGGCTTCCAGGCCAAACCACCGGCCCAGCGTGGGGGAGTCCTGGCGGAGGTCTACGGCCACCAGGAAAGCGCTGCCCACGGTTACCCGCATGAGCTTGCCCATGGGCGGGTCCCACTGGAAATGCAGGCCCCGTAAAGTATTTTTCACCGACCGTGAATGGTTGTCCTGGACAAATTCTGGTGATATGCCCAGTTCCCGTTGAAAAAGGTCCTTCCGGTACGCCTCCATGAAAAAACCGCGTTCATCTTGAAAAATCCGCGGGCTGACGACGACCACGTCGGGGAGAGTTGTGTTTTCAAATTCCATAGGGGTTTCCTCGTAACAATTGGGTGGATGGCCTTTAGTGCTGCCGAACCTGACTGAAGATTTTCTGAAAAATGCGTATGTTATAATAGTTGTCGTTGTTATAGTCAAAATCTGGATCGAAATAGGCATTGAGATCACTAAGGATCGATTCTATTGTGTCCTGGAATCGCACGCCCAGTATCTCTTGAACCTTCCGGTTTGATACTTTATAGTTCCGAAAATCCTGCAGATCCTTTATTACCAGCTTGACATCGGTTTGATGATGTTCCTTGACAAACGACCACACGGAATCACCTACCTCACCCACCGTATAATTCCCTGAAGCAACGTTAAATACCCCGCTGATCCCGGGATCGGCCTGAATAGCCCTCAGGTAAGCGTTCACGGCGTCTTTCAATCCTAAGATAGGCCGCCAGATGGCCGGATTGTTAACGGTGATTTTTTTCTTGGTCATGGCGGACATGTACATGGTATTCACGATCAGGTCAAAACGCATCCTGGGGCTGTAGCCGCTGAGGGTTCCCTGGCGCAGGCAGATAACGGAAAAGTTTTCATCAGCCAGCTGCATAACCCCAAACTCCCCCTGGAGCTTGGATATGCCGTAAGGATAGGTACAGGTTGTGGGAGATTCTTCATCGTAGAGCTGGTTTACGGTGTAGCCGTAAATGGAGCAGGAATCGGCATAGATGAAGCGTCGGACCCCGGCCCGCTTGGCGATAAACGCCAGGTATGATGGCCCGGAAGCGTTGGAGATAAAGTTCATGGAGGGGGAGTACTCAGCCATGGGATCGTTGGACAGTCCGGAGAGGAAGATGACCCGATCAAAACCTTCAAGGTCGGCAAGATTGATGTCGAAAATGTCTTTTTGAATTACCTCCACCTCTTTGGGCAGGGCGTTTCCAAACCACAGCAAGTCTACTACGGTAGTCTGGTAGCCATGATCCAGCAGATTGGGCACCAGCCGGGAACCGATATAGCCGGCGCCACCGGTAATGAAAATTTTCATTTTTCTAGCGCTTTCATGATTGATTTCAGTTTTGAAAGGTCAAAAGAGGTATCATATGGTACGCTGAAAGATACCTCGTCCCGGCGCAAATTTCCTACTTCCCTTTTGCCTAGCTTGTGGGCCAGTTCCTTTACGGTTTTCCTTTCTGTCCCTACGTGAACAATGCCGGTCGGCCCCCCACTTGCGGCGAGCTCAAGGATGATCGGAGCTACCACCTCGACCGAGTCCCGGGAAGTGTACTGATCCACAAAGGCTTTTTCGTAGGGGAATACCGGCTCACAGAAGGAAGTCCTGATGATGAGGGCTTTGTCATACATTCTCACAACGCACTCGCCCCCCAGCTTCGACCAGGCGTAAAGGTTCTGGGGCAGCAGCTCATCATCCTCCCGGTACTGGCCGCGGTCCCCTTTGAAAACGTAATCGGTGGAGATATAGACCAGCCGGGCCCCGAAATCGCCACACAGCTCGACCATATTTGCCGTACCGGTGATGTTGGTCTTCATGGCCAGCAGCGGTTGTTGATTGACCAGCGGCGGGGAGGTGAACGCAGCGGCATGGATCACGGTTTCAATTAGATAGGTCTGGAAATAGGGACGCATGTCTTCGGGTTTCAGGATATCAAATTCGTCTTCGGAGGGTGCTAGAAGGTCAGGTTTGAGCTGGCGCAGCACCGATCCCAGCAGGCCGCTGCCGCCTGTTAATAAGGTCTTTTTTTTGTCTTGCGCCATCTCTTTTTTGCCTCGTGACTTTAATTAACTGCGTTGTGCAGGTAGCGTCAGGCTTCCCCCACAATGTCCTTATAGGTTTTTTCCCTTTTCAGGTAGTAGGAAAAGACCATGCTGGTCGGGTACAAAAGGGCGCTGATGGCCTTGTCATCGATTTTTCGCCGGCGCTGCACTTCCCGGCGTTTCCGGCAGATCAGGAAGGGATGAAGCACCAGCCAGCCGTACGCCGCCGCCACCGCTACAACCCTTTTCAAATCCAGGGTTATCAGGGATTTCAGTACCAGCACTGTGTCCAGAAGTGTGTGCAGTGGCAGCACCCACAACAGCCGTGCTCTCGAGTAGTTTTTCAACAACATAAAGACACTGTTGCGGTGGTTCCAGTATATCTTTCGGTAGCTGTCTGGCTTGATAGTCCCCCCCGCGTAATGGTATACCACCGAATCGGTGCGAACCCGGATGCGATAGTCCTGGAGGTGCAGCCGCCAGCAAAGATCAATTTCCTCCATATGGTGGATAAAGTCCTGGTCCAGTCCACCAACTTCGATGAAGGCCCCTTTTCGAACAGCCAAGGCAGCGCCGGAGGCCCAGAACAGGTCTACGCTGGTGTCGTACTGCCCCTGATCCTCTTCAACAGTATTAAAGATACGGCCCCGAAGGTAGGGGTACCCGAGACGGTCCATGAATCCACCAGCCGCCCCGGCATACTCGAAGGATGTCCGTTTGACCATGTGGAGCAGCTTAGGCTGGCAGGCGGCGATCCTGGAATCAGATTCTAATTCTTCTACAAGGGGCTCCAGCCAACCCTGGGTAACCTCCACATCGTTATTCAGGAGCACAACATATTTCCCCCTGGCATGGTCTACGCCCAGGTTGTAGGCCGCGCTGTAGCCGATGTTGCCGCCGCTGTGGATCACCACTACCGTGGGGTAGTTTCGCTCCACGAACGATACGCTGTCATCGGTGGAGCCGTTGTCCACCATGAGAATCTCGGCGTCAGGATAAGTGGCCGCCAGGAGGGACTCGAAGCAATCCTTGAGAAAAGCCATACCATTATGGTTGAGGACAATGACCGTAACGGTGGGGGCAGGTATGCTCATATCGGGGATATAAAGGGGTAACTCAAGCGTGGATAGGTCGTACCAGAAAATACCATCCGCTGACTAAGGCCGCAGGAAGACATCGGGCCAGGTTCGCATCAAACCGTATCATTGCCGGGGGCATTTTTAAGCCGGGGAGATAGGTTTCAATAATGGGGAGGAAAACAAAGGCATTATGGATTTCTCTAATCTCCAGACCGTGATGACGCAATTCGCGGATTATCCCTGATCGGGTAAAGAAGTTCACGTGGGGAGTGTCATAATTCTGGGAGTAGGGCTCAACTTTGCCGAGCCATTGCTTTACGCGGCTCACCCAGGCATTTAATCCCAGACGGCGTAACATGTAGACCGGTATCTGGCTTATCTCAAAGGGGCCCCGACCGTTGGGGATGGTCAGCAATAACAGGGCATCCGGTCTCATATTCCGACTCATATAAGCTAAAATCTTATGATAGGGTGCAATATGTTCCAGTACCTCGGTCATGATAAGAATGTCGAAGTGGCTGATGTCGCATGATTCCAGCCGGGCATAACGGAATTTAACATTCGGCAGTTGGTTATGCTGCCGGGCAATATCCAGAGTAGGATTGTGAACATCAATGCCCAGGACCTCGCTGTTGGGGATGGTGCCCAGCGGGATGGTTATATTTCCTGTACCGCAGCCGATATCTAGTATACGAACTGTGCGGTCCTGCGGATGATGGCATTGGATGGTTTCCCAAATCCATTTCAGCCGCGCCAGGTGGACGGGGTAATCCACATATTCAGTGAGCTTGGCGTCAAACACTTGTTGAAGTCCCTCGATCCGGCAACTCCATATCCTCAGATAATTTATCCCTTGAAGTTATGTGTACCGGAACAGCGTGTTGAACAAACCAGGATTTTATTGTTGCTGCAGCCGTTCCAGAAGCTGGCGGGCATTCTGGTCGTTGGGGTTGAAACTCAGCCAATCCGTGAGAATCCTCGCGGCCTGTTCGGAATGACCGGTCCGGCGATAAATATCGATTAGACCGCCCACTACCTGGCCGTTCCGGGGATGTTTTTGATAGAGATTATCAAAGATAGCCTGGGCTGTTTCCCAGTCATTCAGATATAGGCTGTACATAACGCCTATTCTCAGATGATCCCCGGGCACCAGGCCGAATCGCCCGGGTATCACTGTCAAGCGGCGGCGCAGCTCAGTCGTGTCTCCCGCTTCTGCGTAAAGCTCTCCTATCTGGAAGTAGAGGTCCTTGTTTCTAATTGGTATCACCGACTCCGGGATGGTGGCTGCCAGGGTGTCCAGGATGGCTTTTGCCTGCTCTTTCTGGCCTTTGATAATTCCGTCCATGGCCAATTGGAGGAAACTAGCCCGCAGGTTCTGCATCAACCGCTGGATATTGGGATTGTAGTATATTGAGGGGTCGTCCAGGTTGCGGTAGCGGTAGACCTCGAGCAGGTTGTGGCGCAGCCGTTCGATATTGATAGGACGGGCGGGGTAGGGCATAAGTTCGTAAACCAGGCCCTGCATCTCCAGGTACCTCTCCAGACCGATTTTATTTTCGGGGGCTACCGTTACGGCGAAATAGGTGGGCTGGGACCAGTTTACATCACGGATGGTCTGAACGATCATCCGATCCTGGGTGCGGAGGTACCGACCCAGGTAGGTGGGCTTGAGGGTCCACTCTATATAACCCGCCCCAAGGTCAGGATCTTTCACCGTGAGGCGTACCTTTTGCTCCTGCCACAGGATGGGGAGCATCTGCCCGATGTCCACGTCAGAGAGTGACAGCGGGATCTTGGGCTCGAAGTCCCGGAGCTGGCGGATATACCAATCGGTGTTCAGCAGACTCAGGTTAACTACCCGGACATCCTTGCGGATTCCTTCCACCTCCTGGAGGTACCAGAGAGGGAAGGTGTCATTGTCGCCGTTGGTGTACAGAATGCTGTTTTCCTTGCAGCTGTTGAGCAGGTTATACGAGTAGTCCCACGCGACATAGTTGCCGGTGCGATCATGCTGGTGGTAGTTAGCAAGCAGCATGACCCCTGGCATGATGACCAGCAGGACACCAAGCGCACCAAAGAGCGTAATCCGCTTGAGCGAGCTTTCCTTCACCCGTTCCGAGAGCAGCTCCAATAAACCCGCTGCACCTATGCCGATCCAGATAGACCAGGCGAGAAAGCTGCCCACGTAGGAATAATCCCGTTCGCGGGGTTGGGGATCAGGCTGGTTCAGGTACAGGATGATCATCAGGCCGGTGGCCAGGAAAAGGGTTAAAACGGCAAGCCCGTGTTTCCAGTCCCTGCGCATGTGGTAATATAGGCCGAAAAATCCCAGCAGCAGGGCCAGCGGCAGCCCGAACTGGAACCATGCCACACCGTCTTCCGCGGCCGTGGCACCATAAGGTGAAACCCTCCCGCCACCTGACGGACCCCGACCGGCGAACTGCCAGAGGAAGTACCGGATGTACATTTTCTTCACCTGGTAGTTCCAGACGAAGTCCCCCACGCTCCGGTATCTGTGCTGGGTCTCGGGGGTCCAGCGGGCCCGATCCATTATCGACCAATCCCCATACTGCTCCCGCTCCAGGTAAGCCACCGCCTGCCGGATGGTTTCGGGGTTGTTTTCATCAATGACGGGGTTCTGATTAGACCGGATAAAGATGGTGGCGTAGGAAGAATAACCCACGACAACCAGTAACATGGATGTAAGAATGATACTGACATTCTGCCTGCGTTTACTCACGGCCCATACCGTAGCCACTATCAGGAGAGCCAGCGCGAAAGCAACGGCGGGCAGACCCATATGTACGGCCAACTGGGGCAGCCCCTTGATGATACCCTGATAAATGACCAGGAAAACCACTGCGGTGATGCCGGCAGTGATGAAGAGTCCCTTCCAAGAAAACGCCCACTTACGGTAGTAGATAATCAGGGCAATGAAAGGCAGGGCCAGGAGATTCAGCAGGTGAATACCCGCGGCCAGACCGAGCAGGTAGGCCAGGAACAGGATGTAATGGACGTGGCTCTTTTTCTCATCTTTTTCCGAAGACATCCCTTCGGACTGGCTCCAGCGCAGGATAAGCCACACGGTAAATGCCGTGAGAAACGTGGAAGTGGCGTAGACCTCGGCTTCTACGGCGTTGAACCAGTGACTGTCGGTGACCATGAAGGTAAGAGCACCGACGGCGGCCGAGCCGTAGGTTACAACGGCGTCGGTGAGGTTAACTACCTTGCCCCGCCACATCACCACCAGCCGGACGATTACCAGGTAGAGCAACATGACCGCCAGGGCGCTGGCGATGGTGGAAATGAGATTCACCCTGGCGCCGATGTCACCGAACAGAGGCAAGAGGCTAAACAGGCGTCCCACGAGCAGAAACAGGGGGCTGCCTGGGGGATGGGGTACACCCATGATGTAGGCAGTGGCGATAAACTCGCCGCAGTCCCAGAAGGAGGTCGTGGGCGCCATGGTCTTCAGGTACAAAAGAAAAGAAATCAGAAAGATGAAACCGGCGATCAGACGATTGACTTTATAATTCATTTTTTTCCGGATGATGGTTTAGGAGATTTACTGGACTCAGCTGCGCTGGATTTCTTTTGCTTACGGTCTTTGCCGGTGGTTTCTTTTCGGTTGGCAGATTCCGCAGCTTCAGGTGCCTCGTCAGGCGCCTCCTTGGAAACTTTCTCCTCAGGGGCTTCGGCAGGCGCCTCCTCGGTAACTTTCTCCTCAGGGACTTCTGGCTTGTCGGCTTCGGCGATGAAATTGAGCTTCAACTGCTGCAGTGAATCGAGTAGTAGCCGGTCTTCAATCTCCGTGCGGTTACCAGCCGTTTTTCGGTTCAGCATGTCGAGCATGTCAATAATGATCCCTGCGGCCGGGATGCTGCGCTCAATCTTCCCGGTAGCGGGATGTTTGATCTTTCCCAGGGTCACCCACGCCCGGGTAACAAGGTCAGTCACGAGGGTAAAGAAAAGTTGATCGTCTGAGGAGCCGTTTTGCGATTCGGTCATATTGTCAGCCAATGGTTATGAAGTTCAATTGGCGATAGTACTTTTGTTTGAGAACTTGTTTCAGGGGCCGGTGTTCCCATCGGTATACATCCGGCTTCCGGAAATCTGATGCGCGCAAATTAAGCTCAGTTATACCATTCGGGAAGTCGCAATGACCAGACCGGGTATCTAGGAGTTCGCGTGTCTGGCGACATAAATGATTGAGCTGGAACGCTTAACGTCGGTCAGTGCCTGTAAGCAGGACATCAATCCGATCCATAGACCGCGGGCGGCATAACCCTCCTGATACTTTTCACTGAGCATAGATACGTAGAACGCGTCAAATGGAAGTCGCTTTATCATTGTAACGGCCAGCCCATATCGCTTTAGCAAAGCGGTCATCGATTCCCAGGTGAAGTGGTAAAGATGCCTTGGCACGTCATAGGCCGCCCACCGGGACTGGTAGTATTCCGCATCATACGAGCAGTAATTTGGAACCGCCACAATGAGCACACCATTGTCCTCCAGAGAAGTGCTAATCCTGCGGAGATAGCCATCCAGGTCGTGTAGATGCTCCAACACATGCCACAGGGCGATCACGTCAAACGATGATTCCGGCTGCGTGAACCATTCTTCAGGGGATCTGACGGCAAGACCGTATCTTTCTATTACCGTATCCCTGGCCCGCTTGTCAGGTTCAATACCCAATACTTCCCACCCCGACCGATACATTTCATTCAGGAACGCACCGGCTCCACAGCCAATTTCAAGCAGCCTTCCCGATCCGCACTGCCCCAGTGATTGAACAAGCTTGCGCTTGCGGATTATCATAACCCTGCGAACCACGGCATACAGCTTATTAATGAATCCTCGAGTCGTTTCTGAGTGGGAAATATAGTCATCGGTATCGTAATAGGGGAGGATCTCCTTTTCATCCGGAACAGGCTGGGTCAATCTGATATGGCAGTCGCCGCACTCAACAATGCTAAACGAATCCCCGGATACGATATAATCCATAGCTTTAAAAACCTGATTGAAGCTTTTCGATTGGCAAACGGGGCATTCCATGTTCTGAATCATCGTCCGGGTTGTTAACTAACGCCCAGGTTGCTCAGCATGTGCCGGTAATTATGTATCAGCCGTCTGCGCATTTCTCGATTTTCCGGTTTCTGTATATTGGGATCGTCGGCGACTAAGTCGAATGCCGCCTGCCTGGCCACGCGGATAATAGGGCCGTCCGTTGCCAGATCGGCCAGGCGCAGCTTCGCGAAGCCGTGCTGCCGCACACCGAATAGCTCTCCCGGGCCGCGCAACTTAAGGTCTTCGTCAGCGATTTCAAACCCGTCGGAAGTGCGTACCATGATGCCCAGCCGCTGGGCCGCCTCTTCGCCGCCGCCCCGCTGTACCAGGAAACAGCGTCCCCCACCGGGGCCTCGTCCGATCCGCCCGCGCAGCTGGTGCAGCTGGGTCAGGCCGAAACGCTCGGCATTCTCAACCACCATCACCGTGGCGTTGGCCACGTCTATCCCTACCTCGATTACCGTGGTGGAAACCAGAACCTGGGCCTCCCTGGCTTGAAAGGCTTCCATCACGGCATCCTTCTCGGCTCCTTTCATACGACCGTGCAGGTACCCGACCCTGAAATCTGGAAAGATCGTGTCTCTCAACTGGACAAATCCGGCCTTGGCCGCTTTGAGGTCTCCTGATTCTGACCCGCCAGGTGTTTCCGGCCAGATGGATTCGCCGATCACGGGATAAACGACAAAACATTGACGCCCATGACCCATCTCACTACGCATGTATCCGTAAATCTCGTCCTGTTGATCGGGTTCCACTACCCGGGTGGTGACCTTACCCCGGTCCCCGGGCATCTCGTCCAGGAGGGAGACGTCCATATCACCGTGGTAGGTTATGGCCAGGGTGCGGGGGATGGGAGTAGCGGTCATAGCCAGGACGTGGGGATAGACCCCTTTCTCCATGAGGCGGCCCCGTTGCACCACCCCGAAGCGGTGCTGTTCATCCACTATAATAAGAGCCAGGTCTCTGAAAGATACGCTTTCCTGGAAGAGGGCATGGGTCCCAACCACCAGTAGCAGGCGGCCTGCTGTCAGGTCATCGAGAATGGCGGCCCGTTCGGCTTTGGGGGTGCTGCCGGTAAGCAGTGCCAGGGGCAGGTCCACTTTGGCGGCCAGGGCCTTAAAAGCCCGGAAATGCTGCTCGGCCAGGATTTCGGTAGGAGCCATAACGGCCACCTGTGCCTGCTCTCCGGCCACGATAGCCGCCGCCAGCAGGGCCACTACCGTTTTGCCGCTGCCCACATCCCCCTGCAGGAGGCGGTTCATCATCCGCCCGGACTTGAAGTCGGCCCGCACCTCACGCATCACCCGCACCTGGGCATCGGTGAGCTGAAATGGAAGACTGCGGTAGATCTGTCCCACGATAGGACCCAGCTCCGGGAACTTGCGACCGGGGAGGGCCTCCAGTGACCGGTGCCGCAGGGCCATCAGCAGCTGGAGAAAAAAATGCTCGTCAAACTTCAGGCGGTGGGTCGCCCGTTTAATCCATTCCTCATCATCCGGCAGGTGTATCTGTTTCAGTGCCACCGCCAGCTCGGGAAGGCTGAACCGGCGGCGGAACTCGGGCGTGAAGTGATCCGGAACGGACGCCAACCGCTCCCAACACGCGTGAATAACCCGGCGGAAACGGCGACTGTCCAGTCCCTTGGCTTTCAGGCCGGTGGTGCCGGGATACAGGGAAACAATCTTGCCGGTGTTTAGCGGGTCTTCATCCTCATCCAGGAGGTCGAAATCGGGATGCACCATCTGCAGGTGCCGGTAGAATT
>CAZQOY010000043.1:1474-14498 GCA_964595095.1 uncultured bacterium | reverse complement strand
CCTGGTGGGAAGCCGATTCCGCCCTGAAGGCCGACCTGATTGAGGCCCTGAAGGCCGACTTTTACCACGAGGAATCCCCTTTGTAAAAACCCCACCATGAGCCCCGTCACCCGGGCCGGGGCTTTCAGACCGGGGAGTGGGTTATTCCAGGAAACTCCCCCCATTAACCCTTGTGATTAAATACGTTCTCATAGCAGCGGCTTTTCTGGCACTGGCGACGCTTTTGACCCTGCTCAGCCCACCTGATTCGTCCGGGAATCCCCCCCGCGGGAGCGCAACACCGCCGCGTCCCCCTCACCATACCGACAGAGGCTTCCGCAATCCGTGGCCGGATGACCGCGACTATGGTTTCCGGGACTTTTTAAGATGGCGCAGGGAACGGAAGAACTCCGGCAGGCCGCAGTTTGCCGAGGTGGTCGGCACTTTGCCGGTGGTGGAGCCCAACTGGCAGGCGATCGACTCGCCGGGTGACAGCCTGGTGGTCACCTGGATCGGTCAGGCCACCTTTCTGTTGCAGATAGGCGGCCTGAATATCCTCACCGACCCAGTCTTCAGCGAGCGGAGTTCCCCCGTTCAGTTCAGCGGGCCCGGCCGCGTGACAGCTCTGCCCCTGGACCCGGCGCGGCTGCCGCAGATCGACTACGTGGTCATCTCCCACAATCATTATGACCACCTGGATAAGGGTGCTGTCCGGCTGCTGGGCGACGGCCCCACCTGGTTCGTTCCCCTGGGCCTGAAGGCGTGGTTTGCCCGGCAGGGGATTACCAACGTGGTGGAACTTGACTGGTGGGATCAGGCCGAGCTGTCGAATGGAGGCGTGGTAACCTGCGTACCCGCCCGGCATTTTTCCAGTCGTTCGCTCGGGGACCGGAATAAGACCCTGTGGTCGGGCTGGGTGGTGACGACTCCCCAGCGCAGGGTCTATTTTGCCGGTGACACGGGCTACGGACCCCATATCGCCGAGATCGGTGCCCGGACCGGCCCCCCGGACCTGGCGCTGCTGCCCATTGGTGCCTATCGACCCGAATGGTTTATGCTCCCCATACATCTTAATCCCCGTCAGGCGGTGCGGGCCCATCTCGACTTACGCGCTGAGCGGACCATCGGCATGCACTGGGGGACCTTTATCCTCTCCGACGAGCCTTTACTGGAGCCGCCGCGACTCTTCCGGCACTCCGCCCGGCAGGAAGGACTCTCCGATGAGGAGATCATCGTCCTCCGCCACGGCCAGACCATTATCGTCCCCTAGATCTCTTCTCGCCTAATCTGCCGCTCATCGCAGCTTGGTACTGGCCAGGCGCCTGCTCCAGGAAGAGGTCTCCTTCCACCGGATACCGGCCATCCTGTTAATGCCCTGGCCACATCAGTTGCCTGCTGCGGCAGCGGGAGGGCAGCCCGGTTGTTACTTGCCGAACAGGGCGGGAATGGTGAGCGTGATCGCCGGGACGTAGGTGATCACCAGCACACCGATAGCCAGGATAATCAGGTAAGGAATGACGGACAGATAGACTTTGGGCAGGGACGAGTCGAAACGGTAGCTGGAAAGGAACAGGTTCATTCCCACCGGCGGTGTGAGGTAGCCCAGCTCCAGGTTGACCAGGAAGATAATGCCCAGGTGCACCGGGTCTATGCCAAAGGCCAGTGCCATAGGGGCGATAAGGGGCACCACCACGATAATGGCGGAGAAGATATCCATCAGGGCGCCCACGATGAGCAGGGCGCCGTTGAGGGCCAGGAGAAAGACGAGTTTGGAATGGATGTGGGCCTGGACCCAATGCAGGGCCCGGGAAGGTATCTGGGCGTCCACCAAGTAGCTGGTCAGGCCCATGGCCACGCCCAGGATGATGAGCACGCCGCCTATCAGGGTGGCGCATTTGACCATGGTGGGGATGACGTCCCTGGTCAGTTTCAAATCACGGTAGATAAATGTATGGATCACGAAAGCGTATACGGCGGTGAAAGCTGCAGTTTCTACGAGGGTGGCGACACCGCCGAAAAGGCCCCCGAGGACAATGAACGGCGTGAGCACTTCCCATTTAGCCTCCCAGAATGATCCCCATGCTTCCCGCCAGTGGAAAGAAGTCCTCTGGGATTTGCCCACGATACCCTGGCGCACGCCCCACAATGCTACAATAGCCATCAGCAGGATGCCGGGGAGGATGCCTGCCAGGAACAGCCGGTCTATCGGTACCTGGGCGCGGATGCCATAGAGGATCACCGGCAGGCTGGGTGGAAACAGCAGGCCCAGGGAACCGGTTGCGGTTAGCATCCCCATCGAAAACTTTCGGGTGTACAGGTCTTTTATGAGCATGGGGTACAGCAGACCGCCCAGGGCCAGGATAGTCACGCCGGAGCCGCCGGTGAACGAGGTGAAAAAGGCACATACGAGTACAGTTACCAGGGGCGTTCCGCCGGGAATCCAGCCGAACCAGGCCCGGAACACCCGCACCAGTCTCCGGGAGGCGCCCCCCTCGGCGAAAAAGTAGCCCGCCAGGGTGAACAGGGGCAGGGTGGGCAGCATGGGATGGACCACGATGCGGTAGGTCTCCGCCGGGATTGCGGCCATGACGCCCCCTGCGTTCCAGAACAGGAGCACGGCGGCGCCCCCCAGTACCACGAAGATGGGCGCGCCCAGGATGACCGCAATGAACAGCCCGGCGAATCCGGCGTAAACCGCCCAGCCACCCTGAAGTTCCATCCCGATCCCTACGTACCCCAATACGATGATACCGACCAGCACCACCAGTCGATAGCGCCAGCTGGAACTACTGCGCATAAACAACCGCCAGGCCATGACCCCGAAGCCTACGGGCATTACCAGCTGGGCCATCCATATCTGGATGGGGCCGAATATAGTGCGCGGGAAGGCTCGCTCGACGGACATAAGGTGGTTGCTGGCCACCATTAGGGTGAGGGTGATTCCTACCGAGGCGATCCCGGCCCCTACGCCGGGCCAGCTACCCCACCGGTCCTGCAGCCAGGTGGTCTCACCGGTGAGAGACAGCAGCCGTCCCTCCCTGGCGGCCAGCATGGCGCCCACAAAGCCGATCCAGAGGGTCAGGTGTTGAACGGTGACGATGGAGTTGGTGATACTGGTCCTGAAAAATTCACGGGCGAAGACTTCAGCTACCGGCAGAACGGCCATCACCGCCAGGATGATGATGACGGTCAGGTTTTCCAGGGAATGAAGCTTCTGCCTGATCGCCGTGAATATTCTGCTGAACAGGAGCCTATTGATGTCCTGGTCCTTCTTCGGGGAGGGTGAAATCGGGGTGGTCCATCATTCTCCTGAGCTCATATATCCGGTCATACATGGCGGTGTCCACCAGGGTGCCCCTGAGGATGGGGCCGTACTGATCGACAAACTGCTGCCATTGAGCCCGCTCATCTTCGGTGATGTCCACTACCTCCAGCCCATACTCTTGCATCACTGCCACCGCTTCATCGTCGGCATAGCGGATTTCCTTTTTGATGCGCAGCACCCGTCCTTTCACCGCCGCCAGGAGCCGGGGGCGCAGATCCCCGGGAATGCGGTTCCAGGTTTTTTGATTGATAATGAGACCGCCGGTCATGGCCGCCCAGGGTAGATTGGTCATGTACCGGGCCACGGCAAACCACTGATTGGAGGCCATAATGAGCGGGACGGTTTGAACGGCATCGATGAGACCCGTTTGCAGCCCCGGTAAGACGTCAACAGCCGAAAGGGACACCGCCTGGAACCCGGCCGTTTTCCACAAACGCGGCGTGTGGGGGTCGCCGGCCCAAGTGAAAATTCGTTGTTTGCGTAGATCATCTGGTGTCTTTACCGGCTTCCGGGTGAACCAGTAGGCCCAGCCTACGTCGGCCCACGCCAGGACCACGAACCCCTTCTCTTCATACCGGCGTCGCAGCTCCGGCTCCACCCGGGCTCTTAGCCAGTCCAGCTCGGTATAATTATCAACCAGCAGGGGCAGGGACAGCCCGTATATCCCTTTATCAATATAGCTGAGACCCTCGGCTGTGAGCGCGGCGGCCTGCACCTGGTTCAGGCGCATTTTGCGCACCATGTCACTCTCATCGCCGATCACGCCCCCGGCATATATCTGCAGGTGCACCTGATTGTTTGACAGTTCCCGCCAGTCCTGGGCGATTTCCTGTAGTATCTGGTGCCAGGGAGAGCCTTCCGGGGCCAGGGAGGCCATCTTGATGTTCACCGGCCTGTTTCCGGCCTGCAGACTGGGCAGGGACAAAAGGGCAGCCGACAACGCAAGAGCTAACCACTTCCAGCAACCGAATCCTGGTGAGGGGAAAAGGCTGATATTGATGCTGTTGTTCATCATTACAGCATACAGCCCGAAGCTACAATGTGGTGATACGGGGGCACCTGTTCAGCGCCCTATATGAAAAGGTCATCGATCCGCTTGAGGAGCCACCTGGCGCGTTTCCTGGCCATGCGGTTCATAACGCCCCCGGCCTTAACCGCCCGGGCGCGCTCCATCATGGCCACGAATCCCTTGCGGTCCTGCTCCTGCACGCAGATGCTCTCGCCGTAGCTTACAAACAGCCCGGCGCTTCTACCCTGGGAATAGGAAAGGGCCACCTCGTAGTAATGTTTGGCCAGGGTCAACGACCCGCCCATCATTGCCGGACGGCTGGCTTCGTATGTCATGAGCAGCTCGTAGGCGGCGCCATCCATATAATCGGGTTGGAGCTCGGTCACCCGGTGGGCCAGCGCTCCCACCTGTGGCAGGCGGATGAGCATTTCCGGCTGATCCTTGGAGAGACCGATAGCCAAACCGAGGGAGGCGGCGGTCCAGTAGAGCAGGGGAATGTCCTCCACGATGGTCGTGGCGACGGCCTCGCCGGGGTTCTGTGACAGGACCTCAGTGAAGCCGGGGTGCCGTTCGTCCAGGCGTGCCAGTCCCGCCTGGTAGGCCCTGATATAATGCTTCCGCGCCCGGGCGAATATTTTCCGCGCCCGCTGAAGATCGTTCTCCTGGATACGTTCGGCCCGTTTGGACAGGAACGCGTAGGCGTAGCCGGTGTGCATGGCCGTTTTCCGGTGGACGGCCCGGGGACCCGCGCAGCCAGCTGCCAGGACGGTGACAATCAGAAGCAGGCGGGGGAGTTGGTGGTGTTTGGCTGGTCTCATACGGGCACAAATGTAGGCTTTAAAGTGGGACTGGTAAAAGGAAAAGGTGGTATATTGATAATTGAGTGGAGTTCAACACTACTACCCATTGCGTTCCTGTCCCTGTAACTTTACTTTTATGAACAGCTGTCTGGCCTTTATTATGGGACTTTCCCTGGCGTGTCCGTATGGATCCCTGTGGGAGGGGCAGGTGCAGTACGTGCGCCATGACGCCCTGGCCTTCAAGGCCACCTACCACGCGTCCCTGGATACCATCACCGTGGCCCGGTACTGGCAGGCCACGGCCATTCACAGTGAGGCCATGTACAACGGTGACGGCAGCTGGGGTCTGGGCTATTCCGACTGGCCCACCAGGCCCTACCCGGCGGATCATCCCCTGGTGCGGGTGGTGGCCCGGCACGTGCTGGGGCTGCTGACCCTCATCGAGGCCGGGCTGTCCGACTCTGTCATGATTCACCGGGCGAAGATGGGGCTAAACTGGCTAATGGAGCGACAGACCGAGGAAGGCGCTTGGCCCCGGTATACCACCAACCGGGGCATGGTGACGACCAAGAGCGTTTATCCCACTGCTCTTGCCGGCAGGGCGCTGAGCCGGGCCTACAGGGTCCTGTCAAATCCCCGCTACCTGCTGGCCGCCTCCAAGGCCCAGACCTGGCAGGAGGTTCGCCCCCAGGATGATTCACCCCTGCATCATGGGCTGGTCCTGGCAGGCATCCTGGAGCACTACCGGACAGTTCATGAAGTTGACCTGGTGGAGCGGGCCGTAAAGGAGGGACTGATTATCCTCAATCGCCAGCTTCCCAACGGCAGCTGGAACGATCCAGCTCTACTCTCGACCGATGAGCAGGCTATTATCACCGAGGCCCTGCTGATGCTGGAGCGGTCCCTGGTGAGGGGTCATCCCCACCAGCGCCGGGTGAGGGGCGGGGTCAATGCCGCCCTGAACTTTCTGCTGGAAAATCAGTTGGACGATGGGAATTTCACCAGCGGGCAGGCCGAGTTGTCAACCTACCAGGTCCCAACGTATGAACTGGTGGCCCTGATCCAGGCCCGGCAGGTGCGGCAGATGGAGGAGTTCGACCTGGCCATCACGGGCGCTATCCGGTCGCTTGGCACCCATCCCTCGAATACCGGTGCTCTCTGGCGAGGCACCCAGGACAGCCGTTTCCTGGCGATGGCCCACGCACTGGTGTGGTTCACCAGGACCCAGGCTCAGTGCCGGGAGGCGCGCGAAACTTTGGTGCTGCCCGACAGCGCCCGAATTGAGGGCATGCCGTAACTATTATTCATTGCAAAATGCAAAATGCAAAATGCAAGGTGCAAATGACCAACCCGTCTACGCTGCGCTACGCCGGACAAGTCACCAATGACCAATGACCAATGACTAATGACCAATAACTTGCATTTTGATATTTTCATTTTTCATTTATATCCCCATGACTCTCCCTGAATCCAACCCCACCTTATTTTCACCGGCCGACGGGCGCAACCTGCCGCCGCTGGCCGACCGGATCCGTCCTGTTACTCTGGCCGATTTCGTAGGTCACGAGGAGCTGGTGGGATCGGGGCGCATTCTGCAGAAGGCTCTGGAGACGGACAGCCTCTTTTCCATGATCTTCTGGGGGCCGCCGGGCTCCGGCAAGACCACCCTGGCTAAGCTCCTGGCGCGCCACTCCCAGGCCGCTTTCCACGAGCTCTCCGCGGTAGCTGCAGGAGTCAGGGAGGTACGGGCTGTTCTGAAAACGGGGCGGAGCAATCGTGAGCTGGGGCGCAAGACCATCCTGTTTATTGATGAAATCCACCGATTCAACAAGGCCCAGCAGGACGCCCTGCTCCATGCCGTGGAAGACGGTACTATTGTCCTGATCGGTGCCACTACCGAGAACCCCAGCTTCGAGGTTATCGGGCCGCTGCTGTCCCGCTGCCGGGTGATCCGCCTGCCGCCGTACACCAGCGAACAGCTGGTGGCTATGCTCGACCGGGCTTTGGCGGAGGATATTGTCCTTTCACGGCGTGATATTGCCCTGGCGGATGATGTGCGGCACCTGCTCATTGAATCCGCCGGGGGTGACGCCCGGAAGATGTTCAACGCTCTGGATATTGCCGCCAGCCAGTATGGTAAGCAGGAGTCATTTACACTGACCAAGGATAATGTCCGGGAGGCGCTGCAGCAGCGGGGGCTGCTCTACGACCGGGCTGGCGACTACCATTACGATACCATCTCTGCCTTCATCAAGTCGATCCGGGGCAGCGACCCCGATGCGGCGGTTTACTGGCTGGCGGTAATGTTGGAGGGCGGCGAGAAGCCGGAGTTCATTGCCCGGCGGCTGGTGATCCTGGCATCAGAGGATATCGGTAACGCCGATCCCCAGGCCCTGGTGGTAGCTGCCAGCGGTTTCCAGGCGGTACACCTGGTGGGGCTGCCCGAATCGGGTTTGATCCTGGCCCAGGTAACGATCTACCTGGCCGCCGCGACCAAGAGTAATGCCTCCTATATGGCCCTCAAAGGGGCGACCCGCCGGGTGAAGGAAGAAGGCGCCCAGACGGTCCCGCTGCACCTGCGCAATCCGACCACTGGTCTTATGGCATCCTTTGGCTACGGCAAGGACTACGCCTATCCCCACGATGAAACAGGCCACTTTATCAAAGCGGACTATTTCCCTGAGGGCATGGCGGCGGAGGCGTTTTACCGGCCGGCGGATCAGGGACACGAGAAATTCATCCGCCAGCGGCTGGAGAAGCTGTGGTCCGAGCGGTACTGACATGTCTCATCTCAAGCGTGCTCGGCGTGATAGTTGCGGCCGCACCCGCCGATGAGCGTCTGCGCTGGACCGCTGAAATCCAGGAGCATTATACCCGAAATGGCCAGGCAGTGGAGATCCTCTCCGGTAGTGTCAGGTTCTGGAAAGAGGATCTGGAGCTTACTACCGGGCATGCTGAGTACTATCGGGGCTATGAGCGTGTTTATTTCTCCGGTTCGGTTAAAATGGTGCGCCCTGGAGAAGTGCTCACCTGCGATTCCCTGGTCTTCTATAATGGAGAGAATAAAATCCATGCCTGGGGTGACACAGTCAGGTTCGTAACGGAAAACGACATAATCACCTGCCGGGAATTCGTTTACTGGACGGAGCTGGACTCCGGGATCGCCCGGCGGGAGGTAGTCATGACCCAGGCGGCCCGCCGGCTTACTACGGAGGAATTCCACTATCATAAGACCGGAGGCCAGCGCGGCGGCTCGTTCTGGGCTGAGGGCGCTGTCGAGATTATGGAGGGCGACCGGCGCGTATCCGGCCGGCGTGTGACATATGATGACGTTTCTGGTGTGCTGGATCTGGTGGGCGAGGCCGCCATCAGCGAAAGGGACCGGGAATTGCGCGGCAACCGGATTAACCTGATATACGATGGTGATGAGTTGCGATCAGGACTGGTGGAGGAAGGGGCCGAGGGCACAGCCCTGATTCAGGCCTGGCTCTCAGCCGAGCGGCGCGACTTGCAGACCTTTACCGATGTGCTCACCAGCCGTCGCATGGAAGCCGGTTTCGTCGATGACCGCCTGGCCAACCTGCGCCTGCTGGGTATGGCAACGTCCATATACCATGTCGTTGAGGACTCGATCCTCCAGGGGATGAACCACGCCACCGGCGATACGCTCACCATGGACTTTGACAGTACAGGCCAGCTGGTTCGCATTCGGGTTCAGGGCGGGGCGCGGGGGCGTTTCGAACCGGAGCCGGGCAATGCCAGTGTAGACACAGTGGTCATTTATAAGGCGGAGTATATTGACTACCAGATCCCCCAGGAGGTAACCTATCTGGAGCGGGGCGCCCGGGTGGACTACCAGGAGAACGGACTGGCCGCCGGACATATCATGGTAACCTGGCAGGATAACCTCGTGCGCGCCGAGATAGCTTTCCAGGAACAGCCTACGCTCTATCAGACAGGCCGGGACCCAATGTATGGCCAGCTGATGGAATTCGACCTGGTGAAAGAGAAGGGACGGGTGGTCAGGGGAAGGACCCGGCTTGATAAAGGTCACTACCACGGCGAACTGGTCCACCGCCATCCGGGGAATGTGTACTACGTGCGCCGCAGCATCTACACCACCTGCGAGCTGGATACGCCCCACTTTTACTTCGCCTCACAGCGGATGAAAATACTCCAGGGCGATAAGGTGATCGCCAAACCTATTATCCTCTATCTCATGGATGTACCGCTCCTGGGGTTGCCGTTTGCCGTCTTCCCCAACGAATCGGGAGGGCGCCGCACCGGCTGGATTATGCCTAGCTACGGGAATAGCAACTACCACGGGCGCTATCTCGAGGGGCTGGGATATTTCTGGGCTATCAACGACTACGCTGACGCCACGACCTGGCTGGATTTATTCGATAAGCGCGGGATTCAGGCGCGGGGGCGGTTCAGGTATAACCGGCGCTACAAATACAACGGGCAGCTGAGTACCACCCTCTTCAGGCTGGTCGACGATGAAGATATTTCGAACCTGTTCACTGATAGGGCGGCCGACAAGTGGAGCGGTTCCTGGAGCCACAACCAGACTATTGATCCCACCCAGCGGCTGAACGTTAATGCCAGGTTCACATCCGATCCCCAGCTATTCAGCAAACATGGTCTTGACCGGCGTACCAGGCTGGACCAGCAGATTGTCTCCAACGCCAGCTACAGCAAGAGCTGGCCGGGCACTCCGAATCGTTTCTCTCTGGCTCTTCAAGAGAAATATGATTTGCAGGCCGCTGACCGGTTGGGAACCCCTCCTGTCCGCCTGGGCCAACGCATTGAGGAAAAATCCCGCACCTTACCGAGGATCACCTTCGGCCGGACCAGTAGTGCTCTGTTCAAGCCTGCCAGGGGTCAGGCGCCCAGGTGGTATAATAATATCCGCTGGTCGCTCAATAGCAACCTTAACAACCATCAGAGTATTTTCTGGGAGGCCTTCGTGGATACGGCCGTTTCGTCCTTCGTTTGGCCTGATAAAAGTAAACGGACGGTGGTCAACCGCACGTGGGCTAAAAACAGCTTCAACTTCCAGGCGCAGCAGAATGTTTTTAAATACATCACAATGAGCCTCAATCTGGGGATCACTCAGGACTGGACGCCCAGTTATCGGAAAGCCCTTACCGACTTCGCAGGCGCTTTCCTTCGGGAAGGCGAGAACGGACCAATTCTTTATGAAGAGATTAACGCGCTTACCGCGCGGCATACAGGGCGGCTTTCACTGTCCGCCCGGACCACTATTTATGGCCTGCTGCCGGTGCGGATAGGCTCTTTTGAAGCGCTGCGGCACGTGGTCAAGCCCTCCATATCCTACAGCTATACGCCCGATTTTTCCGCACCCTTCCTGGGATATGACCTGGGGTATTTCCAGTATAGCACAAATCCGACTGATAAACCGTTTGACCGCTTCGCTGGCTCCCCTATAGGCGGCACTTCCCGGCGCGAGAGCCAGTCCATGAGCATCGCGGTGTCCAACCTGTTCCAGGCCAAGCGCCAGGTTGAGGGCAGGGAAGTCAAGGTCAACCTCCTTACATGGAATCTTGGTACCAGCTACAATTTCACGGCCGACAGCCTGCGGCTCAGTCCTATACGCTCCAGTTTCCGGTCGCCGTTCCTGAACAAATTGAGATTGGATGTATCCATGGAGCATGACTTCTACGAGTGGGATGAGACCGCCAAGCGCCGGGTTAACCGGGTTCGGGCCATTCCCAGGCTTTCCCGCATGAACGCCAGTACCAGCCTGCGATTGTCGGGCAAGCGGTTTGTTCCACTCAAGGAGGCGCTGCCGGAGGAAGAGGAGGCGCTGGTGGACACGCTCCAGCCTGAAGTGGAGGAGGAACCAGAGGATGCGATGTCATTCCGCCGCGGTGCTGTAAAGCCTTCTATCGCATCGGGCAACCTCTGGGAAGCCACTCTGGCGCTCCGCTACAGCCTGATACCCTCCCTGAACCCCGAGCGGCGTGAGACCTTCTGGCTGAATGGGAATTTCAAGCTGAGTATCGGGCCCGGCTGGAAAGTAGGTTACACCGCCCGTTTTAACATGCTCACCCAGGAGCTGATAAGCCACGACTTGCAGCTCTATCGCCAGCTCCACTGTTGGGAGTTTTCGTTCAGCTGGACCCCCTCCGGTTCCTGGCGGGGCTTCATGCTGCGCATCAACGTGATAGACGCAGATCTGCAGGATATCAAGTACGAATCCAGGGGAGGCCGGCAGAGCTTCCTGGGGGTTTACTGACCCCTCTCTGCCGGCAGTTCTATCTTGCAGGTGAAAAAACCTTGAAATCGCCGTGTATTGGGGCAAAATTTGCCCGCTCACATGAGTAGTTTTTCCACCCTGCTTACCGAGCAGTTCATCATTCTGCCTATGCGTGCCACTGACAGGAGCTCCGCTGTACAGGAGCTGCTGCTCCCGCTGGCTCAGAACCACATTATTAAGTCCTGCGAAGAATGCCTGGAGAGCATCCTGAAGCGGGAGCGGCGAATGAGCACCGGCGTCGGCAAAGGGGTGGCCCTGCCCCATGGGCTCAGCGACAGCCTGAAGGATGTGGCGATGGTTATGGGGATTTCCCCCGAGGGCGTCGACTTCAAGGCCACCGACGGTGCTCTGTGTCATATCTTTGTCCTGCTCATCAGCCCCGCCAGTGAGCCGGATAAGCACCTGAAGCTCCTCAGCCGCATCACCAAACTGCTGAGTGACGGGGAGCTGCGCAGCGCCCTGATGGAAGCCGGTACGCCGGAGGAAGTGCTGGAAACGCTGCAAAAATGGGAAACCCCGGAAAACGATGCTATCCTCTGAAACAGCCGGGACCCGCCCGCGCAAGGCGGCTTCCCACCGGGCGCCGGCACCAATACCGATAACCTCACAGCCCGTTCCTGACACCGGACATTCCCCGGCGCTCTAACGGCGGCTGTAGACCGAAAGGGAAGGCCAGCATGGACGAGCCGATTCAACGCATACGGGGGGTTCGTGACATCCTTCCCGAAGAGACCCACCTCTGGCGCTTCATGGAGTGGATCGTTCACGCCGTCATGTCCACCTATGGCTACCAGGAAATCCGCACGCCAGCCCTTGAGCCCACCGAGCTGTTCGTCCGGGGCGTCGGCCTGGAGACCGACATCGTCCACAAGGAGATGTACACCTTCACCGACAAGGGCGGCAAGAGCATCACCCTCAAGCCGGAGCTCACCGCCCCCGTCGTCAGGGCCTATATCCAGAACCACCTCGACCGGAATGCCCCCATCACCCGCCTCTACTACTTCGACGACCTCTACCGCCAGGAGCGCCCCCAGAAGGGCCGCCTGCGCCAGTTCAGCCAGTTCGGTGTGGAAGCCATCGGTTCGCCCCACCCGGAGCAGGACGTGGAGATTATCGCCCTGGCCTATGACTTATGCAACCTGTTCGTGTCGGAAGGTCTGACTATCCGCCTGAACAGCATCGGCAGCCAGGAGCAGCGCGGCGAGTACCTGGCGCGTCTCAGGGAAGTCTTCCAGCCTTATGCTTCCGACCTGGACCAGCTCGACCGCCAGCGCCTGGAGAACAACCCCCTGCGCCTTTTCGACAGCAAGAACCCCGAGACCCAGGCCCTGCTGGACCAGCATGCCCCGCTCATCTCTGACCATATCTCCAGCGCGGACCGCGAGCACTACGAACAGGTGCAGGCGGGCCTCAAGGCGCTTGAGGTCCCCTTCGAGCACGATCCCAAACTGGTCCGCGGGCTGGACTACTACACCCGCACCACCTTCGAGATCACGTCCAAACAGCTGGGTGCTCAGGACGCCCTCTGCGGCGGCGGGCGTTATGACAATCTGGTGCAGCAGCTGGGCGGCCCGGATATCCCGGCGGTGGGCTTCGCGACGGGAGTGGAGCGGCTGCTCCTGGTGGCC
>CAZQOY010000043.1:0-1464 GCA_964595095.1 uncultured bacterium | reverse complement strand
CTGAAGGAAAAGGTCACGCCCCGGCAGCTGGACGTCTACCTGGTGGTCCTGGCCGACGAGGCCCGCGCCCCGGCCCAGACGCGAGCCCAGGAGCTGCGGGCGGCCGGCTATACCGTCGTCCTGGAGACCCTGCGCCGCAGCGCCAAGGCCCAGCTGCGGGAGGCCAACCGCTCAGGTGCCCGCGCGGCGGTCATCCTGGGGGAGGAGGAGGCCCGCAAGGGCACCTGCACCGTCAAGCGCATGGACACCGGCGAGCAGGAGGAGGTGGCAGCGGAGCAGCTGGCGGCGAAACTGGATGGGGTGCTGCATCCCAAGCCGCCGACGGATTGATATGCTGTAATGATGCAGCATAATACCAGTTAGGAGGCTTAGACATATGAGCATTCTTGAAGCAGAAGATATTTTGTTTTCAGAGTGGAAGGTGAATCGCCCCGGGTTTGTGGCTGACGGTGTCGCAGATGAAAAAGCATACATGGCGAGTTCACCCAAGCTTCTGTTTGTCCTTAAAGAGGTAAATGATCCTGATGGTGGTGACTGGGATTTGCGACAGTTTATCCGAGAAGGTGGCCGTGCTCAAACTTGGAACAACGTTACGCGCTGGGTTGAGGGTATTCGCCGATTGTCTGAGGAAATTCCGTGGGAAGAATTGAGAGAGGTTAATGAGGAAAAAAGGCGCCGCATACTTCACTCGATTGTGGCAATTAACCTAAAGAAATCTCCTGGCGGTCACACTACAGACCCGGCAGCACTCTTTGCGACCGCAGCAGAGGACAAAGCGTACCTAAATCGACAGTTTTCGCTTTACGAGCCAGATGTAGTGATTTGCTGCGGCACAGATACCAGCAACACATTTCACAGGCTGGTTGACCTTGGCGCGCAACCGAATTGGAAAGACACACGACGAGGCATTGGGTTCCATGAATTCAAGCCACAGAAGTTCGTGGTCTCTTATTCACACCCCGAGGCTCGCTGTGCAGATTGCCTCTTGTATTACGGTTTAGTGGATGCTTTGCGAGAAATCCAACATTCAGCAACCTAACAACTCGCTCCACGTTTTACACCATGAAAATCAAATACTTTAAGGATACTGATACGTTATACATCGAATTTAAGTCGGAGGAGGTCGAACAGACCAAGGACCTGGACAAGGACACTTTGCTCGATCTGGACCGTGATGGAAATATCTGTGCAATTACAGTAGAGCACGCCAAGGAGCGTGCTGATATTCCGCACTTTTCCTTTGAGCAGATGGCAGCCTGACAAGTCGTTCGAGCCGACGCGGTCAACCGCTCCGCTTAGCTTACAGCCGTGTTAGTCCCCCCGCTCCTTCCCAGCCGGGATTTTTCATCATCCCTTGACTTTTTCTCTGATTAGTGTTATTATACGTATAGTATACGTATAACCGCAAGAAGGTGTAGCATGCAAAAGAAGTTGACAATCAGCATTGACGAGAGGGTCTACGAA
>CAZQOY010000042.1:11987-14533 GCA_964595095.1 uncultured bacterium | reverse complement strand
TTGACATGGCGGCCTTCTACACCAAGTGGCTGCTGGACATCCAGGACGCCCAGCTGGAGAGCGGGGCCGTCCCCGATGTGACGCCGCCCCACTGGACGAGGTTCGAGACCGGCACCCCCGCCTGGCAGGTGGCCTACCCGCTGATTACCTGGGACATGTACCGCTACTATGGCGACACGCGCATCCTGGAGATTCATTATCCCAGTATCAAGAAGTGGGTTGATTACTACGGCGGCACGGCCAAGGATTATATCATTGAATGGGGCCGCGGCGACTGGGTGCCGCCGAAGCTGACCGGCCCCGACGACGGTTCCCTCCCGATCACCTGCACCGGCTACTACTACCACGGCGCCCGGATTGTTGCCTGGATGGCTGAGGTCCTGGGCAAAGCCGAAGATGCCCGGGACTATGCGGCCCTGGCCGATGAAATTAAAAAAGCCTTCAACGCAAAGTTCCTGGACCTAAAAACCAACCAGTACGGCACCGGCTCGCAGACCAGCAACGCCTTTCCCCTGTACCTGGGGCTGGTCCCCGAGGGCAGGGAGCAGGCGGTAGTGGAGAACCTCGCAGGCAACATCGTGGCGGAGCATGATACGCATCTATGGGTAGGCATTATCGGCACCAAAGCGCTGGTGGAAGTGTTGCCCGCCCGGGGACAGGGGCAGCTTATGTATCAGCTGGCGATCCAGACCACCTACCCGAGCTGGGGTTACATGATCTCGCACGGCGCAACGACCCTATGGGAGCGTTGGGGCGGCTACAAGTACTTCAACGCCGGCATGAACTCCCTGAACCATATCATGTTCGGCTGCGTGGATGAGTTTTTCTATGGCGACATAGCGGGGATCAGGCCCGCTGGTCCCGGTTACCAGCGCGTTGCCATAAAGCCACAAGTTGTCGGTGATCTTACGAATGCTGGCGCTTCGGTAGAAACCGTTAGAGGGCTGGTATCCTCAAGTTGGGAGAAGGAGGGCAATACCCTGACGCTGGAGGTGACTATTCCCGTTAACAGCCGGGGGAAGGTGAGCGTCCCGAAGCTGGGTCTGGAAAGGGTGGTCGTTAAGGAAGGCGGTAAGGTCGTCTGGGAAAAGGGTTTATATCAAGGTGGGGTTGCCGGTATCAGCGGTGCGGAGGAGAGTGAGGATTACATTACGTTTGAGGCGGGCTCCGGTAAGTACTCCTTCAAGTTGGAGGGAACGCCCGCGGGGTAGCCCTTACCGGGATACGGGCAAAATGTCGGGTGAGTCCGGGAGAAGGCAAAGAGCGTCGGGTTCGCTACTCCTTGCGCAGGGTAATACGGGCCGGGCCTTTGCCGGTTATCTCTCCGATGACAGCTGCGGCTGGGGTACCGTATTCCTTGAGGAGTGCCACCAGCTTTTCCACCTTCCCCGGGCTGACGGCTATGAGCAGTCCCCCCGATGTCTGAGCATCGGCGGCCAGGAGCTGATCCAGCTCGGACACATCTCCTTCCAGGGTGAGGGCTTTACGGGCGTGGTCCAGGTTGCGCCGGGTACCGCCGGGTACCATCCCTTCTTCGGCTAAGTCAACCGCACCGGGCAGCAGCGGCAGGGCGGCCACATCCACGGCGGCCTGCACTTTGCTGGCGGTGCACATCTCCAGCAGGTGCCCCAGGAGTCCGAAGCCGGTAACGTCGGTCATGGCATTGATCCCTATCTCTAGAGCGGCCTGGGCTGCGTCCCGGTTCAGGGCGGTCATGGTCTCCACGGCCCGGGCCACCACCTTTTCCGGGGCCGCGCCCCGCTTGATGGCGGTGGCGATGATGCCGGTGCCAAGCGGCTTGGTCAGGACCAACCGGTCGTCGGCCTGCGCGCCGTCGTTGCGGATGAGATTTTCCTCGGCCACCTCGCCGGTAACCACCAAGCCGTACTTGGGTTCGGTGTCATCTATGGTGTGGCCGCCGACGATGTGGATGCCCGCTTCGTGGGCCTTGTCCATGCCGCCTTTGAGGATCTCCGTCAGGATATCCAGGGAGAGCTCCTGGCTGGGGAAGGCCACGATGTTCAGAGCGAACAGGGGCCGCCCACCCATGGCGTAGATGTCGGAGAGGGCGTTGGCGGCGGCGATCTGCCCGAACTGGTAGGGGTCGTCCACGATGGGGGTGAAGAAGTCGGTGCTCTGGAGGAGGATGCGGCCATCGGGCAGGCGGTATGCGGCGGCGTCGTCAGCGTTCTCGAAGCTGACGAGAATGTGCTCGTCGGCGGGCTGGCGCGGCAGCTGACCCAGAACCCGGGCCAGGTCCTCAGGACCGAGCTTGCAGGCTCAACCGGAGCCGTGACTCAGCTGTGTCAGGCGCTTGTGCATGATGGGGTGAATTTAGCTACGGGCGGGGGCCAGGGCAGGGGTTTTTGCTGCAAAGAGTCCGTCGTCCTTTGTCAGTAGTCCGTGGTTCGTGGCTAACTTGCTGGCGAGCGAATCAGCGGTTATCAGGAAGCGTTCAGAAAGAAGGGGGAAAAGGAGTTGCGGCCATCTATTGCTTCTAGGGCATCTTGAAAATAACTTGCAGCCAGAAGGTGGTTAAATGCATA
>CAZQOY010000042.1:9711-11977 GCA_964595095.1 uncultured bacterium | reverse complement strand
ATGCATAACGAGTTTACGGCTATCATCGGACAGGACGAGGACTGGTTTATCGCCTATTGCCCCGAGATTCCCGGTGCCAATGGCCAGGGGCGCACCGTGGAAGAATGCCGCCAGAGCCTGGCGGGAGCAATCGCCCTGATCCTGGAGGATCGGCGGCAGGATAGTCTGCGGGGTGCGCCTGATTAACGGGAGTTGTCCCACCCCGAAAATCATACCCCCCGTCGCCCCTGATGGGTAACTTTTATTTCAAAAATTGGCAGGTTCAGGTTTCCTGACTGACGGGAAACTGCCAGGAAACGCCCGGATTGATTCCCGCGCCCCGCGCGCAAGGGCGATCAGCGGGAAGGCGGTGGACCATGCAAGTCCTCACGCCGCCAAGCGGTCAAGTTGCGCTATCACTATAAACGAATTCAGGAGGATATATCAAAATGGGAACCCGAGTCGAACGAGATTCCATGGGCGAGATGCTTGTCCCGGATACCGCCTATTACGGTGCCCAGACCCAGCGGGCCGTAGAGAACTTCCCTGTCAGTGGGCTGACCATTCCCACCGGCATGGTCCGGGCTTTGGGGATGATCAAAAAGGCCGCCGCCAAGGTCAACCTTGACCTGGGTCTGCTGGACAAGGAGCGGGCGGGGGCCATCATGCAGGCCGGCCAGGAAGTCATCGATGGCAAATTCGATGACCAGTTCCCCATCGACGTCTTTCAGACCGGTTCCGGCACCTCCAGCAATATGAACGCCAACGAGGTGATCGGCAACCGGGCCAGCGAGCTCATGGGCGGCCAGATCGGCGCCCGCGAGCCGGTGCACCCTAACGACCACGTTAACAAGGGGCAGTCCAGCAATGACGTTATCCCCACCGCCATCCACGTGGCGGCCGCCGCAGCCCTTTCCGGCCGGCTCATCCCGGCCCTCAAGGCCCTGCACCAGGCCCTGGATGAAAAGGCCAAGGCTTTCGACCATATCCTTAAGATCGGCCGCACCCACCTCCAGGACGCCACCCCCATCCGCCTGGGACAGGAATTCTCCGGCTATGCCGGCATGGTGAAGTCCGGTGTCGATCGTCTGACCCGTGCCGGGGAGGAGTTGAGCCGGCTGGCCATCGGCGGGACTGCCGTTGGCACCGGCATCAACACCCACGTGGAGTTCGGCAGCCGGGTGGCCAAGGAGCTCTCAAAGCTGACCGGGCTGAAGTTCGTGGAGGCCCCCAACCACTTCGAAGCCCAGGCCGCTTTCGATGGAGCGGTGGAGGTTTCCGGTACGCTGAAGACCGTGGCCGTGAGCCTTAGCAAGATCGCCAACGACATCCGCTTGCTGGGGTCCGGTCCCCGGGCCGGCATCGGCGAGCTGAAGCTGCCGACGGTGCAGCCCGGCTCCAGCATCATGCCCGGCAAGGTGAACCCGGTAATCTGTGAGGCCATGGTCCAGACCTGCGCCCAGGTCATCGGTAATGACGTGGTAATTGCGCAGGGTGGGCTGGGCAGCTTTTTCGAGCTCACGCTCATGCTGCCCCTGATAGCCCGCAGCCTGATCGAGAGCATCGAGTTCCTGGCCGGGGCGGCAACCATGTTCCGCGAGAAGCTGGTGGAGGGGCTGGAGGCCGACGAGCAGAAGTGCGCCGACTACATCGAGGGCAGCCTGGCCATGTGCACCGCCCTGGCCCCGGTGATCGGTTATGACGCCGCCGCTGCTGTAGCCAAAGAGGCCTACGCGAGCGGCAAAACCGTGCGGGAGGTGGCCCGCGAGAAGGGCTTGGTCTCCGAAGAGGAGCTCACTCGCCTGCTCGACCCCATGAGCATGACCAAGCCGAAGGGGTAGAGAGCATAGCCAGCTACCACGCTGCTCTTTCAAATGACGGATATCCGCGTGGGGGTCGTTGTACCTTTATAGGGATATTTTACGAATTCTCCTGAACCTTTACCATCCCAAGGCGTAAATTGTCTTAAACACCGAGAGGTCATTCGTGGGCAATTATAGGAGTGATAAAGACCTGATCACGCCTGAAGAGCTAATAACTCGTAAGGACGTGGGAGAAAGCAGCCCGCCCGCCAAGCCGCCCAACGGCCTGCCCGGCCAGGGCTGGCGGCAGGCTTTCCGCAACGCCTTTGTGACGCTGATGGTTATCGGGGCGGCAATGACGGCCTATATGTGGTACCTGTCGAGAGATCTTCCTTCGCTCCGGCAGCTCCAGGATTTCAGCCCCGCCGTCGCCACTAAAATCATCTCCCGTGACGGGAAAGTCATTGAGAAGCTGTTCACGCAAG
>CAZQOY010000042.1:0-9701 GCA_964595095.1 uncultured bacterium | reverse complement strand
TTCCCGGGGCGATGATGCCGGTGGATGTCCGCCACGCCCTCCTCGCTATGGAAGATCAGCGCTTTTATGACCACTGGGGAGTGAGCATGCGCAGCGTAGTCCGTGCCGTCCTGGTGAACATGGCCAGTCTGCGTTATCGCGAGGGATTCAGCTCGCTGACCCAGCAGCTGGCACGGAACCTCTACGACACCATCGGTTTCCGCAAAACCATCACCCGGAAGCTCAAAGAGGTGCTGACGGCCGTTCAGGTCGAACACACCTACACCAAGCAAGAGATTCTGGTGATGTATCTCAACTCTATCCATTTCGGTCACGGCACCTATGGGATTCAGGCCGCGGCGCGGAAGTTTTTTCAGGTGGATGCCAGGGACCTGAACCTGGAGCAGGCGGCGCTCCTCATCGGGGCACTGCCTTCCCCCGCCCGATACAGCCCCCTGACTCACCCGGACCGGGCTTTCAAGCGGAGAAACCTGGTCCTGAAAGTCATGGCTGAGAAGGAATTCATCGATTGGGAGGAATATGAACGAATCCGGTACAAACCTATCGACGTCAGCAGGCCCAGGTCAGTGCCGGGTTTCGCCCCCTACTTTACCGAGCACGTCCGGCGTCACATGGAACTGGAGGATGAGCGCCTCGGCATCAACCTGTACCGGGACGGCCTGGAGATTCATACCACCCTCGATTCCCGCATGCAGGAGATCGTTGAGCGGGTATTCATGGATGAAATCCAGCAGAATCAGCAAGTGCTTGATGAGTCCTTCCTTTCCGCTGACTCCCTGATCTACAGCGTTATTGACACCACCGTTTACCCGCTGGACTCGGTCAAGGCAATGATCCGCGGCGAGAACCCCATGGATGAGCGCCTGGTAGATCGGCTGCTGGTCCAGGGAGCGGTTGTTCTGCTGGAAAATGACACCGGCCATATCCTGGCTATGACTGGTGGGCGCATGGACTATCCGGACTATTTCAACCGGGCCACCCAGGCCCGGCGCCAGCCCGGATCCACTTTCAAACCCATCCTGTACATAACGGCCATTGACCAGGGCTATCCGGTATCTACTCAATTGCTGGACCAGCCCCTCGCCAGTACCGGGGATGCTTTCATCGATTCCGATACCAGCTACTGGAACCCACTTAATGACGATGGCTCCTCCAGCGGGCTGGTTACCCTGCGGGAAGGCTTGAAATACTCACGGAATACCGTGTCATCCCGGATCATCCAGGAGCTGGTCACGCCGCTGCAGGTAGTGACGATGGCCAAACGGTTCCATTTCAGTACACCCATGCGGGCGGTGCGGGCTATCTCCCTGGGAACCAGCGAGGTCTTGCCCATTGATATCACCGCCGCTTACGCCGCTGTGGCCAACCGGGGGGTCTGGGTGGAACCTATCGCGGTCGTCAAGGTAGTGGACCGGCGGGGCAAGGTTCTGCGGGAGTTCATCCCCGAGCGCAGGGAAGTGATCCGGGAAGACAAGGCTTACATCCTGCTGGACCTGATGAAAGGGGTGATTAACGGCGGTACCGGCGGAAGCCTGCGCTGGAAGTTTAATTTTTACCGCCCCGCTGCCGGCAAGACCGGTACCACCGACGGATGGACCGACGCCTGGTTTATCGGCTTCACCCCCCAGCTGGCCGCCGGTGTCTGGTTGGGGGTGGACGATCCCCGTGTGAGCCTGGGCGAGAAGCGCTACGGCAACGTGGCTGCCCTCCCCATCTGGGCCCGCATCATGAAGGAGATTCACCAGACCTTCAACCTGCCTGCCACCGACTGGAAAATGCCCGACGGCGTTGTGGTGATGGACGTCTGCCAGGTGACCAAAGACCGCCCCACCAAGTACTGTCCCCGGGAAAAGGAGCTCTTCCTGGAGGGCACCGAGCCCCCAGACCAGTGCCAGGTACACACCGGCGTGGATACCCGCCGCTACCACCCCGACGACGATATCTTCCTGCATTGACCTCTCACTCGTGCCTCAGCCACGAATCCGCCGGCTGGCGGACGAATTGGCACGAAGCGGGAAAACCTTACCCCCCGTCCTTCTCCTTGAGGAAAGGGGGCATCCGGCAGTCCGCCAAAGGGCGGATCCGCCTACTCCACAGGAGTCCCTTCGTGACCGGCGTGATTGGCGGAAGGGGGTGAGGTATCAGTAGAACCTTGGGATGGCAAAATGTCTCTTGTAATTTTCCACCCAATGGGACACATTCCTTTGACGACTACTTGCATCAAGCACTAAATTGTTTACTACTCTGAACATTGTTCAAGGTCGTGCAAGCCGGGTAACAACTTGATACTCTGAGGGAGACATCATACCCGGAAGGCTTACCTTTAGTCAGGAGAACGGCAGATGCCTAAGGCGACATTTGGTGTCATCATTGGGAACCGTGATTTCTTCCCCGACCAACTAATTACCGAGGCCCGGAAAGACATCATGGATATATTCAGCGACGTCGGCGTTGAGCCTGTTTTACTTGGGGAAATAGATACAAAGCTTGGTGGTGTGGAGACCTACGCCGATGCAGAGAAATGTGCAACCCTCTTTCGCACGAACCGAGAACGAATTGATGGCGTCGTGGTAGTGCTACCGAATTTTGGCAATGAAAAGGGCGTAGTCGATACACTCAGACTCGCAGGCCTCAACGTTCCCGTCCTGGTACAGGGCTATCCCGATGATCTGAGCCAACTGGGTGTGTCGCGCCGACGTGACGCATACTGTGGGAAGATCTCGGTATGCAACAACCTGATTCAATACGCGATTCCCTTCACATTAACCAACAAACACGTCGCTCACCCCAAGGACCAGAGTTTTAAGGCTGACCTGGCGAAGTTCCTCGCCGTCTGCCGCGTCGTCAACGGCTTGCGCTCGGTGAGGTTAGGCGCCATCGGCGCACGACCAGGAGCTTTCAACACCGTGCGCTATAGCGAGAAGATCCTCGAGCGGAATGGCATCAGTGTGACGACGGTGGATCTATCTGAAATTCTAAGCAACCTGGAAGCCCTCCCGGACGATGACGCCAAGGTGCAAATCAAACTCAAGGAGATCGTCAACTACGCTGCCACCGATGGCATCCCACAGGACAAATTGATACGAATGGCGAAGTTGCGGGTGGTGCTTGCCAACTTTATTGATAAGAACGGCCTGGACGCCACGGCGATTCAGTGCTGGACCTCGGTGCAGAAAAATTATGGCATCAACGTCTGTACCAGCATGAGCATGATGAGCGAAGAGATGCTGCCCAGCGCCTGCGAGGTGGATGTACTCGGTGCGCTGACCATGTACGCCATGCAGCTGGCCTCCGGATCGCCCAGCGCATTGGCCGACTGGAATAACAATTACGCTGATGATGATAACAAATGTGTTCTCTTTCACTGCGGCAATTGGGCCAAATCTTTCCTCCCCGATATCAAAGTCAGTACTGCGCCGATCTTGGGATCCATTGTTAAGGAAGAAAACACTTACGGCGCGTTGGAAGGACGAGCGCTCGCCGGCCCCCTCACCTTCGGGCGCCTCATAACTGACGAGGCAAAGGGTGTCATTCGCGCTTATTTGGGAGAGGGCCTCTTAACCGATGAAAAGCTGGCGACGTTCGGCTCTCGCGCTGTGGCTGACATCCCGAACCTTCAGAAACTGATGAACTACGTCTGCCGCAACGGTTTCGAGCACCACGTGGCAATCAACCAGTCGCACTCTGCCGACATCCTCGCCGAGGCGTTTGAAACCTACCTCGGCTGGGAAGTTTACTATCATGAACACCCAGAGGCATAAGACCAGCCGGCAGTTGCCAACCACATGCCCGAGATCGATATAAGAATCATCATGACTGATCGGGGACTTCGGCTTAAATCCATCAGTTATCGTAAGAAGACCCTGAAATACATCAAGAAAGCTAACGCGGGACATACGGGCGGCAGTCTATCGTGTATTGATATTCTCAATACGCTCTATAATCGTATACTTAACGTTTCGCCCGATACGTTCACAGATCCAGGGCGGGACAGATATATCCATAGCAAGGGACACTCGGTCGAAGCACTGTATGTGGTCCTGGCTGATCGCGGCTTTTTCCCGGAGTCGGACCTTGAGACCCTCTGCCGCTATCGCTCACCCTACGTCGGGCACCCGACCCGCGGGGTGAACGGCATCGAACAGAATACCGGGGCGCTTGGTCATGGTCTTTCCCTCAGCGTTGGCATTGCACTGGCAGGCAAAATGGATGGCGCTTCCTACAAGGTGTACACTATGCTGGGTGATGGTGAACTTGCAGAGGGCTCGAACTGGGAAGCCGCCCTTGCCGCTGCGAAATATGGACTGGATAGCCTGGTGGCAATCATTGACCGAAACCGGCTTCAAATCACCGGCAGGACCAAGGACATCCTCAATCTTGAGCCGCTCGCGGAAAAGTTCACGGCGTTTAGTTGGAGCGTGCGGACCGTTGACGGCCACGACATCGCGGCGCTAACAGACGTTATTCAAGGCGTTCCATTCGAGGTGGGTAAACCGAGCCTGATCATCGCCAATACGATCAAGGGCAAAGGTGTTCCGTTCATGGAGGATCAGGCCAGGTGGCATCACGGCGTACCCAGTGATGAGCAGTATGAAGAGGCTATCCGCAGCCTGGACAAAGCTCAAATTGCGCTGGAAATCTAAGGCAACGATTTCTTAATGGTTGAGGACTCAGGATATCCGGTTGAAAGACGTTGGGGCCGCTCCCGGCGGACAGCCCAGGTATGGAGAGAACAATAAAAGCGATGGAGTTGGAATTAGGCCAGCCGAATCTGGAGGCATTCTCCGAAACCCTGTTGGCGCTGGCGGGAGCAGACCGCAACGTCCTGGCCGTTACAAGTGATTCCCGGGGCTCAGCCAGGCTGGTCCCGTTCGCTCTCAGCTTCCCCGATCAGCTCGTGGAGGTGGGTATCGCCGAACAGAACCTGGTCGGTATCGCTGCCGGGCTCGCCTCTGCCGGCAAGACGGTATTCGCCGTTTCACCGGCCTGTTTCCTGACCGCCCGGGCGCTTGAACAGATCAAGAACGATGTAGCCTATTCGAACAATCCGGTCAATGTCATCGGCATCAGCGCAGGGGTCAGTTATGGCCCACTGGGTTCGACCCATCACTCCCTCCATGATTTTGCAGCGCTGCGCGCGATCCACAACATCCATGTCCTTGCGCCAGCCGATAATTTCGAGACCCGCAAGGCCATCAAGGCTGCTGCCGCGTGCCCATCGCCCGTCTATATCCGCTTCGGTAAGCGCCCCATGTATAACCTCCATAAACCGGATACCAAATTCGAAATGGGGAAAGCCATCACGCTCCGGGAGGGTTCGGATATTGTTTTCGTGGCAGCGGGGGAAACAGTCTACCACGCCTTGATGGCGGCGGAAGAACTTCACACCAATGGCTTCTGCTGCAGGGTCATCAGCATGCACACCATCAAGCCGTTGGATACTGAAACGCTGCTCGATGCGGCCTCCGGCAGCCGGGCGTTGGTGACGGTGGAGGAACACAGCGTCTCTGGTGGACTGGGAGAAGCGTGCGCCGCCGAACTCATGCAGGCGGGGGTTCAGCTTCCTTTCAAGCTGGTCGGAATTCCCGACGAGTCCACCGTTACCGGCAGCCAGCTGGATATCTTCAACCACTATGGCATATCCGCCACTGGACTTGCGCAGACAGCCAGAGAACTGATCGGGGACTGAACTCCTGAAACCAACCGCATTCTCGTGGACACCATTCTAGCAATCGATCAGAGCACCTCAGTCACCAAGGCACTGCTCTATGACGTGACCGGTAAACAGATAGACAAGGCGTCCCTCGATCACCAACAACACTATCCTCAGCCGGGCTGGGTAGAGCACGACGCCGAGGAGATCTGGTGCAACGTGCTCAGTGTCCTGGGATCCCTCGTCAGGAAAAACCGGGCGCTGATCCCCGGCCTGGTCTGCCTGAGCATCACCAACCAGAGGGAAACCATCGTCGTTTTTGACCGTAAGACGGGCAGGCCGCTTCACAATGCCATCGTCTGGCAGTGTCGGCGCGGTGCTTCAATCTGCTCGGAGCTCGTCGAGGCCGGCCATAACGAACAGGTTCGTCAACTGACCGGCCTGAAGATCGACACTTACTTCTCCGCCTCCAAGTTGAAATGGCTGGTACGCAACAAGCCCGAGATCAGGGCGAAGCTGACAAACGGTGAGGCACTGGTCGGCACGATCGATACCTACCTGATCTACCGACTCACCGGCGGCAGGACATTCGCGACGGATCACACCAACGCCAGTCGAACGCTGCTTTTTGATATTGAAAAGCTCCGTTGGGACGAGGGGCTCTGCGGTCTGTTCGAAATCCCCCAAAAGGCATTGCCGGAGGTACAAGAAAGCGCCGCCTCCTACGGCGAGACAACCATTGAGGGCCTGCTGGACAAACCACTTACCATCTGCGGCGTCATGGGCGACTCTCAGGCATCCCTATTCGCCCAGCGTTGCTTTAAGCCGGGCATGGCCAAGGTGACATTTGGTACGGGTTCATCTGTCCTGTTGAACATCGGCGGCAGATTGCGCCTGTCCGGCAGCGGTGTGGTATCTACGATCGCCTGGGTCGATCAGGGTAAGCCGACCTATTCGTTTGAGGGTATCATCAATTACTCGGCGGCCACCATCGACTGGCTTAAGAATCAGCTCCAACTCATTGACGATCCCCGCCAGACCGAGGCACTGGCCACGGCCGTTGAAGATAACGGCGGCGTCTACCTGGTGCCTGCCTTCGCAGGGCTCAGCACCCCCTATTGGAGCCAGACCGCCAAGGCGGCCCTTGTGGGCATGACCGCGCACAGCAATAAGTGCCACGTTGTGCGGGCAGCGCTGGAATCCATCGCCTACCAGGTTCGTGACGTGCTGGACATGATGAAGGCCGATGCCGGTATCACGCTGCAGAGCATCTACGCCGATGGTGGCGCCACGGCCAACCGCTTCCTGATGCAGTTCACGGCTGACATCGCCGGTCTCGATCTGATGGTCAACGACATGCCGGGGCTCTCGCCCCTGGGTGCGGCACTATCGGGTGCATCAGGGATGGGTGTTTATTCGTCGCTGGACGACCTGGCCGGTTTACCCCGTGACTACGCTGCCTACCAGCCGGCGATGGAGGCGAAAAAAGTGGAGAAATATTTTAATGGCTGGAAGCAGGCCGTCGCGATGGTGCTATAAATTCTCCCCGACCGAGCCGTAGCAGGTCTCTCGGCACCGAATCTGATCATTCTAGCTTTCATGGAAACAGAAAGGAACCTCCAGTGCGAAAATCCCCCCTAATCGCTGCTGTCTCAGCTCTCTTTATCGCCGCCACTCTACTCCTGCAAGGTTGCGGCAAGCAGGAGCAAGCGGCATCCAGCGGCAAAGGCTCAGGCTCGAAAGGCAGAATGGCCGTGGTGATTTCTACCCTCAACAACCCTTGGTTTGTCGTCCTGGGAGAAACGGCCAAAGAGCGGGCCGAACAGCTCGGCTACGAGGCTACCATTTTTGACTCCCAGAACGATACGGGCAAAGAGGCGGCCCATTTTGAAAACATTATCGCTCGTGGATTTGCAGCGATACTCTTCAACCCCACCGATGCTGACGGTTCCATTGCCAGTGTCAAGAAGGCCAAAGCGGCCGGGATTCCGGTCTTTTGCATGGATCGTGAAATCAATTCTACCGATGCAGCAATTGCGCAAATTCTGTCTGACAATTACTCGGGCTGCGTGGCGTTGGGTCAATATTTCGTTAAAGAACTGAACAAGAAGGGCAATTACGTCGAGTTGCTCGGTCTGGTGGGTGACAACAACACCTGGAACCGCTCCAATGGCTTCCACAGCGTGGTGGACAAGTATCCGGAGCTGAAGATGGTCGCCCGGCAGAGTGCTGATTTTGATCGCAGCAGGGCTCTGGAGGCAATGGACGCCATCCTTCAGGCGCATCCCGATATCGACGCAGTCTTCTGCGGCAATGACGCTATGGCCATGGGCGCCTATCAGGGTCTGGTGGCAGCCGGCAAGGCCGGGCAGGTGAAGGTCTTCGGTTTCGACGGGGCGGCTGATGTCATCGAGTCAATCGCTGAGGGCAAAATCAAAGCTACTGTCATGCAGTTTCCCAAGCTCATGGCTAAGACCGCAGCCGAATGGGCCGACCAGTACTTCCTCGGCGAGCGCAGCTTTCCTCAGAAGATACCCGTCGCCGTGAAGCTGGTGACCGAGGCGAATGTCCAGAGGTACGGCCATTATGGAAAAAAAGAGGCGGAATAAGGCCCGATGTCGTCAAAGTGGATCAAATGGGCACTGGCCATTCTCATTTTAGCGGCCATTTTCTACTGGTTCCCGCCGTTTGATATCGTCGCTTTGGACGTAGCGGTGGAGCAGCGGGAAAGTGGGGCGTTTAACCCCGAAGCATTTGCCGAGGACTTCTGGAACAATCGGCTGATGAAGTCGCTTGACAGCGCGGTGGATGCTGCCACGCTCGTAGCGGCGATTCAACAGGACCCTCAGGCAGCGAAGAAGCACTACTCCCGTTCCATGGGAATCGGCAGCATTTACTACTACTTCACCGCCGGTGTCGGCCGGGTGGTTGCCGTCGATGCTGGCGCCGTCAGCCTTTCCCTTGAAGACCATAGTTCAGACATCCACGCCACCATAGCAATGTCCGACATTTTCGGTAACACCATCCGCAACGGCACAGGCCTGTTGGATGTCAACGATTTCCCGAACTCACAGGACTTCAACAATATCTCGACGGAGATTAACCGCATCGTTGTATCCCGGGTGTTATCGGTATTCCGGGAAGAGGTGGCCGTGGGATCACGGGTGAAGTTTGTGGGCTGCGCCGAGATCATGGATGAAGAGCTGGACCTGGACCCTTTACGCCTCGTCCCCATCGTGGCGGAAGTCCTCTAGCCTCCGAATGGACTCTCCAGCGGACACTGTCATTCTCGAAGCCCGCGGGATCGTAAAGAATTTTCCCGGCGTGCGGGCGTTGGATGGCGTTAGACTCTGCGTCAAGCGCGGACAACTGAACGCCGTCATCGGGGAAAACGGCGCCGGCAAGTCCACCTTGATGAATATCCTGGCCGGGGTATACGGACCGGATGAAGGCCAACTCCTGTTGGATGGACAGAAGGTCGCTTTTGCCAACACACGAGAGGCCCACGAAAGAGGCATTGCCATCATCCACCAGGAGCTCAACCTCATCCCACAATTGAGCGTGGCGGAGAACATTTTCTTGGGCCGCGAATTTGTGGATCGATTCGGTCTCATCGATTATGCCCGAATGAACGCCTCGGCCGCTGAACTCCTCCAGCAATTACAACTCCCCATTGACCCCAAACTCCCGGTAGCCAAGCTCCGCATTGGCCAGCAGCAGATTGTGGAGATCGCCAAAGCCCTTTCGTACGAGGCCCAGGTCATCATCATGGATGAGCCCACGTCCGCCATCAGTGAGCACGAAATTGATATCCTCTTCTCCCTGATCGATTCCCTGAAAGCCCAAGGGGTGACCATTGTCTATATCACCCATAAACTGGAGGAGCTATTCCGTATCGGTGATCAAATCACCGTCCTGCGGGACGGTAAACTGGTGGGCTCCAGTCCCTTGGCAGAACTCGACCACGATGATATCGTTCGGATGATGGTAGGGCGCGATTGATGATCAGCTGCAGGTCTTCGTCCGTCGGCAAGGTACCGAAAGGGGT
>CAZQOY010000041.1:0-14576 GCA_964595095.1 uncultured bacterium | reverse complement strand
ACGTGGCCGCTGCCGTCCCGGAAATTGTCCTCAGCCAGGTAGAAGGGATTGGGGTAGGCATAGAAGCGGACCTCCCCTGAGTCAGAAGTGGAGACGAAACTCCGCTCGATCTCCCAGGACAGGCCGGCGTCACTGGTCCTTGCCAGGCCGTCAGGTGTGCCGATCCAGAGGGTGGAGTCCCGGCTGTCAAGCAGGGAGCTGTAAGCATTTTCCGCCCAGACCTGCTCACCTGTTATTTTATCCACCGCGGAATGGAACCGGGCCCAGTTGAGGCCGTCAAACGACTTATACAAGCCGTTGTTAGTAGCCACATAAACGGCGTCGCCCGAAGATGAGATGTTGTGAGCCTGCTCCCCCAGCAGGGTGACGTACCAGGTTTCCCCATCATTTTCGGTGAAGCTGACACCTCGCCACTCTCTGGGATCCACCGCATTGACGGTGGCGGCCCAGAGGCGTACAGTTCCGGCTTCGGTTACCTGGCGATGCAGGGCCACAACCCAGTTCCCGGAAATGGAACGGCTGCCCCACTGGGCCTTGTAGTGCGTCCAGCTAATGCAGCCGGTGGTGGGGTTCACAATCCCCTTGTTGATCCCGGCGGCCGTGCCGACCCAAACCACTGAGTCATAAGCCGCTACCGAGAAAGCCTTGTGGTTGTGGTTGCCCCCGTCGGAAGGATCTCTTGGATTAAGTACATAATCCTCTGGGATCTCATCACATGAGAGAGTAGTATCATTATCGCGCGGTAGCGGCACGGGGGTCCACCGGCCGGTGGAAAGATCATAGCGCCGCAAACCACCCGCCCAGCTGGCGGTCCAGATAGTGCCCTGCGACACGGCCACATCGTAGGTTATGTTGTTGATCGCAGTGGTAACGGCCAATTTCCGGACCAGATGGCCGGCCCATAGGAAAGTAGTATCGCTGCTCTCGTCCTTAGGCTGACTCTTGTAGGTCCAGTTACCTCCCAGATCAGTGGAATAGGCCAGGCCGGTGCCCATCCCAATCCCGCTGCCGGCGATAACGGTATCTTTTATCCCCGCTACCACGATAAGCGTGTCTTCTGTTGCCAGCGCCGAGATGCCGCCTTCAGGGAGGTGAACTTGATCGGCCACATAGGAACGGAAGGTGATCCCCAGATCCGGCGTGAGCGACAACCCCCGGGAGGTGCCGAAAAACAGCAGTGAATCCCCCGCCGCCCGGATATCGACGATGCTGTTGCTCGCCAGCCCGGTAAAGGAGGTGGAGTCGACCATATATGATGCCGAGCTGTCAATAGCGGCCTTGTTGAGACTGAACCGGCTGGGAACAAGCTGCCCCCATAGCAGGCCGGTCAGGGCCGCCATGAGAATCAGACCGCGCCTCACGGCACTACCACCAAAGTGTGAGTAACGGTGTCACTCACCGCACCGCTGGAGTCTTTGGCCACAAACTTGTAGACATAGTCGCCGGTCAGGGCATCTGAGGATAGAGAAGTAATCCGGCTGAAGATTCCATCATTGGCGGAGGCATCTCCCCAGCCGATAAGGTCGCCGTCATCGGCCAGGGGCAAAGGTTCCCCATTATTGTCCAGGGTGCTGTCAGGTTTCAGGGATGTGAAACTAACCGTTTTGATATCGGCCAGGCTGTCGGGGTCAGTTACTGCCACCCGGACCGTATCCAGCTTGTGCGCCCCTTCCGAAGGCAACTGCAGGGTATCGGCGGCGGATACGCTCAGGATTATCGGCCGCAGGTTAACCAGGCCCAGGCTGTCCGTAGTACTACTCGTATCACCGGCGATGAGGGCGTAAAACTCAAAGCGCACGGAACCGCCGGTGCCTTCGGGCAGGGGCGAGTCGAACTTGCTGGCATAGACCCCGTCCTGGGGCAGAATATCACCGCTCACGGCGCTGTCATTCAAGGTCACCTGGGCCCAAAGCGAATCGATACCCAGGGAATCAGCCAGGGTACCGGATGCCAGGTACATCTCGGCCCAGATGCCGTCCAATGCAGCGACTTCTTGCGGGAGAGTCACGGTAACGGCGGTGTAAAAGCGGCTATCCCTATCGTCATAGGATGTCTGAGGGTTGGACAGGACCGGCAGCTCATCGGACGGCTCGACCCCGATACCGTCGCATCCATACCACAGTATGACAGCCACTCCAGCCAATGCTATCAGACGTAAGGAGAACCTCATAAAGAGCGCAATATAGGTGAGAATCAGGGGTGTACCCAATTGTTATTTAGCCACGAATTAACACGAAGCATAAATTTAGTTTCTAGTTTCTAGTTTTCATGTAGCAGAACATGTGTTACAGTGATTCATATTTCTTTTAGTGCCTATCATCAAACCGTTGAAACGGTTTACTTTGGGGTTATTTGACCTATCAGCCCACGACTTAAGTCGTGGGTTAACAGTCTGATAGATAAAACATCGTGAAACCGCTTCAGCGGTTTTTATTACCTCTTTATAAATAGATGGGGACATACGCACTCTGCAATGATATTGTAACATATATTCTGCTATTCAACAGCTAGTTTCGAGTTTCCGGCCATCAGCGATTTACGGTCAATCACGGACAACGAACCACGAACGACGGATAACTGCCAAGGATTAACCTGAAGTCTTCAATCGACAATCGACAATCATCATTCATCATTCCCCACCAATGGCTCCATCAGGGACTCTCGCTGTAAATGAGGGTGGTCAGTACCGTTCCTACGGCCTCCAGGCTCTCAGGCGAGCACTTGTCAGGAGTGTCTTCCAGCGTGTGCCAGTAGTTCTTTTCGGTATTGGGATAGTCGAAGTCGATGATGTCCACCGCAGGGATACCCGCCTCCAGGAGGGGCACATGGTCATCATAGATGGCCGGACCGATCTCGAAACGGAACTGGTCATACCCCAGCTCCTCGGCCAGATTCCAGATGCGCTGGACCAACTTGCGGGCATCCCGCCAGGAGTGGTATTCTATTGGCAGGGTCAGCTCCGCATCCCCCACCATATCCACCAATACGGCATACTGAGGCCTCAGACCACCCAGGAGCTCATTCATTTCGGGAAGGAAGGCTTTGGTACCCAGGCAGAAATTTTCCAGGTCGCCGGAACGCCCCATATCTTCAGCGTCAACAAACAGCAGGTCCACGCCGATTGGGGGCACCTCCCCGGCGAAGATATCTGCCAGCATCAACAGCACAGCCACCCCGCTGGCACCGTCATTGGCGCCCGGAATGGGTTTGGAACGGTTACCGGGGTCGGGGTCCTGGTCTGCTATTTCCCGAGAATCATAGTGAGCCAGCAGCAGCACATGTTTCCGGGCCTGGGGGTTGAATCGAGCCAGGATATTGGTAATCAACAGGCGGCCTTTCTGATAAGGATGGCTTTGACTGGTACGCTGGATTTTCAGCTCGTGGGCTCTGGGCTTCAGGTAATCGGTGAGCAGTGACACCAGGGCAGTATGACCCGGAGAGCCGGGGAACCTTGGTCCGAGGTCCACCTGTTTTTCGAGGAGTTCAAAGGCCCGGTAACCGTCAAAATATGGAATCTGCTGGCCGCAGACGACTACCCCGCCAAGCAGGAGCCAGCCAATCAGCAACGAGCATCTCTGTTTATTCGCGAACATCTCTGTTATGAGCCTCTGATGGCTATGTTCACATTAAATTTAAAGTCGCGGTTGATACGTTTGCCACTGAAGTGGTCTTCATGTTCTTCGTAAGCGATATGAAATCCGCCCGTTAATTTATCGGAAAAAGTATAGGTTATGCGGGGAGTGACAGACCATTTATTACTCCAGGACTGAATAGTGTAATCCTCCCCCTCACCCTTAATGGCCTCGGTGCTGTTTTTGGTGAAGTCAAAATCGAGGTTCAAATTGACTGTGTTCTGCAGCTTGATATCGTTGAAAAATGGGAGTGGGATAGTGAGCCCTCCCCGATGCTGGTAGCCCAGGGACGCGGTTATCTGTTGGCTGGTTGTCCGGCTTCTGCCGGTTTCCTCATTGCGATTCATGGTCAGGGTGTGACTCATGCGAACGGTTGAGGAAATCCCGTTGTCGAAGTTGATGGTGAGGCCCATCAGGGGCTGAAACTGTCGGGTATATCGGTCAATGGGGCGATCGTTCTGGATGTTTTCTGCATGCTTGCCCGAATACGTATGATCCATGCTCACCCTCCAGGGGACTATATTCAGCAATGGGAGTTTTTCCAGGTTCGACAAGCGGATACTCCAATTTACAAACGGTATGCCCAGCTTAGGATGGTCTTCCAGAAACAGCCAGCCCCCGGTCTGCGTTGTAGTAAAGGCACTGGGGCTGTAAGTTTCGGCAAACTTTCTGGAATAGGAGAAGTTCAGGTTCAACGACCGGGAGATATTCAGTCCGGAACGCCAGGACATATCCCGCTCCTTCCCGCCGGTAGCCAGGTTCGTTCCCCCGGTGAGAACGGTATCCGCTTCCAGCCCTGAGTCGGTTACCAGGGCCAAGCGATAAGCATATTCGGGCTGGCCCCTGACAGCCGGCTCGCCCGCCCGACGGGTGTAACCGTAGTTAACAGCGATGGGAGCTACCTTTCCGGCAGCAGTATGCAGCAGCTTCAGCAGGGCTTTAAGCTGCGGGTTGGTCACCTCAAAGGGCTTCCCGTTCTGGGACGATTGAGCGTCTTTTGCCTGGGAACCCCGTTGCCGGCTTCTGCCCCTGCGGGCAGCACCGGTCGTGCTCTCCGGCGTATAAAAGATTTCGATGATGTCCTTCAATTGCAGGTTAACGCTCCCCGAAAAGCGACCCTGTGCGGCGATCTTACCACCTCGCGCAAGCGAATCGATTGGTGCGTTCTTGACCCAGGTATAATTGGCCCGGTACATCAACTTTGGTTTGAACCAGCCGATCAGCTCCGGGTTATAGCTGGTCGAGAACTGCTCCGCAAACTGGCGGGTAATACCCGGATTCAGCGTCTTAAGCACTTCCAGCTCTCTGCCCCGGAAGTCATCCAGGACGTTATTGGCGTTCCAGCTGTAGTCAGCACTGAGGTGGTCGGTTAAGCGATACCCGACTTTGACCGACCGCGCCATGTTGAAATTGAACGTGTCCATGACGGAGTCCGGCAAGGCACGGGTTATGCGGTTATTGAAGGCTTCAGTCAGGTTGGCGGAAAAATTGACATTTGTGGGAGTATAGTACAGCCGGGTATCCTTGATCCGCTCGCCCAGCCAGGGAATGGATCCCAGGGCCTTTAAGGGTTGAAGGTAATTTTCTCCACCGAACTTGATGGGATAGGCCACCTGACCGGAGATGTTTTTCGACACGTTGCTCTTGATAAGTTCCGTTGACTCCAGTTTACGGGCATAGGACAGGCTGCCATTGAGGCGGTCGAAAGTCTGCCGCACCAGCCAGTTCTTGCTGCGGGTTGATTTGTCGAAGCTGGTCTTAACGGTGAACTGATTGCTCTGTTTCAGCACTGTCTGAAGAATTGAATCCTGGGTGATGGTCGAAGTTGGAATGTCTTTTCCGGGCAGATATTTGGGTGTACTGATGGCGTTGCTGTAATTGACGGCAAGGGGAGTACGAATCCCCCAGGACTGGGGCAGGAACCGCTGGGGATTTAATGTAACATCCGCCCGCCAGTTTTCACTGGTTGCGGAATTGCGGTCTATCCGCTGCTGCAAGGTGTGGAAATCGGCATCTTTGCGGGCATAGTTGAATGAGGTGCTCAAAAGATCAGCAAAGTTGACAGCACCGCTGAGCCGCATCGCCATGCCTCCCTCCCGTTTCACATTGGAGAGACGCAGCTCGTTCATCATCACCCGGCCCTTGAGGGTTTTGCTCGTGTGGGTATTGATAACCCCCGCGATATAGCGGTCGATTCTTTCCAGGGATGGTTCGCCCCGGATGTAGACCTCCATAGAGTCACCAGCGTTATCAATCAGGTAGTAGCCCGGTATAGTATCGTTATCAACGATAATTGTTGTGTCGGGTGTATCTTGAAGTTTCAGGCCGGCCAATTCAGCCAGGTTGATAGAGAGGTGGTTACGGTTGTCCCAACCTGCATCGGGTCCGCCGGCATAGACCAGCTTGCGGACTTCATAGTAGTTGTTTTCGCCCTGCCCCAGGCGGAGCCAGAACTTGGCATAGCTGGAGTTCTCCCCGATGAGATCGTCCACGCCTTCAGCATAGACAAACAGCTCCATGTTGCCATAGACCAGAAAAGTGCCGGTCTGCTTGGGAACCGATTTCTTGATGGCGCCCTTATGTAGCGGCGGGATACCCCGGCGGCGGAAATCGAGCATCAGGGACTGTTCCCGCAGGCGGATTTCGTTGAGGCGGTCATATTCGCCCGCAACGCCCGGCGGTGACGCGTAGTCGGCGTTGTCTTCGGTGTTGGCCACCGTTACGGCCAGGCTCACCGCCGAGTCAACCATGACGTACTCCTCGGAGCCGACCGGAGCCAGGCCCAGCTCCTCCCATTCATTGCCCACGAACTCGATCTTGGCAATCTGGATGCGGGCATTAAGGCCGTTATCGGATTGCGAACCATCCAGACCGTCAATCCAGAACCGGAGGTGCCTGACGTTGTCCCAGCTCGCCGTCATTCCTCCCTCGAGCCGGAAATCGGTAAGTGGAATACGAAACAGGCGCCAGCCGGTAGGTACCCCGTCTTTCACAGTGGAGCCGGCCACCAGGGAAGGATCGAAATCCGGTAGGTCGGGATCGAGCTGGAAGCTGTAGGTTAAGTAGTTGTTCTGATCCTCGGGATAGATCCCGCCCAGGCGGTCCAGGTCTTCCGTATCGGGGTAGCTTCCCTCCGTGAGCTCGTTGTTGCCTTCGGTACCGTTGGCATTGTCGTAGCGGTCGCGATTGGGATGTATCGCTTTGACATACACAAAATTATCGCCGTTGGGGTCGACCTTGCCATCAGAGTCGACCTTATTGACCGCCCACGACACCAGCGGACCGTCGTAAATACCTTCGTACTGGCCAGTATAAATCGCTCTGGCAACCTCCTCCGAATCTTCGTCTACCTGCCCATCACCATCGTCGTCCGCCTGGCGTTCCTCCTCATTATCAATGATACCGTCGCCGTTAATATCCCACGAGAGACTGCCTCCCATGCCGTCCTCAAACTCGTCGGGGCAGCCGTCCAGACCCACATCTTCCTCCGGCTCCAGCAGGCTGTTTCCTTCACTGAAACCGGCGACCGGCCGGTCCTCGGTGTCGATCAGTCCATTGGCGTTGAGGTCCTCGCTGATGCTGCCCACATCAATGTGCACCTGTCCCTTGGTTCCCTTAATCCAGACCTCAAAAAACTTGCTCAGGGTCTGATCGTAATCGCTGGGGAGCAGGGGATAGGTAATGCCGCCCCACAGGTCCTCGTTGACGGCCCCGTCGTAGCCCCCTTCGAACAGCGCATCCAGGACCAGAACGGTGGTGGTCAGGTTCCGGGCCCGGATAGATGTCTGCCGCTCGGGCCAGATGTCCTTGACGTTCACATCGGCGTAGGGGTTCCACCAGGCCAATTTGCGGAGGTCCCCCTGTCGTTTACCTACCGGCGCCGAGGCATATCGCCAGGCACGATATTGCAGGGAGGGACTGGTGGTTCGCTTGGCCGCTTCGAAGTCGTCCACGAAGGCCTCTCCCAGGGGGTTGGGGTTTGGCAGCACCCGGGCGACCTCGCCCTCAAAGCGGAACTGGCTGGCAGCGTCGGTCTCCACCAGAGGCAGGCGGTCTACCAGGCGCGTGAGCAGGGGGGCTTCACGGGTGATGCGACCGTTGATATCCCACAGCATGTTCTGAATCGGTTCGGATCCTACATCAACCTTGTCGTCAACGATGGATTGATTATAATAGAGTCCTGTCGCGCCCAGGAAGGAACCTTCCCCCAGGTCCATTTCGGCCCGGGCGCCCAGCATCACCTTCTTATCAAAGGAGATAAACACGTTCTCTTCGTAGTCGATTGTAATATCCGGGTTGGCGCCGAACTTGGACATGTCCAGGATTGTCAGGGTACCGGAGAAGTAATCTATCCGGTAGTCCTGGCCACGGGTCAGGGGATTGTCGTTGATGTAGACGGTCTCGCTCCCCTCCACCAGATTAAAGCCCAGATTATACTCAGTTGCACCCCGGCTGGACTGCTTTACCGAGATTTCAAACCGGGACTCCTCGTTCTTTGCGTTCGGGTTCTTCGGCTTGTAGTAGATGGCGGGCACATCCCACTTCCCGTTATCGTTGAAATCTACCCCCCCATCTTCCCGGTAGTTCTGATAGGGGTCTTCAAGTTTATAGCCATACACCTCTTCAATGGCGGGGTCGTTGGTTGCCAGGCCCGGTACGTTCGAGTATGCGAAGGGAAGAAGAGTGGGAAAGTGCAGTTCACCCCGGGCGAGATTCACCAGGTTGATGTTGCTTGCGTCAATGTTCTCATCAGGCACGGGGTCGCGGTTCTCGTTCTCCCGGTCCAGGCCGAAGATGGTCAGGTAGCTCTTCCCATTAGTGAATCGGTCGTCACTCTCGGTGGTCCCGCGACGGTTGATGATCTTAACCTCGAACCCCTCGGGATTGATATTGACCCCTCCAAGGCTGTAGACGTTCTTGAACTCCAGCGGCCAGGTGGGATGGCTGGCTGTTTGCCCCCGGGCCTTGATGAGCTTGAGGGTCAGGTCCGTGGTATCTGCGGCGGCACCCACGTTCCCAACTTCCTCATAGGCCACACCGCTGGTATCACCCAGTGAATAGGCCACGGCAATTATCTCATAATCGCTGGCCGGGCTTTTCAGGCGGACCCATCCCAGCTGGGGATTAAAGGTGTAGTCGTCGTTGAGCAAAAGACGTTTAAAATTTCCCTGGGTGGCATCGGCTTCCGGCTTATTGGGATCGATATAGGCGGTCCCGGAATAGGTATCAGCCGTCTGCCTGCTAACCGACCGGTACACTTCAAGCTGGATAACCATCCGGTCCGGATTAAATACGTGTATTCCATCCTCATTCAGAGGATAGTAATTGGCCCTGAATACCGTATCGAGGAAGAAATAGCGGTTGGCCATGTAGTACATGTCACTGATGGCGAATTCCCGGGCCAGGGTACTGGACTTGGACGACTTGCGAGAGCGCTCAATGGAGGCCACCGTGGTAAAGTCCACCGGTCCCAGCTTGGACTGGGCTTTTATGCCGAACAGGCCGCTGCTCTTACCACTGCCGCCGGTAGCGAACTGGGTGCCGGGCAGGGAGAGGGATATATTCCCGGCATCGATCTGCTGGAGGATTTCGTCCTCCGCGCCTTTATAGGCGATTTTCATATTATTTTCCCAATCGAAGTCGTTCTCACTGTCCTGGTGCACGAGTACGGAGACGCGGTCTCCGATGGTGCCCTCAATGTCAAAGCGTTGTTTCTGCTCCACATCAATGTCCCAGTTCCTATCGGCGCGTATATTTGTATAGCTCTTTGATTGGTCCTTGAACAGGAGGCCGCCGTTGATGGCTACATTCCCCGACACCCGGAGTGACACCCGCTGGCCGGCGATATCCGCTCCCAACAGCTCGATAGTACCGCCCCGTCGGGTTTGTTGAGTCCCGACCGGCTGCAGTGCGGTGGTAAGCTTGTCCCGGGTTAACACTCGGAAGCGGTTTTCTATTCGGTGGGGAATGTACCATGCCAGAGACACTGTTGAAGGCAGTTTGAGGGATGTCTCATAGTGGTCTTCGTGAAATGTAATCCACATACCGGTAGAGTCGACCTCTGACCAGCGGTCCAGACCGGGTATAGTCGGGGTCAGCATGTTCCCTCCCCGGCGCAGAATGTCACGGGCATCTGCCGATGATATGGTCAGTTCCTCTCGGGAGGTGTCGGCCTCGGCGGGAACAATTTCCGGGGTGCCGGTAGTGTCTGCAGCGGGACCGTAGCTCCAGCCCACCAGGTTCATTCGGGCGGGAAGTTTCAGGGGCAGGGGTTCCGCGATATACCGGGCCAGGAAGTCAGGCTGCTGAATCGGGTGGGTATAAACCGGGGCCTCAGCGGCTCTCATCAAGCTCTCCTCGCGAAGGTCTCCCTCGGTGGGTACCTGCGAGAGGAGGAGTCGAAAGCCACCTAAAAGAAGTGCAACAACCCCGTAAGGCGCACGATGTAATATCACCCGCCAGCTCCTGATACTCGTTATAAACACAAAAAACCGGTATCAGTGGGGCCTAGGCAGGTATCTCCTTGTTTTCATTAATGGATATGATTTGCGATAGCAACCGATGCAGGGCCTTAAAAGCCCTGGCCCGATGGGAAATCTGATGCTTTTGCGCTGACGTCATCTGACCGAATGTCTGTTCTGTTCCACTTACCCGAAAAACCGGATCATATCCAAATCCATTGTCACCCAACGGCTCCCGGGTGATAAACCCATCCACAACGCCTGACGCCACCAGTTCCTGCGTACCGTTCACATAAGTGGCACAGGTCCGAAAGCGGGCGGTTCGCTGATGATCCGGGACATGTTTCATAGCCGCAAGCAATTTTTCGACGTTCTGGTAGTAGGTAGCCCGGGGACCCGCATAACGAGCAGCGTTGACTCCCGGGGCGCCATCAAGGGCATCCACCTCCAAACCGGTATCATCAGCAATCACCGGCAATCCCGTTGCCCGATGAACCGAGTGTGCCTTTAATAAAGCGTTAACCCGCAGGGTTGTTCCCGATTCCTCCACCGGTCCAACGTCCGGAAAATCTTCCAGGTTCAGGAGTTCAACGGGTAGATCGGCGAATATGGCCTGGATCTCTCCGAATTTATCTTGGTTACGAGTTGCCACCAGCCACCTCATCAATAACTCCGGTTCACCTGACCCGCGATGGCCGCATCAGGGGCTGGATACGACCGTTGAAAGAGATATCGCTGTTGGTTCCCAAGGACGATCACACATCCCTGACGTCCTCTAAATCCATCGGCGGGTGGAGCAATAACTTTAGCCCATCCATCAAGTGCAGTGTTCGGGTAGCTCGAACCCTGCCGACGATATATGCCAGACTTATGATTTGAAAATCCGCTCAATATTAATAGTACAATGACCGGCTTCGCAGCCTCTCCAACAATGTTAAGATCAGGTTTTTGGTTCAAATTGCTATCCTTACAGGCAGCCTGAGCGATCCCGGCTTTCCGTTTCAGGAACGCGTCAGCGGCTCCTTTTCCTCAAATACACCGAATATTAGGTTATCGCTCCATCCCTGTCAATGGGATTTCACGGCAGGCTTGCTGGCGTCAGTCATGTATAGGTATATCTATTTGTATCGATTTATCTGTGTAGTTGTTGATATCAAAACAAGTATTAGGAGGGAGGTTGGGCGACCTGAAGATCGAGGCAGAACCGATTGCCGGGTTTACCGCTGTCATCGAGCCGGAGATCGCCTTTCATGTACTTCATCAGACTGAGGGCTACCGTGAGTCCCAACCCCAGGCCGGAAGCAGACTCGTGTTCGGGAAGACGGGCGAAAGGCTGAAATATAACATCCCGCTTATCCTCGGGGATGCCCGGGCCCTGGTCTTCTACTTCGATGCACACAGAGGAATCGCTGGATTGAAAGCAGCGGAGCGTAATGGTACTGCCCGCTGGACCGTATTTGCTGGCGTTGTCAACCAGATTGAAGAGTACCTGTTCGACGGCCGCTGCGTCCACATGCACTTCAGGAAGGTTATCTGCCACTTCTTCCACCAGTTGGAGATCGCGTCGCTGGAGAATCGGGCGCCAGCTGGCGGTCACCTGGCTGATAATCTCCTCAGGTTCTTCGGCCTTAATCTCGATTATCCAGCTGCCGCTATCCACCCTGCTCAAATTCTCAATATTGTTCACCAGATACAGGAGACGATCAATATTCTGATCAATTGCTTCAAGGTACTGAGTTTGTTTATCCGTCATTTCGCCACCGAAGCCTTCTTGAAAAAGGTGGGCAAATTCCTTTAAGACGGCTATGGGAGTTTTGAGCTGGTGCCCGGCCTCGAAGAAGAAGCTGCTTTTCTCTTTCTCAACTCGTAAGCGCTCCTTCAAGTGTTTGCTGGAGCGCAAAGCCCGGATATACTTCTCATATTTCTCTACCAGGTAAGTCAGCTCTTCAAAAGTGAACGGCTTGGTGATATAATCATCCACCCCATGTTGGATAAGTTCCTCGTATGACTCAACAGGCATGCCCGACATAATCACAACAACCAGGTCCGGATCTGCCTGTTTAGCCTGCTTAATTATATCGAATCCGCTCATATCCGGGAGAGTAAGGTCTACGAGGGACAGGTGAATCTCGCTGCGACGCAGTATGTCAAGGGCCATAGCCCCGTCTGCAGCTACCTGTACTTCGAATCCCTTCATGGCAAGAAAATCGCTCAGATAGCTACGAATACTGGCTTCATCATCCACAACCAGTATATTCAGTTTCATCTCAATATCTTCGCGGTCCCTCATTTCTGTATGCTGGGGAAATAAATGTTTAGGGTAAGGTGTCTGTCGCGGCTGGCGATGTCCAGATTGCCGCCATGATTCCGCAGTATATTACATAGCAAGGCCAATCCCAGGCCCGAATGGTAGTCCTGCTCTAGCGCAAAGGGGTTGAAGAATTCGGTGTCCTCTTCCTGGGGATAATCGGCCAGTGAGATGGTAGTCCGCAAACATAGGTAGGGGCCAAGCTGGCAATCCAGTACCATAGCTGCGATGGCCGCTTCATCCAGTTCGACAGGGGCCAACTCTACTTTAGCAGGAGACGTCCCGCTCTTCATAGCCAGGAGGCACAGATCTCCTACTAATGCTCTGATGGCCGGTTCATTCAGGTGAATTGGCTTCGGCTTCCCTGATACAATGACTTCTACGGGAAAATCGTGTTCCTGCGCGAAGATCGCGCAAACTTCCCGGGTGACAGATGCCAGGTCCACTTCGATAACCATCTCCAGGCTGGGACGATAGAACTCAGCCAGCCGCTTATTCAGATCAATACCTGACTGAAGGGTCTCCATCATCGGGGGCAGGAATTTACGCAGGTTTTCATCGTCTGCTGATTTCATCTTAAGCAGTGAGAGATAGCCCTGGAGGATGCCGTAGTAATTGTTGGTGTCATGGACGATTTTCCGCGCCATGGTCTGGAGAGCGTGAATCTTGCGGCGAATGCTCTCGTTGAGAGTAACCTGATTATCGAGGGAAGCCTTCAATTGGGACTAATATGCTGATCAGTTACCCTGGCCCAGTTTAGTATACTGAATATCAATGATTTCATCTCGATTTTTCAGGAAGGCGTCAACACAAGCGGGGTCGAAATGTGCCCCGGATTGCTTCTCAACGTATTCAAAGGCCTCATCTGGGGGCCAGGCATCCTTGTAAATCCGGTCAGTGGTAAGGGCGTCATATACATCAGCCACCGTTGTGACGCGGGCTAGCAGGGGGATATTCTCTCCGGCAAGTCCCCGGGGATAACCACTTCCATTCCACCGTTCATGGTGCCCGCCGGCAATCTCACCGGCCATAGCCAGCAGGGGCTGCTCCGATCCACTCAGTATCCGTTCGCCGATAAGCGCATGCTCTTCCATGACGGACCACTCCTCTTTTGTCAATTTGCCCGGTTTCAGCAGGATGTGGTCCGGCGTGCCGATTTTCCCTACGTCATGCATGGGACTGGCATAAAGGATATTGTCCACCGTATCTGAAGGCAGCTTCATCCCGCGGGCGGTCACCTGCGCATAATGGCTCATGCGCCAGATGTGGGCCCCGGTATCGGTATCACGATACTCAGCAGCGGTAGAAAGCCGGCGAATTGTGTCCAGAGTAGATTCTTTGAGCTGGAGGTTGACCTGTTTGAGTTGCTCAAAGGCCTGGTTGAGTTCCTGGGTACGGATGGACACTTGGGTTTCCAGCTCAGCGGTGTAGCGTTTCATATGGTCCCGATAATCTTTGACCAGGAGCAGGTTGCGCACACGGGCCTGAAGCTCGCTCGGGTTCACCGGCTTGATCAGAAAATCGTCTGCTCCGATGCTCAGTCCGCGAACCAGGCTGTCGCGATCATCCTGCGCAGTCACCAGAACGATGGGAATATCTTTAGTTGCCGGATTCCCCTTCACCGCCTCGCACAACTGATAGCCGTCCATCTCCGGCATGTTCACATCGGTAAGGATAAGGTCTGGAAGCATGGTATTGATTTTATCCAACCCAATCTTCCCGTTTTCGGCTGTGATGGTAGTATAGCCGAAGCCATCGAGCGCATCGTTGAAATACAGCAGGTTGGAGGGTATGTCGTCTATGATGACCACCGTATGCTGGTTCTGTTTTGCCGAGTCAGTCATTGCCTTATCCATGTTTTCCACGATATGCCAGGATAAATACTTTATCTTTCAGTTTTTCTCTCAATAAACATCCCGAAGTTAAAAGATAAATCGTCTGCAGCTCTACATTATTGCCACCCTATTGCCGGTACACAATAAATGAAATGCCATGAGTAACGATGCCCTCAGCCAGTAACTGGGAAAGAAAAGTAGCCCCCTGTCATTCATTTCACTTTCGGTGTGTCGCTTGGAGTCCTTACATTTAAGGCCGGGCGATGCTAAACTGAAGCGCAAGACGGCTCGGTAGCTCAGTTGGTAGAGCAGTGGACTGAAAATCCATGTGTCGGCAGTT
>CAZQOY010000040.1:0-14604 GCA_964595095.1 uncultured bacterium | reverse complement strand
CCCGGCAGCAGGGCCAACCAAAGATTCACCAGCGCCAGCCGGTGGTGATCAGGCCCCAGACGCCGTGCCAGGGTCTCCAGTACGTCCTGGCTGTCCCGACCGTTCCAATCCGCTAAGCGGCGCCACCACCTTTGCAGCGCCAGGGTGCGCAGGAAATCAGCCTGGGGCCGAAAACCGGATAACGCCAGGGGGCTGGTCTGACAGAGGGGCCGGAACGAGGCCGGCTCTCCGGGCAGCGGTACCGTTGGAACCACCCGCCACTGCTCCTGAGGTACAGGCTCCAGGGAACCGGCTGAGATCACATGGAGAATCACCTGGCGATAGCGGGGATCCCATCGGTGTCGGTGATGACGCCACCCTTCTCTCCGCAGGTGTATTTCAACGTCCCCGCGTCGTATCCTGCCGTCGGGAAATGCAATCGCCGCACCCAGGAAGTCGGGTCCGGGCCCCCCGTTGCGCTTACCCTGGTGAATAATCCGATATTTACCCCCCAGGCCCCACAGGTTGCGACCGGCGCTCCGCTCCCACCGGGTATAAAGGTCCGCCTCCCGGTCATAGACCGCGCCGGTGGCTGGCAGCCCGCCCTGCCGGTGTTCACGTCGGGTTGATGTCCAATAGGGACTGGATGCGATCATGGGCGTCCTTGAGGAGTGCGGTACAATCCTTGTCTGTTAAAGCCTTCGTTTCAATAGGTTGGCCAATTGTAACCTGAATTGGCGTTGGAGTCAAGCTCATTGCGCCGGGAGGCATGGCCTCGAAAGACCCGCGCACAGCTACCGGGACCAGGGGCAGCCGGCTGCGAAGCGCGATATGAAACACGCCACGCTTGAAGGGCAGGAGCCGACCGTCGTCGGTCCTGGTCCCCTCCGGGTACAGGATCAGGGATATGGCCTTTGCCTGAAGAGCTTTCAGGGCCCGGTCCATTGATCGGCGGGCCTTGAATACGTTCGACCGATCAACCGCTATGTAGCCCGCGGCTCGCATGCTCCATCCGAAAAAGAAAATATAAAACAGGCTCTTCTTGGCCATAAATACTACCGTACCCGGCAGGGAAGCCAGGGCGAGCGGGATGTCCAGGACGCTGGCATGATTGCTCATATAAATGTATTGCTGCCCTTTCTGGAGCAGCTCTTTTCCCCGGATGGTGATCGGCAGTCCCGTGGACCAGAGAATCCAGCGGGCCCAGAGCCTGGAATGCCAGCCGATAAACCGTTTGGAACGGTCAAACGGTGCGGTGAGTATGATGAGACCCCCAAATATCATAGTGGCCGCTGCCACATTCAAATAAATCCACATCAATCGCAGCCACTTCATTGCGGGGCCAGTCCCTCCTCACCATAGTAAGGCACTAATGCCTCGGGCAAGGTCACTGAGCCGTCGGGTTGCTGGCAGGTCTCAAGTAGGGCAGCCAGCAGTCTGGGGGTGGCCACCCCGGAACCATTGATGGTATGAACGTGGTCCAGTTTGCCGGTGTCCTTTCTTCGAAAGCGGATGTTGCCGCGACGCGCCTGGAATGCTTCGAAGTTACTGCAACTGCTCACCTCCAGCCACTGGTCCGCGGCCGGTGCGTATATTTCCAGGTCATAGCACCTGGCAGCGGCAAACGAGAGATCACCGGTGCACAGTTCAACCACCCGATAGGCCAGCCCCAACCGCTTCAGGACTTCCTCCGCATCGGCCCGGAGGGTCTCCAGTTCATCGTAGGAAGCGGCAGGGTGGACCAGTTTGACCAGCTCCACCTTATTAAACTGGTGGATCCGCAGCAGCCCCCGGGTTTCCTTGCCATAGCTGCCCGCCTCACGCCTGAAGCAGGCACTGAAGGCGGCGTACTTACAGGGCAGGTCGTCCTCGGGAATTATCTGATCCTGGTGGATACCGGTCACGGGAACCTCGGCGGTGGGGATCAGGAACAGATCGTCGATGGTGGTAATGTACATATCATCTTCCAGCTTGGGCAGCTGGCCGGTCATCAGGGTGGTCTGCCGCGTAGCCATGAAGGGGGGGTAAATTTCGGTATAGCCCCGTTCCCTGGTATGCAGGTCCAGCATGAAGTTGATCAGCGCCCTTTCAAGGCGGGCGCCCCGGCCGGTGTAAAGCGGGAATCCCCGGCCCGCAATGCGGGCTCCAGCCTCGAAGTCCACCAGTCCCAGTGACGTAAGCAGGTCCAGGTGGTCCCGGGCCTCGAAGGCGGGCCGGACTGCTTTGCCCACTGTGCACACTACTCGATTTTGGGAGGGATCAGAACCGATCGGGACCAATGGATGGGGCAGGTTGGGTATCCATAGAAGGTGCTGGTGGAGCTGCTCTTGCAGCTGGTGGATCTCCTGATCCAGCGCTTTGATCTGCCGGGACAGGTCGCCCATGGCGGCGATTTCACCCTTCGCCGCCTCTCCCGCCCGTTTCAGCCGGGCGATCTCCTGGGAGGCCCGGTTGCGCTGCGCCTTGAGGTCCTCCACCCGGCTGATTTTCTTTCGCACTTGTGCGTCTAGGTCGAGAAGCTTATCCAGCCTGTCTTCCGCAGCGCCCCTGCTCTGCATCCCTCGGCGGACTGCTTCCGGGTTCTGGCGAATAAACTTTATAGGAATCATCAGGTGTTCATTTTTTCTCAGGATGCATCCATCATGACAACAGCCCGGTGTGTACTATCCACAGTCAAATCGGAACGGTTGACACGGTTCAGCCAAATCCTTTTTGCTGAACTAAGTTAGTGTCCCTTTCCGCTGAGCACCACCCAAACGGTCATAAGCAGGATTTTCAGATCGAGCCTGATGGACAGGTTTTCGATGTAGAAGAAATCATCCTGCAGCTTGCGGCGGATGTCTTCGAGTGATGTATCGTAATTTCCCCGCACCTGTGCCCAGCCGGTAATCCCGGGTCGCACCAGCAGGCGACGATTGTAGTAGGGGAATTCTCCGACCAGCCATTCCACGAAGTGGGACCGTTCGGGGCGGGGACCCACCAGGCTCATGTTGCCTATGAGGACATTCCAGAGCTGGGGCAGTTCATCCAGCCGGACACGGCGGAGAACTCGGCCGAAGGGAGTAATGCGGGGATCGTCAGTTTTCGCCCACACCGGGCCGCTCTGCTCCTCCGCATCTTCCACCATGGTGCGGAACTTGTGGATGGCAAAGCGCTTGCCGCGGTAGCCTAACCGCTCCTGAGTGAAGATAACCGGGCCCGGGCTGGTAAGCCGGATGATGATACCGATGACCGCCATAAAAGGAGCCGCCATCAGCAACCCTGCTCCAGAAACGAGGATGTCAATAACCCGCTTCACAAACGCCTGAAAACGAGTGATGAATTCAGGGTTGATACGGATCAACGGCAGGCCATAGAGGTGCTCCGTCTTGGCCAGACCGGTTACCGCCTCGTACATATCCGGTAGAATCTTGATCTCAACGGCGGCACCGTTAATGGTCGATATGAGTTTCAGGAGGGATTCGTGTTCCGGCTTCTCCAGGGTTATGATAACCTCATCCACCTCCAGGTCTTGGATGAGGCGGGGTAATGCCTGCAGGTCGCCCACCACCGGCTGGAGAGTCGACCCTCGGGACGGTGGTGCCTCGCTGACAAATCCAACCAGGTGATAGCCGAGCTTGGGATGGGCCACGATTTGCCGGTAAACCTCCTCCGATCGTTGGTTTTCCCCCACTATCAGGGTGCGCAACATCCCAAGGTTGAAATGAAAGAGGTATTTCTGCACCGACCTGAATAACCATCGATAGGGAATTACCAGAGCACCAAAGACCAAGGCCAGCTTGACCCAACCATGCGATCCCAAGGGCAGGGCGGCCTGAATAATAATGCCTACCAGAATCATCCCTACAGTCAGAACAAGTATAGTGCGCGCCACCTGTACCGACTCGTCCACCCTGGAAACGGTACCGTCAGGTGTATAGCGCCCTGATAAAATCAGCGAAAACCCTATGCTGGCCGCGAACACCAGAATCCAGGGGTTTCGGAAAGACCCGGGAATGTCCGAGGTAGTGAGCTGGAGGGCGAGGGTGAAACAGATCAGATCGCCGAGGACCAGCAGACCGATGAGGAGTTTGTTCCAATATTTCCTGGACGTCATGTTCAGAACCTGCGCTTGTTATAGACGAATTTCCTCAAGCAAAGCCTCAAAGGCAAATCCTCTATTGGTAAAAAAAGCATCTATACATCCTCCTTAATCTACGATTTGTTGCTATAATACCAACGAACAGTTTTTTTCAATGCCTTCTTCAAGCGTGTACTTTTGATGAAAACCAAGAGACATTATTTTACCGGCAGGATATTCGCTATGCAGACAGAATTTCTTAAGCCGGTTGGTGGTAATTTAAAATCCCGCCCTGTCGTTTAAATAGAACCTCCAGGATACCCCCTAATGTGATGGCTACCGGAAAGGGGATATGGAAATGCTTAACGTTTACCTGCGCTTTCGCTGAAATCAGGTTGATCAGCTGCTTCATATCGAGTTGGGGCTCGTCAGAATAATTGTAGATTTGAAACCCCGACTCTAACCAATCCATGAGGAACTGGGTAGCAGCAACCAGGTTTTCCACGTAAGCAACCGATTTAACGTTGTCGCCTTTCCCGATCCATATGAATTTGCCATCACACACGCGGTGAATAAGTCGGTAAATATTCGCATAGTTACCCGGCCCGAATATGGCAGTCAGCCTGATGATGACAGCCGCCCTGCTGGGATCTTCGGCGATCCATGCTCTCACAGCGGCCTCAGCCTGGAGTTTCGAAGCACCGTAGGGTGTTGCCGGGCGTGGCGGTTTCTCTTCGCTCGCTTTTCCCGTTCGGCCGTACACTGCTGCCGATCTGAAGAACACCAGCCGGTCGATCCTCGCGTTCGCGGCGCACTCCAACATGGTCCGGGTGCCGGTTACATTAACCTCGAAATAGCGGCTTTGGGGAATCCCGACATCTTTGTGCTCCGCCGCCAGGTGGATGATACACTCGACCCGCTGAATGGTTTCCTGTAAAGCCTCTTTATCTAGGATATTGCCCTGAATATACCGCTAATTCCGGCTATCGATGGGCTTGGAATTGACATCTAGGCCGGATACCATGTGCCCGGCTTCGAGCAGGGATCTGGTTAAAATGAGCCGATAAAGCCTTGATTACCCGTGATCAATGTATGCATCTTTATACCGGGTCCATTTATTTAAGCTTTCGAAAGACATATAACCTGCTAAAATTGAGGGCGGAACTCCTCTGAAAAATAATCTCTAAATGTTGCTCTTCCAAAAATATTTCCTGAATGTATTCCTCAAATCGTCTGTAGTCGAAACCCAGATGATGACCCCATCCTTTAGCGCTGGGATACCTGAACACGTCAATGTAACGGTTCAGAATAAGAGACATGACGTAATTTAGCTCACTTTTATCGCTAAAAAAATCGCCGTAATCCTTCCGTCTTAATAATTTCCTCCCGAAATATTTTAAGAGGCCGGAAATACCCTTCTCATTCGGGATAGTAATAGCAATACAACCCCCTATCTTACAGGAAGAATAAATATTTAAAAAGGCATTCCGGTAATCACCCGTGTGTTCAAGCGTTTCAAAGCACGTAACTATATCATAACTATTAGATTTAGTCCGGCCAACTATGTTAAGGTCAAAGAAATGAAATTCTGATTTTGGTAAATATTTAGCTCTTGCTTTTGACAACAGATTCTCATTATGGTCAAAGCCGTAGAACTTCCAATTCTTGTCTGAGAAAATCTCCCTCTGGAGGAGAGAGATGATATAGCCATCGGAACATCCGTAATCAGCAAGCGTGCCTCCATCCTGAAACTCAATCTTGTTAAGGAGGCTGATGATGTGCTTTAGTCGGTTTCTATGAGTCATTGCAACAGCACTGAAGCCCTGATACGACTCTTCATGTGACCAGACTGAACTCTTGTCTGATTTTGAAATATTTCTCATTTCAGTTAACAGGGAATGGTTCTTACATCCTCCTTTGTGGTCAAACATGGATCCGATGAATGCCGTCAGACATGAGAATTTTCGAATTGACATGAGCAAATATAAACTTCTTTTACGATGGTTACCAATTACCTTCTTGATTTGATTTTATAATTTCTAGGAGCAACTTTTGATAACGATCGGCCAGAACATCTGCTGACAGATAATTCTTGGCATATTTATAGCCATTTTCCCCTAACATTTTCCTCTTTTCTTCGCTCTGATACAATTCTAGAATTGCATTTTCAAATGCTTCTTTATTTCCGGGATTAACAACAATTCCACAATTCGCTTCGTTAGCGACCAGCCTGGCACTAGCTCCTTCTGACGCTATTACGATGGGCTTTTTCAGGGCCATGTAATCAAACAATTTCGTAAAGTAACAATATTGTAGAAACTTGTGCTGTTTCACCGGAACAAGGCAAATATCAGCATCGTTGATATAACCTGTTATTTCCGTTTTCGTTACTGGTGGTAGGAGTTGGACGTTTTGTATTTTATGCTTTTTTATATACTCATCAATATACTGTTTTTGGCGCCCGTCTCCTATTAAAACAAATAAAATTGCGCCGTTCTTAGACATGTTTTGAGCAACCCCTAATAAGGTATCAAAGTCATAAATGGCGCTATAGGCACCACTATACATAATTATAAATTTATTTCTCCATTCCTTGGTTTTTTCCCACAGCTGGCGTTTATCGGAATTCAGTGTTTCAAAATCCACCGAGTTAGGAATCAGACCTATTATCTTATTATTTACTCCCTTTTCTGTTATTAAATATTTCAACATACCCGATGAGTTTACAACAATATGCGATGATCTACGATAAATGTATTTTTCCAGTAAATAACTTGTACGAATTATAGTCCTGTTTTTTATAAATCCCAGCTCCACCGCCGCCAGGGGCCAAGGATCTCTGACATCAAAAATAAAGGGTATTTTCTTTATGGTGCTTATTATTATTGCGACAATACCAACAAAGAGTGGTGGAGAAGAAACAATAATAAGATCGGGTCGCTTAATTGTAATGCCGGCACATAATGAAGAAAAAGTATATATTAAATACGAAATCATTCTACCCAGAAATGTACTGTAGCCCAAAACTGTATCGAAAACACGTAATACAGTTATTCCTTTTTTAATTCTTTCAGAAAAGAATATTTTCCCTTTGTACTTATCAGGTTTATGACCAGAGACATAGTTAATCATACCTGATATGACAGTTATGGTATGGCCCTCTCTCGCCCAATATTTTGAAAATATATTGAATCTGGCTATCCCTGGATCCTTCTCAGACGTATATCTTTGCTCAAATATTAATATATTCATATCAGCATAAATCGCAATATTTATTTATGTTCGGAAAAAGATATTGTATTGCATTGAACAATATCAGGAAATCTAATAAGTGTGAATAATTAATTATGTAATAAATGTCGCGACTCAATTGTTTTTTTCTATGCCTCTTCAATTGAAGCGCATGGTCAGTATTCCACGTGAGCCACTCTGACCCCCAGCATGACACAGACAAGGGCACCGGCCAGCGTCGAGTTGGCATCCCCCGCCACCGTAACCAGGTCCGGCCGACTTCTCCGACCACCGGCTCAAAGGCCAGCATTACCCGTCTAAGATTCATTCAATAACCTCCAGAAATGGCCACTGAAATACTGAACCACATCAGCCTTTTCCAGCTATCACCAGCAACCGTAAGCCCGCTACCCATCCAGAGCGGGACTTGGTTAAGTACAAGCCAAGGGCAATCATAAGCACAACACCACTTACAAGAAACGACCAGAATTCCGGCAATACAGCATCGATGGAATAATGCAGGAGCAGGAAGCAACCGGTTATCCCAGCGACGGTCAACAGATACGAGGGGCATAAGATGCTGATCCTATATATCTTATGGGTGTAATACAAACTGGCGGCAGCGACAGTCAGATATCCGACTACGAAACTGATGACACCGGCTTCTATGCCGGCCATACCGGCGGTTTTCAACCCGTAGAAGGTGATCAGCAGGGCCAATGCTGCAACGCCGTGGGCCAAGGAATTATACGCCCTGGACGAGGCCGCATCAATTGGGGAGCGCAGTACCTCCATTAACAGGTAAAAGGGCAGTGCTAATACGATCAGCTGTACAGCCCGGATACCAGTCGTACTCCCACTTCCCAACCAGACTTCAAGGATAACCGAACCGTTCACGCTCAACAAGGCCGCCAGCGGTATTCCGATGAGTAACACGGTTTTGCACAGGACTTCCAGGTTTCGTGAGACCGGGGCTTTTTTGCCCGCCGCCAGGGCTTTAGATACCCGGGGCAGCAAGACGAGGTTCAGGGGATAAACCACTATCAAAAACAGGCGAATGAGGCTGATGCCGGAATTCACATAGGCTATCTCAGCCTTACTTACTTCACTGACAATCAGGAGCGGGACGCCAGCTATGAGAATGAAATCAGCCGCAAACGTCGGAACGCGCCGTATACTATAGGTCAGGAGTTGCCACATTTTCTGCCAATCCACAGTATAATAACCTCGTCCCATTTTAACGAAATAAGCCACTGCCGAGAGAGTGACAGTCCCCAGCCCGATGGTGACAAAGATAAGCGGCATCCCCAAGTCATAAACGATAAAAAATATGCTGATAGGGATGATCCCCGTGCCCAGCAGCTGCAGCAGATTGGCCCCCAGAATATTCAGGTGACCCCGCAACAGGCCGTAGGTTAGGGCCTGGAATGTGTAGGCGGTGGTGAAGATGAAGAACGGAAGGGCCAATTCGGGAGGAAAGCCGCTTAGTATGCCCAGGTCCAGGGCCACAGCCGCCACACTGACGAGGGGAACGGTCAGCAGCCCGAAAAGCAGCAAGGCGGAGGTCCCGTAGGTATTGTCTCCTCCCCTTGAGATATAGAAGGGAAGTCCGATGTTCATGCCCAGCAGGAGAACATTCATAAGTGAGAATGCCGTCCGCCGCACCAGAAGGAACTCCCCCAGGGCTTCCAGACCCATGATCCTTGCAATAAGGCCATACAGTATCAGGATACCGGTAATCAAACCAAGGCCGTTTATGAAGGTGACGGCCAAATCTCCTTTGATGCCCAATCTGAGCGTGAACGGGTTAAGGCTTAATAACCGGTTCACAATAGGAACCAATCGTCTGGGACCCCGGTACCTGGAGGATAGAGGATATTAACGGAAAGAGATAAAGCACGATTTTCAGATCCGGACTCGCAAAAGAATTTCATGACCAGCGAGACACATTCAGAGATCAGCCCGATAGTTGCTCTGTCTGACGGCGGCTTTTGATACTGATGGTGGATACCAACCCTCCGATAAAAAACCATAAAAAGCGGTTATTATCAAGATCGCCGCTTACAAGGGTGGAAAAGAAAAATGTCGTCAAGGCCGCCAGCCACATCAGCTCCTCACGACCCAGCCCTGTCCTGAATTGCTGGCGGATCTTCTTAAGGGCCGACCGGATATGCAGACTGAATACCCACGCCCCCACCAGGCCGTACTCCACCAGTATCTCCAGGGGAAGGTTATGAGGGTAACGATAATTCCTCCAGGGAAACAGCCGCGCATAGCCCGCGGTGCCGTCACCCAGGAGAAAATGCCGCGCGTCCTGGGTCCAGAGGCTGAGGGCCATATCCCAGAGGTGAATCCGGTGGGTAATAGAATTAAATGATTGCAAACCCTGTCTGGTCTGGATCAGCTCAGTTGATAACAGCAATTGATATCTATAGGTGATACCTTCCGGCGCGATAATCATAGCCAGCCCGGCGACAGCGACCAGAAGCGCCATGATAAGTAATGTCCTGCGCCGGGCCTTTCCGCTGATGATCATCCCCAGTAACCCGGTGGCGGCGACAAGGCTGAGAACCGGTCCCCGCGAGCCGGTAAGTACAGCCGCAATCAGAAATACTGCGAATGCGATTCCCCACAATCGCTTTTTGCCTAGATCCATGATAATGAGAATCGCGGACATAGCCGCACAGATCGATAAAACCCTTCCGACCCCTATTGGATTTGCGCTCAAGAAGGAGAGGCGGGCTACGTTTTCCAAAGACATGGCAAGGCCTGACCGGAGCAACAGCTGGCCGATAATGAAAAGGGCGACACATAAGCCGTAGGCCAGGTAGAAATGAAGCATGATCCCGCTCTCTTTGCGGGTGTGAATCAGAATAAAGGGACCAAGGAACAGGAGGGTGTTAAAAAGGGCGAATCTTAAGCTTTTAACAACGGCCCATTCAGCGTTGGGTGCGTATGTTGATGCCGTTATCATCCAGACCACCCAGATCAGGTAAGCCGCTATGATGTATTGATTTGCCTTGAGGTGTCGACGGACCTCAGGTTCACGGAGTTTAAGCACCAGAGTAAAAACGAGGATAGTGACAAGCAGCACTACGGGATCGACGACCTGAAAGATGGGGAACCACTCGCTCAAGGTGCGCCTGATGAATCCTTCATTCGCCAGTAGAATTAATAAGGGTTGCTGGCAGTAAAGCATAAAGATAGCGCCGGCGACGCCAAACACCAGGACAAGCGGCATGAGGGGATGGACGGCCGTTGTGACAACGGCAGCTGCCTGCATGCCAATTATGATAAAAGGTGCCCGCTTGAAGGTTGCCAGCTTGGTCACTTATGCATTCTACGTCATTGTTTTATTTCAGGCTTTTGGCTTAATTGAGGCCTCAGAACAACCCATACACTGGAAATCATAAGGCTAAACAAGCCGGAAGCCAGCACGATAAGCAGCCGTTTGGGCTTATCCTTTTTTTGAGGAACACGGGGATAATCCATGGCAAGCATCGTTGGCTCATCTTTAGCCTCCTGCAATCGTGCCTGCTCGTACTGGGGATACAGGAACTCAAGCAGAGCGCTCAGAATTTCAATGTCACGTATCAATCTTGCGTACTCTACGGTAACATCAGGCAGCTCTTTTGGGTTGGGCAACAAGTCGGATTTCCCCTTTCCCGCCATCAGATCTTCGACTTTTGCCTTTATCTTGTCACGTTGAATTCGGAGAATTTCGAGCTGGGGGTGTTTTTCATCCAGACTGGCAGAGGCAATGTCATACTCAATTTCGGCGTCGGCAAGCGCGACTTCCATCTGGATCAACTGATCAATCACAACCGTCATCTGAGTAGGTAAGCCAAAAGTGCCATAGCGGGCGGTGAACTTGCCCATGGCCTGTTCTACCCTGGCCAGCTCTTCCTTTACAGACACGATGCGGGAATTGATAAAACGACGGTTGCGTTGGCTGGCCCTGGTTCTGAGACTGACAGTTGTTGTTCCCAATTCTCTCAGTATGGCATCGGCCATGAGCTTTGCCTGCAGAGAATCGCGGTCGAGTATGCTGAACACGAGGGCCCCCTCATCGGTGACCTCCAGGTCAATTTTACTATCCAGCCGCTTAAGAGCGCTTTCTATCGTTTTGGCTCTGTATTTTTCCATGAGGTTGAACTCACGGATAATGGTCTCTCTCAATCTACGGCTTTTCAATATGGTTATATAGTTGTTAATCTCATCACTGGCGACACCGAGACCGAGGATCGACAGGGGATTGACGGCGCTCGGACCACCGAGAAGAATCTCACCACCACCCGCTGAAGGGGGAAGTATCGTGGCGGAGGATTTGTACCACACCGGCAGCAGGAAAGAGAAACCGGCCCCCAGGAATGAGATTACAGCAAAATTGATGAGGATAAGTCTCTTTGATCGCCACAGCTCACTAATGATGCTCGCAGGCATAAATTGTATTCCGGCTGCGGCCGGGTTCGTAGTGGTGTCATTCATAAGCCGGCCCTCGTCGCCGCCAGATATGCCAGGTAAATATTCAGGAATGTAAGGGCAGCCTGAATCATTCCCAGCTGCCCCAGGAAGACGCTGTTGAAGGAGCGGGGGACATAGATGGTATCTCCGGCCTGCACCTGCGTATCACCGCCCCGCAAGGTCTGGCCATTGAGTCTGGCGATCTCAACCTTGCGCGATGAGCCGTCGCGGGTGATGCCTCCCGCCAGGACAATATAATCCTCGGCTGTCAGCCCCGGCTGAAAAGCGATCCGCCCGGCTGCGCGAACCTCACCCACTACGGCTATTTCGGCGATAGTATTGATATACAGCACATCGCCGGGCTGCAACGTGGTTGAGGAGAATTGATCCGCTGCAACGACACGCTGTTCCGGCTGGTCAGCTCCCAGCCGGCGCTGGAGGATGACGCTGTCCCGGTCAGCATTCTTGCCGTGGACGATCCGCTTCATCAATGAGGCTAAGGTCTCTCCCGGTTTTATGGCCTGGTAGGTGATACCGGTTCCCAGCCCCCGCACGAGTACTAAGTCGGTTGTTATTTCGCCGTAGGGTACTATGACCTGGTCGCCGCTCCCCAGGTACGGATTGTGGGACAGGTCACCTTCGTGGTAGTAGCTGGTGAGGTCCAGGATCTGCTCATCCTGGGAGTTTCGGATCAGGCGGATTCGGTGAAGTACGGCATTTGGCCGAACACCACCGGCTGCATCGAGCAGGTCCGTCAGCCGTGACAGCTGGGTTACTTCACGAAGACCGGGCCGCTCCACCGCGCCGGTAACGCTCACACGAATCCCCCGGATGCCATATAAAGCGCAGGTCGCCTTATAGGCGGGAAAGATTTCTTTCAGGTAGGCCAGTATCTGTCGGCAGGCTTCTTCGGCGGACAAACCGACAACAGATATCATCCCGACTTCTGGTATGACGATGTCCCCGGTAGGAGTAATCGTCATCAACTCGAGGTAAGGTTCCGAACCCAGGATGGAAATGATGAATCGGTCCCCCGGCCCTACCAGATAGTCGCTTGGTACTATCGTATGTTCAAGGGCGGTGCCCCTTACGGGGACCTGGTAGGGGGGCACGGTCTTTACTTCACGCTTCGGGGTAGTCTGGCTGTCGCGGTCAAGTAACCGGATCTGTCCCGGCAGCAAACTCACTGTAACTACTGTGGCAATAATCACTTGCCGTATTTTTATAGCCAATTCATATCCCTCCACCGGCCTGCATTACGCCGGTTTGAACAGCGCCGACCCCCAGCGGTAGGTTCAGGCAGGGGGACCGACTCAACGTTTTCTGGAATGTAAGCTGACATGAACCAAATACTCGTAAGATAATGAAAAAAACCGAATGCCGTTACATTCGGTTCCTGACAACCTCGTGTAAGGGCAAACTTGATCCACTCTAAAAAGATCAATTACCCTTAGCGAAGTTATATAAAAGACTCCTTTATCCTGTTCGTACTGTTGGCGATTTCTGATGAAAGTTATATGCGGGAAACGGGGATGTCAACCACAACAACCTATTGAGGTGTCCCAGAAATAATCAAGCATGAGTGACCGGTATTTACTGCCACCCTTCTAAACCGGGCATAGCGGGTCCGTCAGCCCGTCAGGGGCCGGGACCGCCTTCCCGGGCCTACCGGCAGAGCATGAAGCGGGTTCTCGACGACCTGCCTGACCGATAAATAGACAATGCTGTCATGACGGGAACGTACATTGAAAAAATCAAAGCTTCGTCAGTATGACAACCTTTGAATATTGAAGGATGTCTATTTAACATCCATATGCATAGACAAAATCAGGTACTACAGTTGTTAAAGATTCAACAGCCAAAGATCAGTTTGGGTACTACTATCCGGACTCAAAAGAATCTATTCTTCATTGTCCTAGTCTGTGCGGTACTGGTCACCGACGCATATCCGCAGGATTTTACCTTCTCGAAGTTCATCGCCGATACCCTGGTCATCAACCTGCCGGCCGATTCCTCCCTCACCTCTTCAGGCACGCCGCTGCAAGTCCTGGACAGCCGCGAGACGCCCGGCCCTATCCTCGGCATCCGGCAGATCAAGAAATGGATGTACATCCCCGTTGACCAGTACCTGGTACTGCCGGAGTCCCTGTCCGTAGCCCTGGGCAGACGATTGCCGGTGGACACCACCCGGTCCGGCACTACCCTGGTGATTGATAATATTTCCATCTGGTACGACGGCTCCCCGATGTTCTTAAAGGGTTGGACGCTGAACGGCTACGCTCGGCTGGTTGATGGGGAGGGGGCCACGCTCCGCGACTGGCAGTGGGAGCACCGCGTTAAAAAGAAAAGGAAGCAGAAACCCGAGGACGCCATCAGCCGGCTGGTGGGGAATTGGATGGCGGACCAGGCGAGGGTCCTAAACGAGAACCTTTTGGGGCCGGAGATTTCTCCCTATCGCTACCGGCGGCAGCTGATGTTTTGGGTGGATACCATCATCCTGCCGGACGGCTATATCCTGGACGGCCGCCTGTCGCTCGATTTTCCCGCCGATCAGCTGGACCGCTACATCCGCGGCGCGCCGGGAATGGAGATATATTACCGTAAATCCTCCCGCCACGAATCCATAGCCGTCGGCGGCAAGCAGCAGCAGTGGCTCCTGCGGCTGCGGCCCTCCTGGCTGGGCCGGTTGAACCTATCCTTTCGGATCGGCGGCAACAGCTTTAACACCGACAAGTTTGACCACGTGGACTGGTGGAATATCCTGCTGGTCAATTTTGGTCTCACCGCCGCCGTGGAGTATCGCCCCAAGTATCACAAGGGCCTGTTCGCCGGAGCCGGCCTGTATCAATCGGTTAACGTGCTGCCGGAAG
>CAZQOY010000039.1:11307-15185 GCA_964595095.1 uncultured bacterium | reverse complement strand
GAAAATTAAGAATTTTAAACTTGAACGTTATTTTGCAGAATACGAGTTCAATACCCCCTACATTTTATGTGCGTCAGATTGTGAGACCTATAATGTCGAAGACTTAATTGGTTTAGAAGGCGGAACAGATAAAAGTCTGAAAAAATTAGAACTAGGATATACTGAATCCTCTGGCCATCCAGATTTAAGAAGGGAAATCTCAAAATTATATGAACATATGGAGAGCGAACATATAATTGTTTTTTCAGGTGCAGAAGAGGGCATTTTTTTATTTATGAACTTTTTCAACGAAGGTGACCATATAATTGTTCAATTCCCTGGATACCAATCTCTTTATGAAATTGCACGTTCCAATGGTGTAAATGTAATTGAATGGAAAATGGATGAGAAATACTGCTGGGATATAGACTTTTTAAAAAATAATATTAAAATCAATACAAAGGCTATTATTATTAATAATCCCCATAATCCTACTGGACAAATAATTTCAGAAAACGATTTTAAAACAATTATCACTACTGCTCGTAAAAACGGAATCTATGTGTTTTCTGATGAAGTTTATCGTTTTACTGAATATAACGTTGTCAATAGATTGTCTGCTGCCTGTGATAAATATGAAAAAGGGATATCTCTGGGTGTAATGTCAAAATCCTTTGGATTGGGGGGATTAAGAATTGGATGGCTTGCGACACGAAATAAACAAATTCTGAATTTTGTTTCAGAACTTAAGGATTACACTACAATATGTAATAGTGGTCCCAGTGAAATATTAGCTACTATTGCATTAAAGAAAAAAAATACTATTTTGAAAAGAAATAACCTAATAATAAAGAAAAATTTGAAATTACTAGACCAATTTTTTGAAAATCATTTACAATTATTTGATTGGATAAGGCCAAAAGGCAGCAGTGTGGGATTTGTAAGAATCAAATTTAGCAATGATGCTGAAAGATTTTGTTTAAACCTAACTGAAAAAAAAGGAGTACTGTTACTTCCGAGTACAAAATTTGATTATGGGAATAGACACTTCAGAATTGGGTTTGGTCGAAAAAATTTATCAGTATGCTTGAGTAAGCTTGAGGAATATATTAGTGAAGAGCTAAATGAAAATTAATCATTTTTCAATGAAAATTGCATCAAGTGTAATCCAATGGTGTAATTTAGGGTTCAAAGATATTTTTATGCTAAATAATCATTTTTTTTTTCCCTAAATCATATTTTTTAATAAACTTATTAAAATATCATTAAATCAAGAAAAGTATAGGAAAAACATTCATGAATTGGGGATGGGCTGGGTAAATTAATGAAGAAGCAGGAAACAACGGATTCACCTTCTAATAGAAAAAATGTTACTATTGCTCTTTCACCGGATGATAAAGAATCAATTGATGATTTAAAAAAGGATTTGAAGAAGAAAAATATTACTCAAGTGTTTAACTATCTACTAGATTTTTACCAATCAACACATCCAAAGGTTCATGAATTAGAAGTTGAAAATTTAAAAAACAAGGAAGATTTTAATAAACGGATTAATCAATTAGAAGAACAAATGCAAGATTTAAAGTATGAATCGACCATTAACAATTATGTTACATTGGAATCGTTCACAAATGCAATAAATGAATTGAGTGGTAATCTAACAAAGATAATAGATCAAATAGCGTCATTTGAAAACCAAATTAAAAATATTGAAAAATCTATTAACAAAAATTTTAATTTAATTGAACACGATGGCAAGAGAATCAAAGATTTAAGAAAAGATATGATTGAATTTGAAGTCATAAAAGATAATGTATTCTCTCTTGACGAAATAATGGATTTACGTGATCATATTATTGATTTCAAAGAAAAATATAATGATATCCGTAAAAAGCTAATTGAAGGACAAGAGACAAAATTTCTTAATAAAGAATTAAAACAATCATTAAAAAATTTGATGGATAATGAAAGAAAATTTCTCGAGTAGGTTGTCTAATTAGAAAAGAAAATACTTGATATCTCTGTTAGGTTTACCTCAAATTCTTGCGGCATGCTGCATGGTTTTATTTTATTAAAGCATTTCCAGGTAATAATCCCATCAAATAAAGGTGAACTTATTCCCAAAAAGCTATTGAACTTTCCTGTTTCATCAATTCCTTCTGTATAATCGTCAATTAATTCCTCTGCTTCATAAATTGTTAATTGATTATTACACTCATAACACAATTTATCTATAATATGAGCTATTACTAACTTTCGCATACTCTTCAATAAATCGAATTTCCTACATATTGCACATTTTAGTGATTGATCTTCTAAAGAACTTTTCTCCAGGTCATTACTAGATTTGCCACAATATGAGGTATCGAAATCATCAAACTTATGCTTTTCATCTGAAAATACAAGATATTGTAGCCTTTCCTGCTTGATGTCTGAAATTGTTTGTTCTAATCCTATTATTGACCATCGCTGATCTAGTGCTTCGGGATTTTGATCCAATTCCAGGTATGTTGGAATATTTGAAACATATCGATCTATACCTACTTGAATTTTAATTGCTAATAATTCCAATCCTTTTGACTTTGCTACTTCTTTTGCAGTAAATAGATAAGCTGCTACTTTTTCATACTCTGAATGTATGAGAGCGATTTTTGCCTTTATGATATAAACTTGAACGTACAGAGCATACAATTTTTGAACTTCCGCAATATTAACAAGATAATCAATCTTAGCTTCGAGTGGATTTAGTATCTTCTGACTCATTTGCTTTCTATATCTAAAGATGTAAATTTCACATAGATTTAATTTTGCAGTTATTACAAAATCAAAACCGAGGTTCTCTAAATTTAGAATATTTATTAATATTATTTCTGCTTCTGGATCATTCTTGCTTTGATACATCAAAAACATTGCTTTAGCCAACCTGTAATTAATATTAACTTCATCCACGATTTCGGATTCTAGTAAATCGTACATCCTATCAAGATGGTTTTTTGATAGTGATTCATTATTCATATTCAGGTAACAATTGACAAGATTATAATGATTTGTGGACAATCTAATTCTATTACCTTTAATTAATTCAATCTCCAGGCTTCTTTTTAGATAATCAATTGCTACTTCCGCTTCATCTTTTCTATTATAACAAAGCCCAATTTTATTGTATATGAAAGCCAGACCACGGTCATTATTTGTTGATTTGTAAATATCTAGAGCCTGGAAATAATTGCTCAAAGTATTCTCCAACTCTCCTTTTATAGAATAAATTGAACCAATATTTGCATGGATATCTGCTATTTTCTCAACCTGACCAAAATACTCGACCTTTTTCCTGAAAACTAAACATTGATTATAATTCTTCAGTGCCTTATTTATATCACCCATATTTCGATATGTATTACCCAAGTTTTGATAAATATTTGATTGAGAGCTATTGTTTCCTAATTCTTCAAAAATAACCAGTGCTTCCTTCAAGCATGAAATCGACCTTTCAATTTCAGTTTTGGCTAGATAAGTCACACCTAGGTTATTTAATTCAGAGGCTATTCCATAACGATAATTTATTTTCTTGTATAAATCTAGGCTCTCTATAAATAATTCATGGCTTTCGTCTTGTTTTGCTTTGTTGTAAAAATTCCTTCCCATTACACAGGAATGTAATGCTCTCCAACCAATTACTTCTTCATGATCTTTATTATCTAATTGCTGATATAAATACTCGGTACTATCAAGTAACTCTATGCTGTCATCGAATCTGGTTAATCGCCAGAGTAACAAGGCTTTAATTATATTTAAAGCGTATAAGTCTGCACCATCACATTCTGATGACAAGACATCCGTCGCATCATAAGCTTCTAAATATCTCCCACCATCTTCTAAAGCCAACAAACGAATGAGTC